>NZ_CP019952.1:1364542-1666927 GCF_002021815.1 Pseudomonas parafulva
AAGGTGCCCGCCGGCTGCGCAGGCGGCACCGTTCCCACCCGCGTCTTGTATCAGCTCGAACTGCCCGACGATTTAGGGCAGGTGCCCTTGCACGGAAAGTCTATCCACTGCGTTATTCAGGAGGACGATTCATGAGCAGCCAACACGACGATATCAGCAGCAACGTCCTGCGCCAGATGAAGGCAGGTGGCTTCGATTTCACCCAGATCCACCCCATCGAGTTCTATGCCGTTTTTCCGGATGAAGCCGCTGCGCGCCGCGCAGCCGGGGAGTTTCGTGGCGAGTCGCTTAACGCTCAGGTAACCGAACTCGACGACGGTGCCTGGCACCTGGAACTCAGTAAAATCATGTTCGCCACCCACGGTGGCATTGGCGACTTCGAGGAGGCCTTCGAACAGGTTGTCACGCCTTATGGAGGCGAAGTGGAGGGGTGGGGGGTCAAGCACGAGCGCCTCACGGCCTAGGCCATTGGGCCGCCCTGCGGCCCGATTTTCTCAGGATTTGCGCGTGGCCATGTGCCGCAGGTAGGCCAACAGCGCATCGAGCTCCTGATCATTCAGCACGCTTGGGGCAAAGCCCGGCATTTTCGCCTGGGGCCATTGCCGCAAGCGTTGTGGGTCCCGAATCAGCATGCGCAGGTAACCCGGCTGGAAATACTCGGTCGGGTTGTGCGGCACATTCAAATCAGGCCCTACCTGCGCATCCCCTGCACCGTTCAGACGGTGGCAGGCCAGGCAGTTCTGCTGGAACAATGCAAAGCCTTGTCGCACGGGGCTGTCGCCCGGCAGGTCGGGGTCCGGCAGCAACGCCGGGAAGCGCTGCTCGACAGAGGCTAGCTTACGTATCGTGGAGATCTGAAAGGGCCATTGTTCGGGGCGAATGCCGCTCGCTTGCGGCGCCGTCCACACCAAATAAAACGGCCCTGCACTCGGTTTTCCCTTACCTAGGGGCGGCCAAGGGGCGGCTGGGTCTTCGACGGCTAGCCAGGCCTGCGCCGGGCCGGGTTGAAGCAGAGGGCCAGCGGGCATTTCTGCCGCAAAGCCATCGGCTGCAATGGCCTGCAGGTGGTCCTCAGGCTGCACACCGTTGAGCAGCGCCGCGAGGGGCACTGCGCGATAGCGCATGGGGCGCTTATAGGAAACGTCCTCACTAATGTCCACCGTCTTGGCTTGGGGATGTGCGAGCAACTGTTCGCTGCTCCACTGCTTTTGGCCAGTGCCAAGTTCAAGGTGCAGTTGGGCCGCCGACAGCGGCAGGCACGACAGCAAGGCTGCCAAGGCAATGCATGGGCGCATGGGATACTCCGGCCATCAGGGCCAGCAGGTTACCGCTATCCCGCCTGCTACCGCCACCACCCGCCTTAGCCGAACAGACGTGTCAGGTTTGGCACTATCAGCAACAGCGTGGTTGCGAAAAGAATGAGTCCAGCTTGGCGAAGTTTCGATTGTCTAAACATGGCGGACCGCCTTCTTGTTGTTATTCCTAAATACCCGTTGGCTTCCTTGTCACATGTCGGGTCGATCGCAATGGCCCCTACTGGCGCCGGCACGGCTTGCCTCATGAATGTGGACATACTGCAACAGTAGGGCGTACATCATTCAATATTGAGAACCCTTTGTTCTAACTGCCAGCGGCCTATAACATTTCGTTTTAAAGCATTAAGCCATCGCGCTGATAGGCTTCACCTAGACAGGTTGGGTGTTTTTGTGCCGTCTCAGCCCAAAGCGCACCGTTCGTCTGCGCGACCCTCTTGCTTGTACGTGCCTTTCGCGTCACGCTCTACAGCTGTTTTCCATCCATGTCGTTCAGGACTATCCCTATGTCGTTACGCATCTGCATCCTTGAAACCGATGTTCTGCGACCGGAATTGACGGCGCAGTACGAAGGCTACGGCAGGATGTTCGAGCAGCTCTTCGCCCGTCAGCCGATCACAGCACAGTTCAGTGTCTACAACGTCATGAACGGTGAATATCCCGCCGATGACCTTAAGTTCGATGCTTACCTTGTGACGGGCAGCAAGGCCGATTCGTTCGGTTCCGATCCCTGGATCCAGACGCTCAAGGCTTATCTGCTCAAGCTGTATGACCGGGGTGAGAAGCTGCTGGGTGTGTGTTTCGGTCACCAGCTGCTGGCGTTGACCTTGGGCGGCAAAGCGGAGCGAGCGGAGAAGGGCTGGGGCGTTGGCGTACACCGTTATTCACTGGCAGCGCGTGCACCATGGATGCAACCTCAAGTATCGGAGCTGACCTTGCTGATCAGTCACCAGGACCAGGTGACCGAATTGCCCAAAGGCGCCACGGTCATTGCGTCCAGTGATTTCTGCCCCAACGCCGCGTATTGCATCGGCGATCAGGTGCTGTGTTTCCAAGGCCACCCGGAGTTCGTACACGACTACTCCCGGGCCTTGCTCGACGCACGCCAGGCGCATCTAGGCGATGAGGTCTACCAGCAGGCCGTCGCCAGCCTCGCCACCGAACATCAGGGTGACGTGGTAGGCGAATGGATGTTGCGTTTCATCCAGCAACCGGCTAACAAGCACAACGCGGCCTGACAGGGCAGGGGTCGCCCGGTGACCCCTATCTTGGTTACAACCAGCCGGATTTCTTGAAGCTGGCGAACAGGCCTGTGCACCCGGCCGCGATCACCCCCAGGACTACGTAATAGCCGTAGTGCCAGCTCAGCTCGGGCATGTTCTGGAAGTTCATCCCGTAGATGCCGGCAATGGCAGTGGGGAAGGCCAGAATAGCCGCCCAGGCGGCGAACTTGCGCTGCACGATGCTCTGGCGAGACGCTTCGAGCAGCATGCCGATCTCGATGGTCTGGCTGGCAATGTCGCGAATCCCGGCCAGGTCTTCCATCTGCCGGGTCACGTGGATCTGGACGTCACGAAAGTACGGGCGCATGTTCTTGTCGATGAAGGGAAAGCTCAGGCGCTGCAGTTCTTCGCTCACTTCCACCATAGGCGCCACATAGCGGCGCAGGCGCAGCAGATCGCGCCGCAGGCTGTGCAGGCGACGGATGTCGGCTTCAAGCAGCGAACCGCCCAGCACGCTCTGCTCCAGCGCTTCGATCTCCCCGTGAATCGCCTCGCTTACAGGCTGGTAGTTTTCGTTAACGAAGTCCAACAGCGCATACAACACGAAGTCCTCCCCGTGTTCGAGCAGCAACGGCCGTGCTTCGCAGCGCTCGCGCACCAGGGCATAGGATTTGGAATGGCCATTGCGACAGGTAATCACGTAGCCAGTGCCGGCGAAGATGTGGGTTTCGATGAACTCCAGCCGACCCTGCTGGCGCACGGGTGAATAGGTGACGATGAACAAGGCGTCGCCGAAGGTTTCCAGCTTCGGCCGGCTGTGCTTCTCCAGGGCGTCTTCGATGGCCAGTTCGTGCAGGTTGAACTGGCGCTGCAGGTTGGCCAGTGCTTCGGCGTCGGGCTCCTCCAGCCCGATCCACACGAAGTGGCCCGGTTTGCGCGCCCACTCGCTGCCTTCATCGATACTGATGTTGGTGACCTTCCTACCGGCGCTGTATACCGCCGCTGCCACGACTCGCCCCATGACTGCCCGCTTTCTTGTGGTTGAACACGCCTTACAGCTTGGGCTGTAGCGGGCGCGAGAGCAACGGGTCAGGGCAGTTCGTTTTCCATCCGGTCGATGCACTGCTGCATTTGCGTGCGGCACTGCTCGATCAGCGCAGGCAGGTCTTGTTGCGTCATGCCGGTGGTAGCAATGGGGGGCAAGGAGCGCACGATCACCGTCCGGCGGCGCCAGCTGTTGAGGTCCAGCCGGTGTGCATAGCGGCTCACGCACACAGGTACGATGGGTACCCCGGCCTCGATGGCCATGTGGAATGCGCCTTTCTTGAACGCCAGTAGCTGTTCACCGGCGTTGCGTGTGCCTTCAGGGAATATCCAGATGGAGGTGTCGTTCTGCAGGACGCGGGTGGTCTTTTGCAACGCCTTGCGGGCCTGGTAGGCGTTCTTGCGGTCGACCAGCACGTTGCCGCCCAGCCAGAACAACTGCCCGAACAGCGGAATCCAGCCCAGGCTTTTCTTGCCGATGGCCACGGTGCGTTGCGGAACCACCTGGCCCAGGACGAACAGGTCGAAGTTGGATTGGTGGTTGGCGATGATGACGCAGCCAGGCGGCTGATCCCACAAAGGCCCCACCTGGGCCTGGACCTTCAGGCGCATCAGCCAGGTGGCCGGCACGCTGTAGAGCCGGGCGAACACGCGGCTGTTATCGGGGTTGAACGGGCGGCACAGGCCGATGATCAGCCCCACGGCGCCAACGGCGAGAAAATGCAGCGCCAGCAGGAACATGCGAAGAACGTAAAGCATGGTACGACTCACACCAGACAGTCGCCCGGCAGTGTACGACTGTGCACTGGCCGGGGCAAACCTTGGTGTAGGTTGAGTGGGCGATCTGTGCAGGTGATGGGGTCACCCCATGTGTTGCTGGTCTTGCTCGATAGCCTTGTCCAGGGCTTCGAGCAGGCCCTTGCGGACCTTGAGCTTGGTGTTCTTGTGGGCCAGCATGTTCAGCTGCTTGAGCGCTTGTGCTGCAGCCAAGGCGGTATCCATCAGTTGCTCGGCGGGCACGACCTTGTCCAGAAAGCCTGCATCCACCGCCCCGTGGGGGTCGAACACTTCGGCGTTGATCACCGAGCGGTGGAAGGCCGAGCGGCGCAGGCGGTCACGGGCCAGTTCGATGCCCGCGTGGTGCATGGTCATGCCGATCTGCACTTCGTTCAGGCACACCTTGTACGGGCCCTCGACGCCAATGCGGTAGTCGGCCGACAGCAGCAGGAACGCCCCTTTGGCCACGGCGTTGCCCGGGCAGGCCACCACCACTGGAAACGGGTGCGACAACAGACGGCGCGCCAGGGTGGAGCCTGCGGTGACCAACTCGATGGCTTCTTTGGGACCGCGGGTCATGACTTTCAGGTCGTAGCCGCCCGACAGAATGCCTGGCTGCCCAGTAATGATCACCACCGCCCGGGCCTCGAGGGCGCGATCAAGCGCTGCATTGAACGCATCGATGACCTCCGGCGAGATGGCATTGACCTTGCCATTGTTCAGGGTCAGGGTGGCGATGCCGTCTTCGGCATGGTAGGTGATCAGCTCGCTCATGGCAGAGTCCTTTTGTTGGCGTGGCGCTGACGTTACCCAGCGGCGCAGGCCAGGTAAAGCAGCAAGGCTGACCGGCCAGTCAGCCGCTGACGACGGCCGGATGCAAATGCATGAAAAAACTGAAAAAAATGCTTGCCAAAGGAAACGTCTTTCACTAAATTAGCGCACCTCGACAGGCCGTACGGCTTGAAGATAAACGGTGAAGTGTCCGAGTGGTCGAAGGAGCACGCCTGGAAAGTGTGTATACGAGAAATCGTATCAAGGGTTCAAATCCCTTCTTCACCGCCACATTCTACGAAGAGCCCCTGTGCTGAAAAGCATGGGGGCTTTTTGTTTTTGGGGTGGTAGTTGCTGCGGTTATTGGGGGTGTGTGAGGCACGGGGAGCAGCTTCGCAGCAGGCATTGCCGGGGCCGCGCTGCGGCCCATCGCGGCACAAGGCCGCTCCTACGCTGGATTCAATAGCCTTCGGGTGTGGTGCAGGGTCGTTAATACGCAGGTACAGCGTGAACTCAGGGGGCACGCGGTATCCCTGTAGGAGCGGCCTTGTGCCGCGATGGGCCGCGCCGCGGCCCCCGGCAATGCCTGCTGCGAAGCTAGTAATCCCACTCACCCCACTACAACTCAAAAACTCACCGAAGCCGATAACCGTGCCGTACGCGGCGCCCCCTGGAACAGGTAGTTATCCCCCAGATAATCCCCCACATCCCGCCAGTAACGTTTGTCGAAGACGTTGTCCACTGTCAGCCGCAGCGCCGTGTCATACCCCCCGACGCGCGTCTGGTAGCGCCCGCCCAGGTCGAACACGGTATACCCGCCCACCGCCACGTTGCCTGTATGGTCGGCGTACTTGCGGGCGCTGTAGCGGACCCCGCCCAAGAGCGCCAGCCCTGGCACCGGCAGGCTGTACTGCGCCTGCAGGGCTACCCGGAACCTTGGCACGTTGATGGCCTGATGCCCCTCACGCTCAGCGGTGCCGCTGCCCACCACCCGCGCACGAATGGCGGCCGCGCTGGCCTGCAATTGTAAGTTGGATGTCACCCGACCGCTGGCCCCGATTTCCAGCCCCGTGTTTTTCTGCTGGCCTTGCTGCACATAGGTGAAGACGCCGTCGCCGTCAGGGCGCGCGTACTGGTACGCCTGACGAATCTGGAACAACGCAGCGCTCACGCTCAGTGCCTCCCAGTCATGCTTGAGGCCCACTTCCAGCTGGCGCGAGAGGGTAGGGGCAAGGATCTGCGCAGCGTTTTGGGCAAACCAAGGTGCAGTGCCGCCCGCCGAAAGCCCTTTGGCATAACTGGCATAAAGGGTGGTGTCTGGCGCAGGTTTGTAGACCAGCGCTGCGTTGGGCAGCAGTTGATACTGGCGAGTGTGCCGCCCGGCAGTGCCGGTTTCGTCCCAGGTGCGTTCATCCAGACGCACTTCCCGGGCGCCCAGTATGGCTTGCCAGTGTTCATTGAACGTCACCCGGTCAGTGATGAAGAGCCCGTACTGGCGGCTGTCCAGGCGCCTTTCGCTGGCGCCGACGGGTTGATCTGAGGGGGGAAGGGCTGGCGCGACTTCGCCCAGGGTGCCGGTGCCGAGCCACACGTTGTAGTACGGGCGCAGGTCCAGTGTACGGCGCTGGGCGCTGGTGCCCAGGGTCAACGCGTGGCCTAGGCCCAGCGCATCGAAGCGCCCATCGAGCGTGGCCTGCGCTTCGTCGATACGCCGGGTGTCGTCGGGGCTGCGAAAATCATAGATGTCGTAGTCGCCGGCACTGCTGAAAAAGGCGCCTTCGCCCGACCCCCAGGCAAAGGCACTGTAGTCGTCGATCACCGCCTGGCTGCGTGAGGCGCTGACGGTGCCTGTCCAGGCCTCGCTGAAGCGGTACTCCAGGCGCCCGCCCAGGTTCAGCGAATCGGTTTGCACAGGCTTGGCCCACTGCTGGTAGGCCAGGCGGTCCTTGGGGTCCACGTCGTGAGGCAGGCGCGTGCCGCCCAGCAGCTGATAACCCGGTACCGAGCGTTGCTGGCGGTGCTGGTAATCGGCATCCAATTGCAAGGTGGCGTCCGGGCTGATCTGCCAGTCAAACGCCAGCGCCGCGAAATCACGCTGGCCGTCGGCATGCGCGACATAGGAACGGATGTCCTCATGCGCCAGGTTCACCCGCAGGCCAAACTGCTGCTGGTCGCCGAACCAGCCGCCGACGTCGGTGGCCAGGTAACGTTCGCCCTGCTCGTTGGTGGACACCGTGACCCGGCGCACGGGTTCGGCCCGCTTGGTTACATAGTTGACCAGACCGCCGGGCGCCGACACGCCGCTTTGCAGCCCCGACAGACCCTTGAGCAGTTCCACCTGCTGCTTGTTCTCCAGGGCCACGTTCTGCTCGCCGACAAGGGTGTGGCCGTTGAGGCGGTAGCTGCTGGCGGCGTTGAGCTCGAAGCCGCGCACGTTGAAGTTCTCGTAGTACCCGACCGGTGCGTAGCTTTCCCCCACCGAAGCGTCACCTTGCAGCACTTCGCTGAGCAGGCGTACCTGCCGATCTTCCAGCAAAGGCTGGCTGAAGACGCTGATCGATGCCGGGGTGTCAAGCAGGGGTGCAGCCTGAAAACTGCCCACGGCAGCTTCACGTGCCTGGTAGCCATCGTTGCCGTAGGTATCGGATACCTCAAGCGGGTCCAGTTGCACCCCTTGGGCTGCGAACGCCGCAGGGCATTGCAGGGCCAAGCCCAGGCTTAAAAGGCCAAGGGGCAAGCGAGGATGAGGCGGGGGCATGCGTGGGGCTCCTGAAGGCGCGGCACAGGCTGTGAAAAAGCCCGCATAGTATCAGTCGCTTCAGGTAATGGGCGCAGACAAAAGCCTTGGGGGCGTCTTAGGGCGGGGCTGCGCGCCAAGCAGCCCCCGTAGGCACGGCTACTGGCGCACCAAGGCTTCGGGTTTGGCTTTACGCGCGGCTACCCACCAAACGATCAACGCCAACGCACCAATCACCAGGCCTGCCAGCACGATGCCTGGCCAGCCCTGGCGCTGGAACAGTTGCGTGCCCAGCAGCGACCCCAGGGCGCCACCGATGAAATAGCATGTGATATAGCCCGCGTTCAGACGGGTCCGCGCTTCGGGGCGTAGGGCGATAACCGCGTTCTGGTTGCTCACATGCACCAGCTGCACGGCCAGGTCGAGCATCAGCACGCCCAGCAGCAAGGCCAGCAAGGACTGCTCGGCAAAGCCCAGCGGTACCCAGGACAGCAGCAAGACCACCAGCCCCACCGTGGTCCCCAGCGAGCCCTTGCCATGATCAGCCAGCCGCCCGGCCCAGTTGGCCGAAAGCGCCCCGGCCGCACCCGCCAGGCCGAACAGGCCGATCACCGCGTCGGAGTAGTGATAAGGCTCGTTGGCCAGCAGAAATGCCAGGGGCGTCCAGAACAGCGCGAACAGGCTGAACGCCAGCAGGCCCAGCAGCGAGCGCAGGCGCAGCACCGGCTCTTCGATGAACAGGCGGAACACGGAGCCAATCAGGGCCGGATACCGCAGGCCTGCATGGCTGTGATGCTCCGGCAGGCTACGGTGCAGGGCCAGGGCCGTGATACCCATCAGCACCGCAGCCAGCACGTAGATGCTGCGCCACCCGCCCAGTTCGGCCATGAAGCCTGCGGCCGTACGCGCCAGCAAGATGCCCAGCAACAGGCCGCTCATCAAGGTGCCGATGGCACGCCCCCGTTGATTGGGCTCGCTCAGCGAGGCGGCCATGGGCACCAGGATCTGCGCCACCACGGAAAACAACCCGGTCAACGTGGTGCCCAGTATCAACCAGGGCAGGCTGGGGGCACAGGCACTGATCACCAGGCCAAGCGTGGCGATCACGGTCATCACGGTGATCAGCCGGCGTTGTTCGAACAGATCGCCCAGCGGTGCCAGCAGCAACAGGCCGGCCCCGTAGCTGAGCTGCGCGGCAATCACGATGCTGCCGGCGCTGGCAGTGCTCAGGCCGAACTGCTGGGCGATGCTGTGCAGCAGGGGTTGAGCGTAGTAGTTGCTGGCCACGGCCAGGCCAGTGGCCGTGGCCATCAGCAGAATCAGGGCACGGCTGAGGGTTGGGGTGTGCATTGGGGTTCTCGTGACAGGCAGTGAAGTGGAAAAGATTATCGCCATCCGAGACGCATGACACCAATGTATAGTGCTCACGCCATTGATCGTGAAAGCAGATAGATCCATGAACCTCAAACAGCTCGAATACGCCTTGGCCGTGGCCGAGACCGGCAGTTTTACCCGTGCCGCCGAGCGCTGCCATGTGGTGCAGTCGGCCCTCAGTCATCAGGTGGCCAGGCTGGAAGGCCAGCTGGGCGTGAGCCTGTTCGAGCGCACCTCGCGCCGGGTGTGCCTGACCCCGGCAGGCGAGGCGTTCGTGCTCAGCGCCCGGCCAGCCGTGGAGGCAGCGCGACGCATCGCCGACGATGTGGCCGCCGCCTGTGGCCAGGTTCGCGGTCGACTGACCATTGGCGAAATCAGCTCGCTGACGGCCCTGGACCTGGTCGATCTGCTTGCCGATTTTCACGGGCACTATCCGGATGTGGACGTGCGTTGGCTCACGGCAAAGAGCGAACTGCTGGTCGCCGATGTGCTCGAACGCCGCCTGGATGTGGGTTTCATCGGCTTGTGGGAAGGCGAGGGCGTGCAGGGTGTGCAGCATCGCCTGCTGGCTCGGGAAGCACTCGTCGCCGTGCTTCCACCCACCCACCGCCTGGCCGGACACGGGCAACTGACACTCGCCGACCTGGTCCGGGAGGTGCTGGTGGATTTCCCGGAAGGCACGGGTGCACGTCGGCAGACCGACGAGGCTTTCCAGGCGGCAGGGCTGCACCGTCGGGTGCAGTTCGAGATCGGTCATGTGCAGCTGGTGGAGAAGTTCGTGCAGCGCGGCATGGCGATCGGCCTGGTGCCGGAGCGGGTGGCCCAGGGCTTTGACGGCGTGGCCGTGGTGCAACTGCTCGATGCGCCTGTGCGGCACCTGTACGCGATCTGGTCCGCCCATCCGACACCCGCCGCCCGGGCCTTTCTAGAGCTCATGGAGCAGCGCTTGGGGGCGATTGATGGCAGGCGCTAGATCACCTCGACGAGTGTCCAGCGTGTGGCGTTGAGACAGACCTCGTCGTCAATGTGCTTGCCCATCAGCTGTTGCCCCAAAGGTGAGCGCGGCGTGATCACCATGACAACTCCATCGCCCGTGCCGATTTTCAGCCCGGCCGCCTCTGGCCCGATGATCAGTCTGCGGCATTGGCCCTGTTCATCTTCCAAGGTGACCACCTGGCTCACCTGCACCCCTTGCTGAGGGTCGTAGTCGCGCAGCTTCAGTTGCCGGTGGGCGTGCAGTGCCTGGCGGATCTCGGCGCTGCGCCGGGCCTGGCCGGTGGCCAGGTAGGAGGCTTCCAGGCCCAGCGTGTCGTACTTGTTCTCGGCGATGTTTTCTTCGGCAGTCGCAGCTTCATAGGCGCTCTGCGCTGCCCGGGTTACCACATCCAGGTCGTGTTCAAGGGCCGTGATGATCTGCGCTATCAGGTGGGGCTTGTTCATGATCAGTAACAGAACTCCAGCACGTTGGCCTGGCTTTTGTCTGTGGGGGCCGTGCGATTCTGCTGCAACCAGAACTGGCACTTGGGGCTGTTGAGGTTGCGCGGATTGCCTTGGGCGGCTTCGGCAGCCTGTTCCAGTTGCTGCTTGCGCAGCATGTCCTTGTAACGCTCGAACATTTCGCCCTGGGCGTCCGGTGGCTGGGTGACGGTCGGGGGCGTAGTGGCGTGGGGGGCGTCTTGCGTGGTGGCTGACGCCGGTGCTTCGGCCGGGGTGGGCATAAGCTGGTCTGCAAGCCACAGGCTGGCAGCAATGGCCAGGGCGCCCAGCCATAGCCCCAGCGCAATGCTCAGTATCAGCGGCAAGGGTTTGAGTGTGATCGTCAATTCGCGGCGACGGGGCATGGTTGCTTCCTGGCAAGGTGGGCACTGGCGCATTGTTGCATGCAAGCCGGCCTTTTTTCGCCCACGGCTGTCTTTGGTGACAATTTATGCGCAGAATCCGCAGCTTTGGCACGGGTTAGGGAGCCCAGCATGACAGCCACTTGGGACATCTTTTGCAGCGTCGTGGACAACTACGGCGATATCGGTGTGACCTGGCGCCTGGCCCGGCAACTGGTGGCCGAGCACGAGGTGGCCGTACGCTTGTGGGTTGATGACCTCAATGCCTTCGTGCCCATGTGCCCTGGCGCAGATGCCACGGCGGCGCAGCAATGGCTGCGGGGTGTAGAGGTGCGTCAGTGGTCGCCTACCTGGGTGCCGGTGGAGCCGGGTGATGTGGTGATCGGCGCATTCGCCTGCCAACTGCCCGACGCTTTTGTCCAGGCCATGCGAGCGCGTAACCATCCGCCTGTGTGGCTGAACCTTGAATACCTGAGCGCCGAGCCTTGGGTGGAAGGTTGTCATGGGCTGCCATCACCGCAGCCAAACGGGCTGCGCAAGGTGTTTTTCTTTCCAGGCTTCACCGAAAAGACCGGTGGACTGCTTCGCGAGCATGACCTGCTGCCAAGGCGTGACGCCTTCGAGTCGTCCAACCGAGCGCGAGCAACGTTTCTAGAGGCCTTAGGGGTGGCGCCTGGGCAAGATGCGCTGTTGATCATGCTATTTGCCTACGAGAATCCGCAGCTTGCCAGCTGGTTGCAGGCGCTGGCCACCGACCCGCAGGCGTGCCATGTGCTGGTACCGCAAGGACGGAGCATCGCCGGGCTTGCGCAGTGGCTGGGGGTAACGCAGCTGGAGGCGGGCGATGTGCATGTGCGCGGGTCATTGACGGTGCAGGTGTTGCCTTTCGTCAGTCAGGACGACTTCGACCGGCTGTTGTGGAGCTGCGATTTCAACGCCGTACGGGGCGAAGATTCCTTCGTTCGCGCCCAGTGGGCCGCCAAGCCCATGCTTTGGCACATCTACGTGCAGGAAGAAAACGCTCACTGGGAAAAACTCGAGGCGTTCCTGGCGCTTTATCGACGTGGCTTGTCGGACGAGGTGCAAGCTGCCCTGCTCGGGCTGTGGCGCGCCTGGAACATGGACCAGGACATGGGGCAGGCCTGGCGCGCGGCCCGCGCATATTGGGCGCAATTGCAGCAGCATGCCCGCTGTTGGGCTGCTCAGCAGGCCGCTGGGCCGGACCTTGCCAAGGCGCTAGTACACTTTTGTGGAAATTCGCTATGATATGCGGCCTCGATTTTTATAAATCCATCCAGATTCGGATACTGCGTAATGAAAACTGGTAAAGAACTGAAACCCGGTACCGTCCTGCGGATCGACAACGACCCGTGGCTGGTTCAGAAAGCTGAGTTCACCAAGTCGGGCCGTAACAGCGCGATCATGAAGACCAAGCTCAAGAACCTGCTGACCGGCTACAAGACCGAAACCGTATACGGTGCGGACGACAAGCTGGACGACGTGATCCTGGACCGCAAGGAAGCCACGCTGTCGTTCATCAGCGGTGATTCATACAACTTCATGGACACCACCGACTACACCATGTACGAGCTGAACGCCGAGGACATCGAAGCCGTTCTGCCGTACATCGAAGAAGGCATGGAAGATGTCTGTGAAGCCGTCTTCTTCGAAGACCGCCTAGTCTCGGTAGAACTGCCGACCACCATCAGCCGTCAGGTCGTCTACACTGAGAACGCCGCGCGCGGTGACACCTCGGGTAAGGTGATGAAGCCTGCCAAGCTGAAGAACGGTACCGAGATCTCGGTGGCGGACTTCATTCAGATCGACGAGTGGATCGACATCGACACCCGCGACAACAGCTTCAAAGGTCGCTCCAAGAAGTAATGCTTCCTGGGTAGCCTGAAGCACCGCTACTGTCTGGTGCTTATTTGGGGCCGCAAAGCGGCCCCAACTGTTAATCCCACGCAAAACTGGGTTTTACAGCACCGCCTCTGCGCAGCGCCGCTCCAACCCAAGGTCCCCCCTCACAACGTCCTCTGCAAGCTCTCGCGCAGTGCCAGTAAATCTGCCTGCAGCTTTTGCAGCCCCTCATGGGTACGCCCACTGGCCTTGAGAATCAGCTGAGGCACTTCTTCAGCCTGCTTCTGCAACTTGCGCCCTTTGTCTGTCAGCTGCACCAGCACAACCCGCTCATCTTCACGGCTGCGGGTGCGCTTGAGCAGGCCTTCGCTTTCCAGGCGCTTGAGCAACGGTGTCAGTGAACCTGGGTCAGTGAGCAGGTGCTGGCTGATTTCGCCCACGGTCAAACCATCGTGCTCCCACAACACCAGCATCGCCAGGTATTGCGGGTAAGTCAGGTTGAGGGCCTGAAGCAAGGGCTTGTACACCTTCGTCATCAGTAACGAGGTGGAATGCAGCGCGAAGCAGACCTGGTTCTCCAGTAGCAGTTCGGCGCCAGAGGCTTTGTTATCGGCGTTCATGCAGGTCCTTGAATTCGTTGAATAAGAAACTAGCACGCTGATGGTGGGTACGCTTACTACCAGCGTAATTCACTGCGCAGTGCCAGATCCCACGGCGGGACTGGGCTAAAGCGGCTCTTGAGGAATTCGAGCAGCAATCGGCTGCGAGAGTTCGTTTCATGTTCAAGGCGAAGTGCATAAATGCCGCTCGTCTCCGGTTGGGGCAAGCCAGCGTCGCAAAAAAGCGCGATCAATTCCCCGCGCAGCAGGTATTCACTGGTCAGCCACGTCGGTAAATGGGCGATTCCCAGCCCGGCCAGGGCGCCGAACAGAAGTGTTTCGGCATTGTTGGCAACCATGCGCATGCGCGAGGGCCGGTACAGACGTGTCTGGCCGTCCACCTCGAATCTCCAGGCGAACGGGGGTGCCAGGCCGTCCCAGTCCAGGCCGTCATGCCCGGGCAATTGGCTGGGGCACTTGGGCAAGCCCCGTGCCGCCAGGTAGGCGGGGCTGGCGCAGGCGATGCGCACCATGTCGGCAAGGGGTGTCGCCACCAGGCGTGTATCGGCCAGCGGACCTGCCCGTAACACCAGGTCGACTTCCCCCAAATGGCTA
Source organism: Pseudomonas parafulva (assembly GCF_002021815.1). Taxonomy (NCBI): domain Bacteria; kingdom Pseudomonadati; phylum Pseudomonadota; class Gammaproteobacteria; order Pseudomonadales; family Pseudomonadaceae; genus Pseudomonas; species Pseudomonas parafulva. The sequence continues at coordinate 1,378,694 of NZ_CP019952.1, forward strand.
CCGTGCATGTCGACGAAGCTGTCGATCAAGCGCAACTGCACGTCAAGGCCAGGGTAGGCCACCAGAAAATCGGCGATCGCCGGTGCCAGATGACGACGCCCGAAGGCCGCCGGTGCATCCATGCGTATCAAGCCTTCCGGGGCATTGCTCAGCGACACCGCTTCAGCCCGGGCCAGGCGCAACTCATCGATGACATGCCTGGCGCGTTCGGCAAACGCATTGCCCGCAGGCGTTGGCCGCACGGCGTGGGTGCTGCGGCTGAACAGGCGGCTGCCGAGGGCTCGCTCCAGGTTGTCGATACGCCGGGCAACTGCTGAAGGCGTCAGCGGGTGACGCCGGGCCGCGCCGGAAAAGCTCCCGGTTTCCAGTACATCCAGAAACAAGCTCAGTTGATCGATCAATGCATCGGGGTTCATGGGCAAATTCGCTTATGCAGGAAACGCACAGCCATTGTGCGTGGCTGTGCGTTTCGCTGCCAGCGTGCAGCCGCTAGCATGACGATCCCTGTGCACGATAAAAGTAGAAGGCTGATGATCGAGTGGGTACTGTACGGCGTATTGGGTGTCGCCCTGGGAACCGTGGGTGGGCTTTTCGGCATCGGTGGCGGCCTGATTGCCATCCCGGCCCTTGGCGTTTTGTTCGGGCTTGACCAGCAATTGGCGCAGGGCACGGCGTTGGTCATGGTCGTGCCCAACGTGCTATTGGCGTTATGGCGCTATCACCAGCGCAATCGCATCGAGCTGCGGCATGCCTTGCCGCTGTCCTTGTGCAGCTTTGTGTTCGCGTGGTTGGGGTCGATCTGGGCGGTGGGGTTGGACGCGCATGCCATGCGCCTGGGCTTCGTGGGCTTTCTATTGGCGCTGGCGATCTGGAACGTGGCCAGGATGTTCATGAAAGTCAGCCCTGCCAGTACCGAGTTGCGTCATCCCTGGCCTTGGCTTGGCGTTCTCGGCAGCTTCGCCGGGACCATGGGCGGGTTGTTCGGCGTCGGTGGCGCGGTCGTCGCCACGCCCATATTGACCAGCGTGTTCGGTGCCACCCAGGTGGTGGCGCAAGGGTTGTCGCTGGCCCTGGCCGCGCCGAGTACGTTGGTTACCTTGGTGACCTACGCCGTGCACCACAGTGTGGACTGGGGCGTGGGTATCCCGCTTGCGGTAGGCGGGCTGTTGAGCATCAGCTGGGGCGTGAAGTTGGCCCACGCCTTACCGGAAAAGGCGCTGCGGGCGATGTTCTGCGTTTTCCTGGTGGCCTGCGCGGTCATGCTGGGTTTTGAACTGTAGCCCCAGGCGTGTCACTTGAACCCTTCGATGATGTACTGCGCCATGCAGTCGGTGATGGGGGAGGGTGACTGACCGCCACGTACCAGCATGACGTTGGCCAGCGGCAATTCAGGCAAGCCTTCGGCTTCGCCGAGTACCCGCAGATTGCCGCCAATCAGGCTCTGCAGCTGGGCGGTCACCGCCAAGCCTGCGGTGACCACGGCAAAAATCGCTGAGAGGCTGGGGCTTGTGTAGGCCACTCGGTAGTCGATGCCCTGGGTTTCCAGTGCGTTACAGGTCCAGGCGCGGCAGAAGCATTCGGTGTTGAACAATGCCAGTGGCATGGGGCGCTGCTCGTGCGGGCAGAAGCCCTCGGCCGCGGCCCATACCAGACGCTCCTGGCGTAGCAATTGGCCGATCTCGTTGCCGGGCTCGCGGGTGACGATGGTCAGGTCCAGGTCCTTGCGCAGCATCAGTTGGCGTGAGGTATCGCAGTGCACCTCCACCTGAACCAAGGGGTAGGCTTTGGCGAAGCTGGACAAGATGCTCGGCAGAAAACGCATGGCGTAGTCGTCCGGCGTACCGATACGCACCAGGCCCACCATGTGCGGCATGCGCAGCGTGTTGAAGACTTCGCCGTGCAGCTTGAGGATGCGCCGGGCATACCCCAGCAACACCTGACCTTCGGCGGTCAGGCGCACCTGCCGCCCCTCGCGCTCGAACAAGGGCCGCTGAAGGATATCTTCTTCCAGGCGCTTCATCTGCATGCTGACGGCCGATTGGGTGCGGTTGACCACTTCACCAGCTCGGGTGAAGCCACCTTGCTCGGCAATGGCAACGAAGGTGCGTAACACATCGGCGTCAAGGCTCTGGTACTGGGACATTGCATCAATCTCCGAAATGCATGGCATCAGAAACATTCGTTGGATTGATCTTAATCGGCGCGTGAGACTGAAGCCATCGATAACGGAGGGCTTCACGATGAAAGGTAAGATCAGCAGCGCAGAGGCTTCGGCCATTTCGTTCAGGCCGCTGTGGCGGGCGACCTGGGGGCGAGTGGCCCGGTGGTTGGAGCTGCACCGCCAGCGTCAGCAGCTTGCCAGCCTGAGCGATGCCATGCTTCACGACCTGGGTTTGAGCAGGGCCGATACTCATCAGGAAATCGAGCGGCACTTCTGGGACGACCCGCTGTGCAAGTGAGCCCAGCGGTGTCCTTGCCTGGCGTTTCGGGGCTGTCGTTTAGCGCCGCACCTGTTTCAATGTTTCAGCGATCAGGAACGCCAATTCCAGCGACTGGTCGGCGTTCATTCGCGGGTCGCAGTGGGTATGGTAGCGATCCGACAGGGCATCCTCGGTGATCGGGCGAGCCCCACCGATGCATTCGGTGACGTTCTGCCCGGTCATCTCGATATGAATACCGCCCGCATGGCTGCCTTCGGCCTGGTGCACCTGGAAGAACTGCTTCACCTCGTCCAGGATCTGGGCGAAGTCGCGGGTCTTGTAGCCGCTGCTGGCCTTGATGGTATTGCCGTGCATCGGGTCCGAACTCCATAGCACCTTGCGACCCTCGCGCTCGACCGTGCGGATCAGCCCCGGCAAATGGTCCCCGACCTTGCCCGCGCCCATGCGCACGATCAGGTTCAGGCGCCCTGGGTCGTTGCCGGGGTTGAGGATGTCGATCAGGCGGATGAGCGCCTCTGGGTCCATGCTCGGGCCCACCTTGACCCCTATCGGGTTGTGCACCCCACGCAAGAACTCCACGTGTGCGCCATCGAGCTGGCGGGTGCGATCGCCGATCCAGAGCATGTGCGCGGAGCAGTCGTAGTAGTCGCCGGTCAGGCTGTCCTGGCGCACGAAGGCCTGTTCGTAGTTCAGCAGCAGGGCTTCGTGGGCCGTGAAGAAGCTGGTCTCACGCAGCTGGGGTGCGCTGTCCAGGCCACAGGCGCGCATGAACGCCAGGGTTTCGTCGATGCGGTTGGCCAACTGGTGGTATTTGTCGGCCAGCGCCGAATTGGCGATGAAGTCCAGGTTCCACTTGTGCACCTGGTGCAGGTCGGCAAAGCCGCCTTGGGCAAAGGCGCGCAACAGGTTCAGGCTGGCCGTGGACTGGTGGTAGGCCTGCAGCAAGCGCTCTGGGTCGGGGATGCGGCTCTTGGCATCGAAGCCGATACCATTGACGATGTCGCCGCGGTAGGCGGGCAGGGTAACGCCCCCCAGGGTCTCATCACCGGCCGAGCGAGGCTTGGCGAATTGCCCGGCCATGCGCCCTACCTTGACCACGGGGCAACCGGCGGCAAAGGTCATGACGATGGCCATTTGCAGCAGCACCTTGAAGGTGTCGCGAATCTTGGCCGCGGAAAATTCCGCGAAGCTCTCGGCACAGTCGCCACCTTGCAGGAGAAACGCCCGGCCTTCGGTCACCTCGGCGAACTGGCGTCGCAACTCGCGGGCTTCGCCAGCGAACACCAACGGCGGGTAACTGGCCAGGGTTTGCTCGACCTTGTGCAGGTGCGCAGTGTCAGGGTAGACGGGTTGTTGCTGGATCGGCAGGGCACGCCAGCTGTCAGGGCTCCACGTTTGGGTCATTTCAGGCTCGGTCATGTAGGTTGCAGGCTGGCAGCCATGGTAACAGCTGGCACCGTGCTTGTTGCAGCACGGGCGTTGACGGACAATGCAGCTTTTGCGGGGTGATTTGCACATGGTGGCGCAACGGCAGGAACGGTTGCTGGCACGCGTGGAGGACGCCTTTGGCGTCATCAGCGTGTACGAGGTGGATGATTACCGTTTCCTCGAATTCGGCGACGCCATCGAGCAGAGCTGCGTGTTCACGGCGGACCCCAGCTGGCTGGAGTACGACTACACCCGCGCCATGCTGGTAGGGGCGCTCTGCCATGAGCAGCCGGAAAGTGCGCTGTTCCTGGGGCTGGGCGCCGGAACCCTGACCCAGGCGTGCATGAAGTTTCTGCCCCTCGAAGACATCGAGGCCATCGAGCTGCGCCCGGATGTGCCACGTCTGGCCATGGAGTACCTTGGCCTGGATGATGACCCACGGCTATATGTGCGCATTGGTGATGCTGTCCAATTGCTGCCGACTGCGGAAACGACCGACTTGTTGTTCGTCGACCTTTATACCGACCATGGGCCGGGCGTCGGGCATCTGGCTTGGAATTTTCTTGAGGGCTGCCAGCAACGCCTCAACCCCGGCGGCTGGCTGGTGATCAATCAGTGGGCGACCGACGAGGGCAAGCCCCTTGGGGCGGCATTGCTGCGCGGGTTGTACCACCGCCATTACTGGGAGTTGCCGGTCAAGGAGGGCAACGTGATCGTGCTGGTGCCAGCCGATCTGGAGCAGACCCTGGACATGGCGGGGCTGCGGGCACGGGCCGAGGCGCTGGCACCACGCCTGGGGTATAGCCTTGAAGGGTTGATCAAGGAAATTCGCCCGGCCAGTTGAGCCGGGCGTGTGGGATGAGCTTGCAGGGGCCGCTGCGCAGTCATGCAGAGGCTCCGAGAAGCAAACCCGTAGCATTTCAGTAGCTTGGCGACAATCCAAACAACGCCCATTGAGGTGCAAAAGATGTATCGTTTCAGCCACCCCTAGCCGACATCCCTCCCACACCCCGCGGTCTGAAAAAATTCCTCCCGTCCCGTTCGATTTCAGGTATAGTACGCGCCGGTCTTTTAGCGGGCCTCAAAAATCAGGCGGTGCAAATCCTCCGAGTCCAGCTTCGGCTGCACGTCCGCTAGGCGGACCTTCCCAAGTATCTTTTTCAATCGTTTTCGCAAATCCCCGCCGCCAAAGCTGCCTGGGTGACCTGTCGGTCTTTCATGGCTTGTGCAGCTTTGGAGCATGGGTCTTTGCGGATGCACTCTAGAGGCAGACCCATGACCCAGGAAATCGCCGGCTTCGCCGCTCTCGATCTCAATCCGAACATTGTTGCCGCTGTCGTGGCCACCGGCTATGAAGAGCCGTCGGCCATTCAGCAGCAATCGATCCCGATCATCCTCGCCGGTCACGACATGATCGGCCAGGCGCAGACAGGCACCGGCAAGACCGCTGCCTTCGCTCTGCCGATCCTCAACAAGATCGATGTGAGCAAGCGCGAGCCGCAAGCCCTGATCCTGGCACCAACCCGTGAGTTGGCGCTGCAAGTTGCAACCGCTTTCGAAACCTACGCCAAGCAGATGCCGGGCGTGAACGTCGTGGCCGTCTACGGTGGTGCCCCGATGGGCCCGCAGTTGCGCGCCATCCGCAACGGCGCGCAAATCGTCGTCGCCACCCCAGGCCGTCTGTGCGACCACTTGCGTCGTGACGAGAAGGTCCTGTCGACCGTGCAGTACCTGGTACTGGACGAAGCCGACGAGATGCTCAAGCTGGGCTTCATGGACGACCTCGAAGTGATCTTCGATGCCATCCAGGCTACGCGTCAGACCGTACTGTTCTCCGCGACCCTGCCGTCGTCGATCCGCTCGATCGCCGAACGTCACCTGCGTGAGCCCAAGCACGTCAAGATCCAGAGCAAGACCCAGACCGTCACCGCGATCGATCAGGCTCACCTGATGGTACATGCCGACCAGAAGATCCCGGCCGTGCTGCGTCTGCTGGAAGTCGAAGAGTTCGACGCGCTGATCGCCTTCGTGCGCACCAAGCAGGCTACCCTGGACCTGGCTGCCGCATTGGAAGCCAAGGGTTACAAGGCTGCTGCGCTGAACGGCGACATCGCCCAGAACCAGCGTGAGCGTGTGATCGACTCGCTCAAGGATGGCCGCCTGGACATCGTCGTCGCTACCGACGTCGCTGCCCGTGGCCTGGACGTGCCGCGCATCACCCACGTGTTCAACGTCGACATGCCGTACGACCCAGAGTCCTACGTTCACCGTATTGGCCGTACCGGCCGTGCGGGTCGCGAAGGTCGCGCACTGCTGCTGGTGACGCCCCGTGAGCGCCGCATGCTGCAGGTGATCGAGCGCGTGACTGGTCAGAAAGTTGCCGAAGCGCGCCTGCCCAACGGCCAGGCGGTGCTCGATGCCCGTATCAAGAAGCTGACCAACAGCCTGGCGCCGCTGGTTGCCGAAGCCGAAGCCACCCACGGTGAGCTGTTCGACCGCCTGACCGCCGACCTGGGCTGCAGCGCTCGCGCGCTGGCTTCTGCCCTGCTGCGCAAGGCCACCAATGGCCAAGCCCTGGACCTGGCAGCGGTAGAACGCGAACAGCCGCTGGTGCCAAGCTTCGCACCGCGTGGCGAGCGCACCGAGCGTGGCGAGCGCCCGGACCGTGGCGAGCGCGAGCGTCGTGCGCCACTGCCGCTGGCAGAAGGCCGCGTACGCTGCCGTACCGCCCTGGGCGCACGTGACGGTATCGCCGCCAAGAACCTGCTGGGCGCCATCCTCAACGAAGGTGGCCTGGCGCGTGATGCCATTGGTCGCATCCAGGTGCGTGATAGCTTCAGCCTGGTCGAGCTGCCGGAGGATGGCCTCGAGAAGCTGCTGACCAAGCTCAAGGACACTCGCGTCGCTGGCAAGCAGCTCAAGCTGCGTCGCTACCGCGAAGATTAATTCCCAAGCAGTGAAAAATCCCCGGCCTAGGTCGGGGATTTTTTTTGCAAGCAATCAGGCGCTGCCTAATCGAATCGGTAGATATCCATCCCCAGCGCACCCAAGGCAAAGCCTTGGTGCACCACACCAAAAGCCCCGCCCGCGCCTAGGGCGAAGAACAGCGGCAGCAGATGCTCATCGCTTGGATGGTTGCGCACTGCAAACGGCGCCTGCGCCCTGTAGTCGAGCAGGGCCTGGGAGTCGTCGATCTGCAATTTCTCAACCACCCAGTTCCTGAAGGCCAGCGCCCACGGTGCCATCTTGTCTGGCCCAGCCTGCCAGTCCAGTTCTCCAAGATTATGCGTGATGCTGCCAGAGCCAATCAGCAGGACACCCTCTTCGCGCAGCCCGGCCAGGGCCTGGCCAATGCGTACCTGCACCGTGGGGCCCAAATGGCTGGGCAAGGACACCTGCACCAGCGGGATCTGTGCCTGCGGATACATCAGCGATAACGGTACCCAGGCGCCATGATCGAATGGCCGCTCGGCGTCTGGGTGAGCGGGTAGCCCGGCCGCCTGCAAACGCTCACAGATACGTCGCGCCAGGTCCGGATCGCCCGGTGCTGGGTACTGCACGGCGTACAGCGCTGCAGGAAAGCCAGCAAAGTCATGCCAGGTGTCCGGCCTTGCGCCGCTCGTTACCGCCAGATCGCGGCTTTCCCAGTGGGCCGATACCACGACAATCGCACGTGGCGTAGGCAGCTGTTGGGCCAAGCGCGCCAGTGCAGGCCCGCTAGCGCCGGGTTGCAATGCCAACATGGGTGAGCCGTGGGAGATGAACAAGCTGGGCAGCATGGCAGGGTCCTGAGGGTTAAGATGCACGCATCTTCGGCCAAGCCTTGATCGAATCCAAATCAAGTTATGGCTATGAACCATCGAATAATCGGGAGCAAACATGGAACCTGCATTCTGGCAGCAGCGGTGGGCCGACAATCAGATTGGCTTTCATCAAGCCCAGGTTAACCCCTACCTGCAGGCCTATTGGCCTGGCTTGCATCTGGCAGCCAACAGCAAGGTCCTAGTGCCCTTGTGTGGCAAGAGTTTGGACGTACGGTGGCTGGCCGGGCAGGGGCACCGCGTGATGGGGGTCGAGTTGTCTCGTCGGGCAGTGGAAGATTTCTTCCGTGAACAGGGGCTTGAGGCACAGGTTTCACACACAGGTGCATTCGAAGTCTGGCGCCATGGGCCGATAGAGCTGTGGTGCGGCGACTTTTTTGCGTTGTCGCGCAGCGACGTGGGTGACTGTACTGCGCTCTACGACCGAGCGGCCTTGATCGCCTTGCCCTCGGCAATGCGGGAGCAGTATGTCCGAGCGCTAGCGGTTCTGTTGCCTGCCGGCAGCCAGGGGTTGGTGGTGACCTTGGACTATGACCAGGCGCTGGTGGCCGGGCCGCCGTTTTCGGTGAGCGACGACGCGTTGCGGCAAGGGTTCGCCGGCTGGCAAGTGGATGAGCTCGAGGCGGTGCAGGTGATCGAGCAGAGCCCGAAGTTCGTGCAGGCGGGAGCCTCGAGCTTGTGGGAGAGGGTCTATCGGGTCAGCCGTTGAAACCGTCACCCAGCCTTGCCGCGTTATCGAGCACTCACAAAAAAGGCGACCGAGGTCGCCTTTTGCAGGGTGGGGCGGATCAACCGCGGCGGCGCAGGGCGTCGATGCGGTCTTCCAGCGGCGGGTGGCTCATCAGCAGGCCGGCCAGGCCCTGCTTGAGGCCGCCATTGATGCCAAAGGCCTTGAGCGTATCGGGCATGTGGACCGGCAGGCCCTGCTCCACACGCAGGCGCTGCAGGGCGCCGATCATGGCCGATGTGCCAGCCAGGCGAGCGCCGGCTTCGTCTGCGCGATACTCGCGGCGGCGCGAGAACCACATGACGATGATGCTGGCCAGAATGCCCAGAATCAGTTCGGCCACGATGGTCGCGACGTAGTAGGCGATACCCTGGCCTTCCTCGTTCTTGAAGATGACCTTGTCGACAAAGTTGCCGATGATCCGGGCGAAGAACATCACGAAGGTGTTCACCACGCCCTGGACCAGCGCCAGGGTGACCATGTCGCCGTTGGCAACGTGGCCGATCTCGTGCGCCAGCACCGCGCGCACTTCATCGGGCGAGAAACGCTCCAGCAGGCCCTGAGAGACCGCTACCAGCGCATCGTTACGGTTCCAGCCGGTGGCGAAGGCGTTGGCTTCATAGGCCGGGAAAATACCCACTTCCGGCATCTTGATGCCAGCCTCGCGGGACAACTCCTCGACCGTTTGCAGCAGCCACTGCTCATGACGGGTACGCGGCTGGCTGATGATCTGGGTGCCGGTGCTCATCTTCGCCATCCACTTGGAGATGAACAGCGAAACCAGCGAGCCGGCGAAACCGAACACCGCACAGAACACGAGCAGGCTGCCAAGGTCGAGGTCGACCCCGTTGGCCGCCATGAACCCGTTGAAACCGAACAGGCTCAGGGTAATGCTTGCAACCAGCACCACCGCAAGGTTGGTGGCCACAAACAACAGAATGCGCATCATGGTTGTTACGTTCTCCTGACGGATGAATTGTCGCTTACTGCGGGGTATATAAGGGGCCTGCCGCCGGGATTCAATCGACGGACTATTTCAAACTGTGTAAGCCGCAGTATGGCAGAGGAGGGGAAGCCGGCTGTGGGATAGAGCATTGCAGGATGTAAGAAACATGCTACGGCGCGCGCAAGGCTGCTCTTTTTCCTATGGCGGGCTCGCCAGCGCTCACAGCTTCAACCACGATTTCAGCCAACTGTGAGCGCCCGCGACGCGTGTGCTTACTGCGAATAGGTCCTGAGGAAATTGCCGATTCGTCCGATGGCTGCTTCCAGGTCATCTACGCGGGGCAGTGTCACCACACGGAAATGGTCCGGCCAAGGCCAATTGAACGCAGTGCCCTGGACGATGAGCAGCTTCTCGGACAGCAGCAGGTCCAAGGCAAATTTCTCGTCGTTGAGGATCGGGCAGACCTTCGGGTCGATCCTCGGGAACGCATACAGCGCGCCCATGGGCTTGACGCAGCTCACGCCAGGGATGTCGTTAAGCAGTTCATAGGTGCGGTTGCGCTGCTCCAGCAAGCGCCCTGGCGGCAGCACCAGGTCGTTGATGCTCTGGTAGCCACCCAGTGCTGTCTGAATGGCGTGCTGGGCCGGTACGTTGGCGCACAAGCGCATGTTGGCCAGCATGTCGATGCCTTCGATGTAGCTCAGGGCATGGTGCTTGGGCCCGGAAATGATCAGCCAGCCGGAGCGAAAGCCTGCCACGCGGTAGGACTTGGACAGGCCGTTGAAGGTCAGGCACAGCAGGTCCGGTGCCAGGGAGGCCGTGCTGATATGCACCGCCTCGTCATAAAGAATCTTGTCGTAGATTTCGTCTGAGAACACCACCAGGTTGTGCTGGCGAGCCAGTTCCAGCATGCCCCGCAACAGCTCCTTGGAGTAGACCGCGCCCGTTGGGTTGTTGGGGTTGATGATGACCAGTGCCTTGGTGTTGGGGGTGATCTTGGCCTTGATGTCCTCCAGGTCCGGGAACCAGTCGGCTTGCTCGTCGCACAGGTAGTGCACCGGTTTACCACCGGCCAGGCTTACGGCTGCCGTCCACAGGGGGTAGTCGGGGGCGGGGATGAGCACCTCGTCACCGTTGTTCAGCAGGGCCTGCATCGACATGACGATCAACTCGGACACGCCGTTGCCCAGGTAGATGTCTTCGATGCCGACGCCTTCGATGCCCTTTTGCTGGCAGTACTGCATCACCGCCTTGCGTGCGCTGAACAGGCCTTTGGAATCGCTGTAGCCCTGCGCGGTAGGCAGGTTGCGGATCACGTCCTGCAGAATTTCATCGGGCGCCTCGAAACCGAACGGCGCCGGGTTGCCGATGTTCAGCTTGAGGATGCGGTGGCCTTCCTCTTCCAGGCGCTTGGCGTGCTTGAGCACAGGGCCGCGAATGTCGTAGCACACATTGGCGAGCTTGTTCGATTTGCTGAACTGCATGATGGAATCCCGATTGAGAAAACGCGCTATGCCCGGCCGAAAGGTTTGTAAGGGCACAAAGCGGGTGCGAGACTGAACGCCTTGCACACGAAGCCAACTAATATACGTGCCACCCGCGCCCCGGAAAAGACGGCGCAGGGTGAAATTGAGCCTGCCGAGGTAGCCCCATGCAAAAGATCGAGAAAACCCTGGAACAGTGGCGGTCGATGCTCGACCCCGAGCAGTACCAGGTGTGCCGTCTCAAAGGCACTGAACGCCCGTTCAGCGGCAAGTACAACAGCGAGCGCCGCGACGGTATCTATCACTGCATCTGCTGCGGGCTGGCGCTGTTCGATGCCCAGACCAAGTTCGATTCGGGCTGTGGTTGGCCAAGCTTCTACGCCCCCATCGAGGACAGCGCGATGATCGAGATCCGCGACACGTCCCACGGCATGATCCGTACGGAGGTGATCTGTGCCTGCTGCGATGCTCACCTGGGCCACGTGTTTCCCGACGGGCCGCCACCGACCGGGCTGCGCTACTGCATCAACTCGGTGTGCATCGACTTGCGCCCCCGTGACTGACCGGAGCTCGAACATGGCCGCATCGCTGCTGGATATTCCCTGTGTCACCATTACAGGCGAGCACAAGAAGCTGGGCGACTTCCCAGGCAAGGCCGTGCTGGTGGTCAACACCGCCAGCCAGTGCGGTTTCACGCCGCAATACGCCGGGTTGGAACAGCTGTGGCAGAGGTACCGTGATCGGGGGCTGATGGTGCTGGGCTTTCCCTGCAACCAGTTCGGCAAGCAGGAGCCGGGTGAGGCGCGTGATATCGCGCAGTTCTGCCAGCGCAATTTCGGCGTGAGCTTTGCGCTGTTTCGCAAGGTGGAGGTCAACGGCCCAGGTACCCATCCCTTGTTCGCCGAGCTCAAACAGCGGGCGCCCGGCATTCTGGGTAGCCAGAAGATCAAGTGGAATTTCACCAAGTTCCTGCTCGACCCAGTCAGCGGCCAGGTGGTGCGTTATGCGCCGACCACCAAGCCGCAGGCATTGGAGGCGGACATCGAGCGCCTGCTCAGCCGCTGACCGGCACCCAGCGATCGACCACGGCCAGCAGATCCTCGCGCCGGAACGGCTTGGCCAGGTAATCGTCCATGCCGGCCGTCCGGCATCGCTCGCGCTCCTCGGGCATTGCATTGGCGGTGAGTGCGACAACCGGCAGCCCTGGCCAACGGCCGCGCTCACGGATTCGACGGGTGGCCTCGTAGCCATCCATCACCGGCATGTTGCAGTCCATCAGCACCAGGTCGAAGGCCTGCTCCTCGAGCCGCGCCAGGGCTTCGACACCTTGCGTGGCCAATTCGACCTGACACCCCAGCTTTGCCAGCATGCCCTTGGCCACCAGTTGATTGACGGGGTTGTCCTCCACCAGAAGGATGCGTGCCCGGCCTTTGGCTGTAGCGGTGGGCGGGGTTGCCAATGGATGCTCGGCATCGTGCCCTTGCAATACCCGATGCAGCGTTTGGTACAGCGCCCCCCGGGTCAGCGGGCGTGCGAGCTGATGCAGAGGAGCCATGGCCAACGCCTGTTCGCTGGGCAGGAAATTGCCGTAGGCAGTGACCAGCAGAATGGGTATCTGCGAAACCCTGCGCACTTCGGCCAGCGCTTGCACATCGTCAAGGATCAGCAGGTCGGTTGTGCCAGCCACGGTCTCAATGCCGTCGTGACGTGCATACGCCAGGCCCAAGGCCGGTAGCAGGCCAAGCATCAGCTCATGCAGGCCACTGCCCGCTGCGGTCAGTGCAGCCACGCTGGCGTGCAAAGGCTCGGGCGCATCAGCCTTGGCGTAGGCGTTGAGGGGCAGCTCTGCGGTGAAGCGGCTGCCAAAACCGGGCTGGGACCGGATATGCAGATGACCGTGCATGGCCTTGCACAGGTTACGGGTCAGGGCCAGGCCCAGGCCGGTACCGCCGTACTGGCGCGTGATGCCTGCGCCGGCCTGGGTGAAGGGCTGGAAGATACGCGCTTGCGCATCTTCAGGGATGCCGATGCCGGTATCCCGGACTTCCAGGCGCACGCCGCCGATCATTGGCTCAAGCCTTACGTCCACCCGCCCGAAGCGCGTGAATTTCAAGGCATTGGACAACAGGTTGCCGACGATCTGGCGCACCCGCGTGGGGTCGCCCAACACGCTTGCCGGGAAGTCATGGGCAATCAGGCAGGTCAGTTCGACCCCTTGGGCCACGTTCTGCGACAGCAGGCTGGCGGTGTCCTCGACCAAGGTCGCCATGTCGAAGGGGATGTGTTCGAGCTCAAGCTGGCCTGCATCGAATTTCGACAGATCGAGGATATCGTTGAGCAATTCGACCAGGACTTTGCCGGAATCATGGGCAATGGCCAGCTGCTGGCGCTGCTCGCCCGGCAGTGGGTTGTCCAGCGCCAGGGCGATCATGCCGAGCATCCCGTTCAGAGGCGTGCGAATTTCGTGGCTCATGTTGGCCAGGAACGCCGCCCGTGCATGGGCCATGTCCAGCGCCCGCCGCCGAGCCTGTTCAAGCTCCTGGTTGGTCAGGCTGAGGTTGTCGTTACTCGCTTTGAGTTCGTCGGTGCGGGCCGCAACGATATTCTCCAGCTCGTTGAGGTACTGGGTGAGCCGATTCTCGGCCGTACGGCGTTGCTCGATCTCGGTGGACATGCTGACGAACTGTTGGTTGGCCACCTTCACCAGCACACCGATTTCATCGTGCTCATGACCGGGCGGGCATTGCAGTCGTCCCTGCATGGGCTTGCGCGCATCGCCGCCGCTCAGCGCACCGATCACCGTGACCAACGGCTTGGTCAGCATCATGTAGAACAGTGCCAGCAACAGACCTGTCAGCACCAGGCTGCGGGCAAAGCCGTTGAGCAGGGTGAGGCCGGCGCGGTCGAGAAAACGCCGGCCGAAGGGGTAGGTGTCCACGTCCAGGTACAGCGTGCCCAGGTACTCGTCGGGCATGTGGGTGAGAAACAGGGGGTCGCGCAGTTGGCGATGATCGCCGAAGAGAAAGTCGCTGATCGGCCTGTAGCGGTCCTCGAGTCGCGGTCGCTCCACGTCGGCCAGCACCGTCTCGTTGTTGTCGATCAACCGTGCACGCACGATGGCAGGCGACTCCAGAAGCCCCCGGGTCAACTCCAGTGCCAGTTCCGAGTCGATGTTGTAGGCAATGCGCGAGGCCGGGTTATGGCTGATTTGCAGCAGCGCACGCACTTCACGGTTGATCGAGGCGTCTTCGCTGGCATAATCGATGCCGATCTGGACAAGACTGAGCAATGTTCCCAGGATGAAGCCAACCAGGACTGTCAACCGGGCTTGCTTGTATGACAGGCGATTGGTGAACTTGATATCCATGAGTCCCGAGCCGGTTCCACATTCCTTGCGCTGCGCAAGCATAGCCGATCGATCGCGGCTGCTGGCGGGTCTGTCACATATTCAGCCCTGATCAGGCTGACCAGCCTGGGCTGGCCGTTTCATTGTTCAATAGCCTTGTACGTCATGGCACGGTGCTACGTGCCGTTGCGACTGGATGTGACGGTGCAAGGATAACGGGCCACCCGCCAACCCGAATTCGAATGTGTAGGAGTCTTGATGGACGCCCGCTTGATTGCTTTTCTGGACCGCGCCGAAACGGTGCTGGCCCGTCTCGAACCGCTGCTGCCGGCACCGCGTCCAGAGATCGACTGGTCCGCGACCCTGGCTGCCCGTTGGCAGCGCGACGGCCGCAATGGCTACCTGATGCCGCTGGAGGTCAGCCTGGATATCCGCCTGAGCGACCTGATCGGGGTCGACCAGCAGCGTGACCAGCTTGGCCGCAATACCCATCAGTTCATCAATGGCCTGCCGGCCAATCACGCGTTGCTGTGGGGCTCGCGCGGCACGGGCAAGTCTTCGCTGGTGCGCGCGCTGCTGGCCGAGCACGCCAAGGCGGGGCTGCGCTTGATCGAAATCGAGCGCGACCATTTGGCCGACCTGCCGCGGGTGGTCGAGCAACTGCAGAAATTGCCGCAGCGGTTCATCCTGTTCTGCGACGACCTGTCGTTCGAGGCAGGCGAGGGCGACTACCGAGTGCTCAAGAGCGTACTCGATGGCTCGCTGGAGCAGGCCCCGGACAACGTCCTGTTGTACGCCACGTCCAACCGCCGCCACCTGGTGCCGGAGAAACAGAGCGACAACGAAAACTGGCAGATGGTCGATGGCGAGTTGCATCCCAACGAAGCCGTGGAAGACAAGATCGCCTTGTCCGACCGCTTCGGGTTGTGGCTGTCTTTCTATCCCTTCAGCCAGGAGCACTTCCTCGATGTGGTCGAGCACTGGATCGGCCAGCTCGCGCGCCCGGCCGGGCTGCGCTGGCAGCGTGACGAAGCCCTGGACATACTCGCCGTGCGCTGGGCTACTGGCCGCGGTAATCGTAATGGCCGATGTGCCTATCAGTTCGCCCGCTATTGGGTCGGGCTGCAATTGCTGGAGCAAACCCGATGATCGATCTTAATGCCAGTGGTGCTGGCCTGGACGGCTACGCCCTGCTGGCGGCGCAAGTGCAAGCGCTGTTCGCCGACGAACGTGACTTCACCGCCAACGCCGCGCAGTTCTCGGCCTTCGTCTATCACCAGATCGAGGACCTGAACTGGGCGGGGTTCTACATCAATCGCGATGAACAGCTGGTGCTCGGCCCGTTCCAGGGCCAGGTGGCTTGCGTGCGCATTCCTTTCGGCAAAGGCGTGTGTGGCACGGCGGCAGCCACGCGGCAAACCCAGCGCGTAGAGGACGTGCATGCCTTTGCCGGGCACATTGCCTGCGACAGCGCGTCCAACAGCGAGCTGGTGATTCCACTGATCAAGGAGGGCAGGCTGGTGGGCGTGCTGGATCTGGACAGCCCTACGGTTGGGCGTTTCAGTGAAGCCGATCAGGCGGGGCTTGAGCAGCTGGCGGCGATTTTCCTGCAACTGACTGACTGCTGATCGCCGCTGAGCCTGTACCGGCGGCATGCCTGAGCCGCCGGTACAGGCAAGATGTTCAGTCGTACATCGCCTTCTTCTTCCAGGTTTCCTCGTCGTCGGTCTTCAAGCCTTCGGTCAGCTCGTTTTCTTCGTCTTCGGTCGGCGCCAGCTGATCCAGCACTTGGGCGTTCACCCGCGCCAGCAATTTTTCAAGGTACGTCAGCTGCTCTTCATAGACCTTCGGTTCGGGCTGCTTGCGCAGGTATTGCACGCCCCGTTCGAAGGCCAGGCGGGCCTGGCCGGGCTGTTCGTTCTGCAAGGCCTGCTGGCCGAGGTTGTTGAAGAACTCGATATGCAGTAATACCAGGATGTGGCGAATTTCCTTGAGCCAGTGCTTGGCTTCCAGAGCAGGTAAAAAGCCTTCCTGCGCGGCGCGGGTGATCTGGTTGTGCAAGGCTTCGAGCAGAAACCGCACGTCCTTGGCCTTGGCTTCGGTCAGAATCGGGTTGGGTGGGTTGTTGACCGGTATCTGCTCGCCCTTGGCGATCAGCGCTTCTACTTCAGCGATGCGCGCCTTGATGTCGGCATTGTGCTTGTCCAGGGCAAGCTGGCGCTGGTTCACGTTGAGTTCCAGCCGGGTCAGCAGCAATTTAAGCCCAGGCGTCATGTACTGGCCGGGGAAGGTTTCACTGATTTCGCCACAGCGACGCAGGCGATCGGCCAGTTCGATCTTCAATCGAGCGCGCTCGAGCTTGCCGTTCTCGACCACGTTATTGAGGTAGCCAATCAGAATCAGCAGTGCGATACCCGCCACGACGAGCAGGGTGATCAGAAGTGGTGTCACCGTGAATGCCTCATGAAATGAATTTGCATCATTGAGTGTAGGGCGAGGTTGCATAATCCCTGACAGCCTGTGTTCATTATCGGCCGTTTGCCCAGTGGCTGAATGCTGGCACATTTATGCGGCGCTGACGTCAGAAATTCAGCTCGGGCTTCGTATAACGCAGGGGCGAGTTGGGACGGCAGGGCGGGAAGTCATTGATTTAAATAAATTTCTACAAAAGGGTTGACGGCTTATCCATCCCTCCATAGAATGCGCGCCACTTGCAGCGTAAAGCACACAGCAGAACGCAGCAGGAAGTGAAAGCAGGCAGTAATGCCAGCAGCGTGTCCCCTTCGTCTAGTGGCCTAGGACACCGCCCTTTCACGGCGGTAACAGGGGTTCGAGTCCCCTAGGGGACGCCATATTGCGGGAATAGCTCAGTTGGTAGAGCACGACCTTGCCAAGGTCGGGGTCGCGAGTTCGAGTCTCGTTTCCCGCTCCAAGTTCTCCGGCAACGCCCAACGGCGGGGCGGGAAATAAAAATCCAGTCTGAATCGTGAGGTTCAGGTGCTGGTGCACTGAAAAGTGTTGTGTGTCCCCTTCGTCTAGTGGCCTAGGACACCGCCCTTTCACGGCGGTAACAGGGGTTCGAGTCCCCTAGGGGACGCCATTGCGGGAATAGCTCAGTTGGTAGAGCACGACCTTGCCAAGGTCGGGGTCGCGAGTTCGAGTCTCGTTTCCCGCTCCAGTTTGAATACTGTGGCGTTCGCACGGTGCAGTGGTGGTGAAGGCTGTAAAGGCGCTTCACGCCGATTAGCGGTAAAGCTTCAAATTGCGGGAATAGCTCAGTTGGTAGAGCACGACCTTGCCAAGGTCGGGGTCGCGAGTTCGAGTCTCGTTTCCCGCTCCAATTATAGATTTACAGAGTTCCATGGAGGTCTGTAAGTCGTTGAAATCAGACGCTTCGGCGTCTTTTTTCGTTCTAGCCAAAGCCACTCCGATTCATGGGCATTCGGACTTTTTTAGTCCAGAAATTAGTCCATGAACTCCGGACTCCCACCGTGGCGGTTTGTTGCTGGAGCGGAGCGTCGAGCGTCACGTGCATCTAGCCCTGAATTTCATGTTCAGGAGCTTTTGCACGGCACTCTCAGATGCAACCGTCCGCCAGGCCAAGGCCACTGGCAAGGACTACACCCTCGGCGATAGCGATGGCCTCTCACTTGGCGTGAGCGGGGGGGGGAGCAAGTCGTGGCACTTCCGCGGTCGTGTGCTCAAGAAGGGCCGGCAGAGCACGCTGGAGCAGATCGAGCGTGTTTTCGACAACGACGTGCTGCCGGCGTTGGGTAAGTCTTCGATCTATTCCATCAAGCGGCACGATTCGCTTGATGTATTGGCCAGAATCGAGCGGCGTCGAGCCTACACCGTGGCCGAAAAGGTCAGGACTTGGTTCAAACAGCTGCTTTGCTTCGTCTTGGTCAAGGCGCCAGGGCTGGAGCGCGCATGCGCAACTCCAGGTCATAGGCCCCAACATCGCGAAGCAGAAACGCCACCAGTCGGGCCAGTCTGTGGTAGTTGTCACCGCTGGGCACGAACTCGCGAAACTGCTGTTGGTCCAGCCCCGCGATCACGATGGTGAACTTGCTGTTGCGTGACACGGTGCTGCCGCCCACCAGGAAGTTGTCGTTGAGCGTACAGTTGCGCGAACTCAAGCCATTTCGCTGAGCCTGTGGTATCTGCACGGCGCGTTTCTCGGACTCACGGATCGTCATGTCCTGAAGATCGAAGCAGTGCGCTCAGCACTGAGTACATCGGCGATGGGGAGTGACAGTTTCGGAGAAACTTCGAGTCGCAAGCGTCTTCGGGTTTGGGGGGGGAAGGGGAGCGTTGCTCAAGATCATCGCCGTGTACCTGGTAAATCAACTCCAGAAGCTGGAAGTCCGAGTACTGATGGGCCTTTGGCAACATGCAGTCCACAAGCAGCACGGACTTTTTGTCTAATTCATCGCCCATGTCAAATCCTCAGAGAACGGGATGGTTTCTATATGAGGGGTAGATTTGTAGGGATAATTACCGGTTAGTAGGCGTTGATCAAACAGGCGCTATTCGGCAGTTGTCTCCAAAAGAAAACCATGCAATGAAGAAGGACTTCCAGTCGAGGCGCGAAGTGTAAGCAAATGTTTTTAGAAAGTTGGTTATCGCTCTGTCGCGCAGCCCACAGCATTTTCCTGTTCGAAATAAGTCTGGCGCGTGGGGTGTTCAGTCGTGCTGGTTGCTGCCGCTAATTCCGAGCGATGCGGTGGGGAAATGCAGAATTTCGAGTTAAATGTTCGGTTACGGCGGGCTCAGCGGCTAGCGACCCTGACCAAACTCGGAGAACAGTTTGTGCAGTCATTGAACTATGTCGTTCACTCAATAGAGCAACTGCGCGTGGATCGCCAGAAGGCGACGATGATAAGTCCAGCATTGGGTTCGATCTACGAAACGTTTATCGAATTGCTGTGTGAGAGCGTCAAGTTCATCCTGCCCAACGTGCGTTTTTTTCTGGAAAATGGCACGGCCATGGCAATTCACACCATGGCCTGCCCTTTAGCGGTACTCGATGGTGAAGGTCAGTGCACCTTTGGCCTCGCCAGGGGTAACCGTCGGTTCAGTCTGGTAATACCGTGCGCGAAGATCAAGGCGCACCGTGCCAGGGGCAAGGGCCACCATATCCACGAACTCTTCCAGTTGCACTGGGGTGTTGTCGCTGCGCAGTACCTGGATGCCGAGGCCGCTGGCGGTCGAGTCTGTGGTCAGGCTGAACAATCCAATGCTGCGGTCTATCGAGACGGAGCCGTCTACGCCGTCCAGGCGCATGAAGGCGCGGGCGACGCTGCCGGCCGGATCATCCTCGCAGTCGCTGAGCGCGATAAAGAAGTCCACCGGGGCGGTGGTGCTGCCCGGGCCTGTGAAGTCGGCGATGTCGTGAGTGCCAAGTTGTACCGGGTTTGCACTGACTGCGTCGGCCTTTACTGTGCACTGGGCCTGCTGGACTTGCCCGACCAGGGTAAGCCTTACGGCATCTCCGACATCGCTGACTACACCCCTGACAACCTCTTGATTGAACGAGCTGACGCCAGCTGGAATGGGGCCGGTCTTGATCAGGGCCATGTATTTGATGGTGAGGTTCCTCATCAGCATTGAGGAGGGCTGCATGTTCTGCTGGTTTACACCCACATAAGGAATGGCGCCGACGCCCCCGTCGTCGGCAAGGAACGCGTTGGTGGCCGAACCATTGAGGAAACCGCCCAGTTCCAGGTACAAGCCTACGCCCGGAATGCTGGTTTGCAGCACTTTGCCCGTCACATCTTTACCGTCGACAGGGGGGAAGGTGCCGGGAGCGATAGGTAATGGCGTACCCATATTGGCCGTGAGGGTTAGCGTGCCGTTGTTGTCGCATGCCAATCCAAAGCCGGGGCCCACTACGCCGGTAGTGGTGGTCGAGTAGATCTTGCTACCCACGGGTGCCTCGCGTGCCACCCACTTTACACCAGTCAGCGTATGGGTGAACTGCATGGGGCCTGTGACCGTTGGCCATTCGCAGCCCAGCGCATGGGCCTGGTTCGACATTGCCATTATCGTCGCCGCCGCAGCGATGCCGATGAAATAACGTGATAAAGAGGGCATGGTCGGTTCCTGTTGCAAGCATGCGGCTTCGTCGCACGGACTGAATCATGGGATAGGGCAGCGCAAGGTTTGCAAGTGGTAGCCTTGCTCTTGCGGCATGGTTGACGGGTCGATCTTCAGCAGGCAGCGCTGCTCGGCACGGTCGCCCCAGCTCACTTCCAGGGTTTGGGCCTCGGCACCGGTTGCAACCAGCGCCTGACCGGCCTGGCCCACTACTGCCAGGTGCTGGCCTTGCTGGTCATTAACCTGGGCGCCGAAGGGCAGTGGGCGGCCGTCGTTATGCTGTAGGGTGAGGATCAGGCGGGTAACCTGGCGCGCTTTGAAGGTTGCCAGGGCGACAGCGCCTCGGCGGGGTACGACCTGGGTGGCACCGTTTTCGATTTCCACATCAGGGCCGAGCTGATCGGTTTGCAGGGTTACTTGGTTGACCCGATAGGGGCGCATGTGCGGGGCCAGAATGTAACCATTGCTGTCGGTGCTGCCACCAGGCACGTTATCGACGCCAACACCGGGCACGTCCGGCACGTGCACCAAGGCAGTGGTCTCCCCCAGGTATTGCCCCAGCACGACGCCGCCCGCGTGTGCCAGCACCGCACCACTGGCGTTGACCGAGAGGCTACGGAAATCATCCGCTTCGGTATAGCCGGCACCCAGGTTCACTTTCTGTGTCTGGTAGCCCACCGAGACCGAGGCCGTCTTGTTCTGTTGTTGGTCGTTGGCCAGCGATGCCAGGTAGCTTAGGCGGTTGTCCTGCGAGCCGCCGTTCAAGGTGGCGCGTTCGCTGAAGTGGCCGTTGCTTTCCTGTACATCGAAACTTGCAGTGGTTGAGGTGCCCCAGCCCAGCGGAATGGTGACCCCCAGGCCAACGATGCGGTCACTGCCGCTGGTATCGCTCAGCGACTGCGAGGCATACAGATTGATGCTGACGCGACGGTATTGGGTATTGAACTGGAACTGGTATTGGCGACGCTGGCGGTTGATGTGCCAGTAATCGTCCTGGGACAGGGTCAGGCTCAGTGAGTTGCGGTTGTTGAACGTTTGGTAGATCGAGCCCTCCACGCGGCTGCGACGGTTGCCCTGGTAGCGGCTGGAGGCGTTGCGCTGCTGCACGGCTTCGTCGAATTCGCGATAACCCTCAGTGGAGTAGCGGTAGCCGGCGAAGCGCAGGCTAGTGCCGGTCTGAAAGGCTTTACCGTAGCGTACGGAGTAACTCTGCCCTTGCACCTGGCCGCCTTGTTCGCCCAGGTCGGTACGGGCCTGGGTCACATCCAGCGATACTGCGCCAAGAGGGCCGAAGTCGCGAGCGATGCCAAGGTTGGCAGCATCGTAGTACTCGCTGCCCAGCAGCCCGCCATACAGTGTAGTGCCCCACTTGCCGCCGCGGGCCAGGGTGGCTTGCCACAAGGCCGGGTTGTCGATGCCGTCGGCGCCATCATAACGCCCGGCCACGAGGTTGTAGCGCCACACCCCTTCACGCAGCAGGTTGCTGAGCGTGGAGTAAGGCTGGATGAAGCGGCGCACCTGGCCGTCGGCCTCGGTGAGGACGATTTCAAGGTCACCGCTGCTGCCACCAATGCCCAGGTCATTGATTTCGTATGGGCCAGGGGCAACGTAAGTGGTGTAGATCGGGTAGCCGTTCTGCAGCACCTCCAGTTTGGCGCGGGTCTGGGCCACGCCACGGATCACGGGTGCGTAGCTTTGCATCACGTCGGGCAGCATACCCATGTCGGTGGCCAGTTGTACCCCTTTGATGGGCAGGCTGCGAAATACGTCGCCACTGCTGAAGGTTTCACCCAGGGTCAGTGTGCCCCATTGGCCGGGTAGGTCATGCTGGGCGTAGGTGTTGAAGTGCACCCAGTCCTGCCCTTCGCCGTCGTCGCGCCAGCTTTGACTGCTGCGCAGGCGCCAGCCGCCCAGGTTGATGCCACCGTTGAGGTTCAGGTCCTGGCTGCTGTTGGACGTGCCGGCGCGGCCGCTGAAATGCTGTGCGGAGGCCTGATAGCTGACGAATGCAGCATTGATGCCGCTGTCCCAGCGCTCTGGTGCGACGCTGCCGGCCACATCTCGGCGCAGGGCGATCTGTGGAATGGACAGTGCCAACTGCAGTTGGCCGGGGTCCAGGTCGTAGGTGGTATCGGGTACCAGCGCGGGTAGGTCCACGCAGCGCTCGTCACTGGGCAAGGGCTCGGCCAGGCCCTGTTCGCGCAGGCCCAGCTCGCGCAGCAGGTTGGCGCTCAGGCACGGCTCCAGGCCCTTGCCGTCGCTGCGTGCACGGAAGTCGATTTCGTGCTTGCCTGCCGGGGCCAGGTTGACCATGACTTCAACCTGGTAGCGGCCTGGCGCCAGCGACGCTTGATTGGCCAGCGTGCGCAGGGCGGCCACGCTGGCGTCGCTGGACTGGCCTGGGGTTTGGCGCATGAAGTTGGGATTGAACTGCAGAGGACGTTCTTCTGAAAAAGCAGTATCAGTGAGAAAAAGCAGCAGGCCGCAACCTGCCATGGGTAGAAGCAAGCTTGCAGCAAGGCGAGTCGGCAAATGCCTGTACTGTGCGTTTGTTTGCATACTCAGGCACCGTGGATTTATTAGCTCGAGGGCCTTTTCAATGTGAGGATTGAAGGTTATGGCTTCATCGTTAGAAACATCAGGGGCGGCACGTTACGGTCTTGGATTAATGTTTCATGTAGGAAAAAACCGATAGTTGTGGAGGAAAATCCAGCAAGGCTTGCCGATTACTATCAAAAAGAGCGGTCAGCCTACGCGCTGACCGCCCAGGGTTTTACCGTGGAGGTCTGTAGCTCGATCTGTTGGTAGCTACCCATTTTCCAGTCACTGGATCTCGCTCAAAGCCCAAAATAGAGCCGGGACTGACCTTGTTAGGCGGAGGGGGGGTAAACCGAGTCTCTAACTGGGTGGCACCAATTGAACGGCTAGACGCAGTAGACGCAGTAGACGCAGTAGATGCACTAGACGCTGTAGGCGCGGTACTGCGAATCGATTGTGGAGGCGACATGGAGGTGGCCGCGTCAGAGAGCATCGTAGGGCTGAACTGAGTGCCTGCGTCAACGCCTATACCTGTTGCCACTGTTTGGGTTGAAATATTATTGTTGAATGGCGTTGTCACTTTGCGCCAGAGTCGTCCAGGAGCAGTGCCGAATCTACGCCCGAAGAAAACATCACCTTCTCTGGCGATCACCCGCGGTCCGCTCAGCGAAGCGGCGCTGTCAGTTTGGGTGCCAATACTGGCGGCCTTGCCCGCTCCCTTCGCCGCCAACCTGCTGTAACCTATGATCCCCAACGTACTCAGTGCACTGGTAATCCCAAGCCCGAATGCCCAGTCATTAACCGTTTCGTTCATTGTCACCAGCCCTACCACAGAAACAACTGTGCCAGCCACGTCAATTGCCAGGCTGGCTGCGCCGAGCGAGAACGCCATGGTTAAGCCCACCGGCGGCAACAGCATGAAACTGACCACAGCGAAAACAGCACCCAGCGCTACACCAAGCCAGGATCGCCAGTCGGCCTTGGGCTTGGGTTGTGCAACGGGGGGCACGTACGGGTACTCTGTGCTGTTACGCATGCCGTAATGGCCGCTTGGGTCGTACCAGTTGACTGGGTTGCCGCCGCAGTACACATACGGGTTGATGCCGGCATTTTCTGGTGACGCCGAGTCCGGGCTGTGGAAGCGCATCAGCCCTGGGTTATAGGCGCGGTAGCCGCGCCCCAGCAGCGACCAGCCCAGGGCGCGCTCGCGGACTTCGCCGTTGAAGCCAAGCAGGCCCACCAAGGGGGCGTTGTCCGGTGAGTCGCCATAGGCGCTGTAAGTATTAGCGTGCAGTTCGTCTTTGCTGCATTCACCAATCACGCTGTTCGCCGCGTCGGTCATGAACAAACGGTTGTCTGCTGTGCTGGCAGGGCGTTGTAGCCCCAGGGGGCGCTCGCCTGCATACAGGTACTCGGTGAGCAAGTCGGCGTCGCGTGTACTGGTTAACCGGTAGCCCTGGTAACGGCGCGTCACTTCCGCGGCTTGCTCATGGCGCACACCTATCAGGTCGTTGTGGCCGTCATAGCGGTAGCGGTAGAGGGGTAGCCCATCGCTGGAACGTTGTACTTCCTGCAAGCGACCGCGGTCGTCGTATACCAGCTTGTTGCCCTGCTCATCGTTCAGCAAGTTGCCCTCGGCATCGTGCTCGAAGGCCTGGCTGGCTGGGTAATCTGGCTGCAGCGAGTGCTCTGCCTGTTTCAGGATGAAACCGTCGTAGGTGTAGAAAGCCTCGTCCGATGTGCCATCGGCAAAATCGGTATAGCACTCGGTCAGGTTGTTCAGTTCGTCGTAGACGAAAAACTGATTCTTGATAAACCGCCCAGCCCCGTTTTGTGGCAAGGCAGTGCCTTGGCAGTTGTGCTGCTCCAAGCGGTCGAGCGTATCGTAGTCAAAGGTTTCCAGTAAGAGTTGCTTGCCGTCACGGGTAAGGGTGCGGCTACGTAGCTGGTCATCTTCCTGCCATGTCAGGGCGATGCTTTGGCTGAGGGTGGTGCCATCGTGCCGTGTGAGGGTTTGCTCGCGATTTATTTCCCTACCCAGTTCATCGTAAGTCTGCAGGCACACCAATACCTGGGTGTTGCTCAGGTCTTGGGTGGTGGTTTTCCACAGCCGTCCGAGAGCGTCATACTCGAACTGGGCAACCAGGTCGCCCTGGCAGGTCTTTTCAAGCTGGCCCAGGTCGTTGTAGGTGTGGTCCACCTGAACGCCGTCACTTTCCCGATAACCTAACTGCATTCCCTGAAACGAACTGCGGTAGTCGCAATGGTGGCCGATGGCGCCCTCGCCCACCCATTGGGTTCTCAGCAGGTAGCCTTGATCGGTGTAGGTATAGCTATGCGTGCCTTGGGCGTCGCTGGCCGAGCTGATAGACGAGGTTCTGGGATCGTAATCGAACGTAGCGCTCTTAGCAGTGTTGACGTCGATCTGGCTGGGTTGGGCAGAGCGCGCAGGGCGGTAGTGGTAGGTAAAGGTGCGCTGCGCTGTTGTGCGGGTTTCTACCAGCGAGGTGTTGCGCTTGTAGTTATAGGTTTCCTTTTGTTTGCCGGCCGTCAGGGACTTCAAGCGCTCCAGGCCATCGTAATCCCGTTGCCAGGCAAGGGTGGGTTCAAGGTCTTTACGCCGCTCGACCAGCAGCTGTTCGGCCAACGGGGCGGCACTGTGTAGCGCGAAGCGGCTGAGTACGGCCGACTGGTCGGGCCGTTCGCTACGGGTCACCCGGCCTTCGCTGTCGTAGGTGTATTTTCTGATCCGGCTGACCGGCTTGTCGTTCCGTTTGAAGGTGTGTTCTTCAAGGGTGCAGCGGCCAAGGCCGTCGTAGCTGAAATCCCGGCGGCCAACGATATTGCCTGCGTCGTCCAAGCGGTAGTGAGCTGCCGGTTTGTCGAAGCCATTGCTTTCGGTAACCTGCTGCTGCTGACGCACACCAGGGTTGCCCGGTGTTTCGACCCATTGGGTGACGATGTCGCCAGCTTCGCCGAACGGGGAGAATTCGCTGTGCTGGGTAACGCCGTGGGGCAAGGTGGTCTTGCACAGCTTGCCCCATGCATCGTATTCGAAGGTGGTTTGCAGCGTCAGGGTCTTGTCGTCGAAGTAGTCGAAGGAGGTTTCGTCTTTCAACTGGCCCAATTCATCGTAGTTGCGCTGTGCTACCCGCTCACGCTTGCGTGGTTTCTCATCGCCCGCTGCGGTGTCTGGGTCTTGTGCAACTTCCGCTTCGCGTTCTTCGGTCACCATGCGGCTGCAGCCATCGAAGGTGAGCACGGTGATCACGCCGGTACTGCTGGTGACCGACTGCGTGGCCAGCCCGGCAGCGCCTTCTTCGGGATGGTTCACTAGCCCGTACTCATAGCGCTGCTTGGACTCCTCCATGCCCTGGCCCGGCGCTAGGGTTTCCTCCACCACGCGGGCCAGGGCGTCGTAGCGGCGGCGAATGCTGTTGCCGGTGTCATCTTCTTCGTAAACGTTCTGACCATGTAGGCTAGATACAGCCATGCTGGTGGTCTTTTGCACCAGATCGAAGCCGAGCACGGTTTCATCGGTCCAGTACTCCAGGCCATAGACGTCGTCGACGACCTTGCGGTACCCCCATTCGATACGTGAACTGCGGCTTTCAATGGCCCGGCGCACCGTGTCGGTACTGTCGTCACCATAGCGGGTGGTTACCTGGTAGTCGGGGCGGCCGTGCAGGAAGGCATTGTCAGGCAGGTTCAGGTAGCCCCGTTCCACCTTCAGCAGCAGCTGTTCGCGCTCATCGGGCTGGCTGGGATTGAACACTTGCAGCACTTGTTCTTCACAAGGCGCAAGCCACTGGCTCGCCTGGCCAAGGCTGGCTAGCGCCGGGAAGGCTTTGTAGGTTAGCCGCGTACGTTGCACGGGGGCGTCGTTGGGCATATTGGGCACGGGGTAAACCGTTTTGCATTTCAAATTGCGCACAAAGCCCTGCGGGTCAGGCGGACAGGCCCAGGTGTCTCCGTCTTTTTCGCCTTCCTTGTCATAGTACTCGTAGGTGGTGCGTACACCGGTGGGGGCTTGCTCCTCGGTGACGTTGCCGTAATCGTCGAAGTGGGTGATCGCGGTTTCCAGGTGCAACTTGCTGGCGTCATCACGCAGCTTCCAGCGTTTGGTGATGGTCTTGGGCAATTGGAAGTAGCGCGGCTGATCGTCGAAGCCGATGCCGGGGCGTTCATGGAAAACAGTTTCGGTTTCTTCGATATGGCCATCCTGTTCGAGCGTTTGCTTGGTCATCAGGTGGTAGCGGTTGAACGTCTGTGTCTGCTTGCGTGCGACCTTGCCTGCTTTCCAGTAATGGGCGGTGACGCTGTAGCGGTAGGAGGATTGTGCGCGGTACAGGTTGTCTTCGCCGTCGTCACGCCAGCTGATACCGCTGTTGCTGCCGACAAAGCTGTGTGCCACTTCGATGCTGTTTTCCTCGTCGAAGTGCTCGTAGGTGTAGGTCGTCCTCATCGGTGGCTGATCGGCGCGGGGCTTGACTTCATGGCTGGTCACCCGTGGCCAAGCCCTTTGAGGGTTTGTCCCGGGCAGCAGATGGCCAGGGTCGTCATTCTCCCCGTAGCGGATTTCCTCCACGGTGCCCGAGGGTGCGGATACTTTGGCAAGGCAGGTTAGACCACGGGCGGTGGTGTAGCCGAAGCGCCAGTTGCCGCCCACTTCAGGAGGCAGCTTGACCTCAACCAGTACTCGGTTTTTAAGTTCCAGCATGTAGCGCATGAACGGAAGGCCTTCAGCACCGGCCCCAGGGTGAGCATCAATGGTTACCCTGCCATCGGTGTACTTCAACGCCAGCAGCTGTGCGCCATAGTCATCAACGATTTTTTCCAGCCGGCGGTTTTCTGGGACGTAGCTGAGGGTTATCCCGTGGCCGGAGGGCGCCCTGACTTTGCTGGGCAGCGCAATAGGGTTGAGCACATCGTGCAGGGTCAGTATTTCCACAAGGCCAGACTTGTGCTCCACCCGGTACGAGCCATTTTCGCCGTCGTCGTAAAAGTGAAAGCTATGAATTTTCTTTTCACGCATAGCCGGTTGCGGACCACTGCCAGTGACCTTGTAGCTTTCCCCCGTGTGCAAGGTAAGCATCTGGGTCGCGGGGTCGTATTGGGTCAATGCTAACTGCCAGCCGGTGCCAAAACCCGAGTCTTGTGTGTTGAACGGGCTATACGACAGGCGCAAGGGCAGGTTGGGGCCGGTCAGGTCATTGCCGGCCGGCATTTGCAAGTCGATCGCCAAGTTGTATTGGCCCGTGCGCTGGTCGACCTGGTTTTGTACAAAGCTCTGGAAGTTGGTGGCGTTGCTGTGAGCACCCGCAGAACTGGCCATGTTCAGTTACCCCTCTCGGCAAAGGTGACTACGATACAGGCGAGCTCTCCTTGCTTAATTGGGTCACCTTTGCCGGTCACCCTGAAGCCACGGCTTGGCGCATTGCTATCGATGCCGTTGTTGGTCAGGTAGCCCGGTTTCTCGGGGCTACCAGCGTAGGTCCATAATTTGTCGATGCCTATTTTTTCCAGCGAAGCGTTGGCTCGGCTTGTATCGAGTTCAACCCAGGCGCTGTTGACCTTTTCACAACGCTCGTTATTAGTGAGCAGAAGCGTCGATTTGATCGGTACGTTCCGAATGCGGATGGCATGCGGCGCTATGACGCTACCGTCTACTTCCGCGCACTCTTTTTTGGGGAGCAGTTTCTGGGGTAAGCCGCCAGGTATTGCCGTCAGTTCCAGCCCGCAAGCAGGCTCGGTGTTGTTATCCACTGTCTGGTACAGGGCGAGCATAGGCGTTGGGTCGGCCTGGGGTGAATCTGCGGTGCCAGCACCCAAGGCGGCTGTGCCATACACAAGCACGGGTGCGGCCAACATCAACTGTTTCATGGTCGATGGGATGGCTAGGCGCCAGCAGTTTAATGGTCTCATATTTAGGCTCCCTGTTCGTTCAGGTGACTTGAACAGTTAGAAGAAACGTATTTACGTCGTTGGGTGAATAAGGCGGTGTGTTCGGAGCTTATTGAACTTGTTGGGGTGTGACACCTATTAGAATTAACAGGTGCGCTAAAGGTGCCTGGGTGGGCATCGAGGGGGCATGCAAGTTTTTGAAGGGTTGTCACCTGGTAGATTTATCAGGTGCAAGCGTGCCTTGAGCGGGCGTGCTACCTGTTATTTCTGCCAGTAGCCAGCGATGGGCAGTAGTCTGAAAACTAGGGGCATCTCAACCCGCCTGGAGCCTATCCATGGTGCCTCAACGCCCAGTGAAAAATAGGGGACAACAGTCCCCGCGTAACCCCGCACCTGAAATCCCCGCGCAAAATGCGTTGGGTGAAATTGACCTCAATGAATTAAATGGCCAGCCGTTGAAGTTTCTGATCAAGGATGCGGACTTAAAGTTCGGTCAGTATATCTTCCCCGTCTGGCGAGGTCTCGCCGCAGACGGCACGCCTTTTGATGACCTGGGTGCGCAATGTGAAGTGCCTGTGGACTACGACACTACAAAAACGATGGTGGCCGAGATTTCTAATCGTTTTGTTGAACCCTTTGATGGTGGGTGGGCATTTTTATCATACAAGGTTGATGACCGGGCAGAGAGCACCCCGGATTCACACCGCGTCTTTTGTTACTTGGGTTTGCGCGACCGTGGCGATGTTACCGAAGCCCTGGCGGTTGCGCAGGCGCGAGAGTCGCATGACCGTGTGATTGTCGCAGCAGACCTTGAAACAGAAGGTGTGCGTTTGCTGGCGCCAAGTTACCGGGCCATGCAGGCCGGCGACCGCATCGAACTGGTGGTGCGCAAGTTCAATGCGGCAGGCGACGAGGTAACGCCTCCGGCGAGCGAGTTGTTTGAGGTGACCGAAGCCAATGTGGGCGAACCTTTGCAATGGCAGGTGGCCAAGTCGCATTTCATTCGCGTGCAGGAGGGCAGGGTAGCGTTTCAGTACACCGTCACGCTGGTCGGTAACGGCGAAGAAGTTGTTTCCCCTGTGCAGGAAATGGCAGTAGCCAGGGCTTCGAGCCCCGTTGACCTGTTGCCAGAGGCTAAGCTCGATGGTTTTACGGGGGCGCCGCTTGACCCTGGCAAGTTTCCCGACGGGGTAACTGTGCGTGTGCCGGTAAACCCCGATGTGCAAGCGGGGGACTACTTGCTTCTGCACTGGAAAACACCTCTCAAGACCGAGCCTGAGGTGCAGTTCGCGCGTATGGATGCCAGCAGCCTGGAAAGCGATGAAACCGTGTTCCGAGTTGACGCGGCGTTGCTTGTGCCGGGTGATCACCAAGTGTTCTACCAAATTGCGCGTGCGGGCCATGCGCTGACGTCGCAACGCCTGGATGTCGAGTTCGAAACGGCACGCAACCTTGCTGCGCCAAGCATCGAGCGCGCTAGCGAAGATGGCAGTGGCAAGCAAGTGCTATTGGCGGACAGCGCGATTTTAGGGGCTTACGTCACGGTGCCTGATGTGCCTTTGCGCCCCGGCGAACACCTTGAGGTTCACTGGGACGGTTATGAGCATAACGGCAAGCAGATTACCACCACGCCGGTGGAGGAAGGCGGCCGACGCTTCAAGATTGACCCCAGCGTGGTGGCTGCGAACATGCACCAGCCCGGCGCGGATAACAGCAGGCGTTTTAAAGTGTTCTACCACATCGTCGATGACGAGGGGGGGCGCTCGGCGGCGTCCCAACCTGTGGACTTGCGTGTTCAGCCGCTGACGTTCGATAACAATATCAAGTGCCTGCAAGCCCAGACCAACGGCGAACTTTGGCGGTCCAAGCTTGTTGCGAACGGTGCAATGCTCGAAGTGTCCGGCGCGTTACTTTGGCCGTTCGCTGCGCCAGACCAACTGTTCACACTGGCCATTCAAGACGGCGTCATATTACGGGATCGAGTGCCGGTGACACCTGTCGAATTTGCTAACAAGCGGATACAGCAATGGTTGAGTGTTGCGGTTTATAACGGCTTGGACGAAGGCAAACAATACACCATCAGCGGAAATGTCAGCTTCGACAAGGGCGACAGTTGGCATAAACTTCTGCCGCTGTTAATCATTCCTAAAAAGTCAAAGTAGACGAAGCCGGCGTCGGCCCAAATCCGTCTGACGGTCGGGTTGGCGTCGCACCAATCAATGCATGGGCATGGAGACTAAAGCGATGAAAATTGAAAGTGCTGGAGTGGCTCAAGCGGTAGAAAATCAATCACTTGAAGCATTTTATAAAGCAATGGATGCGGGCCCTAAAACATGGGGTTGGGATGCGCTGTTAGTGTTTTCCAGGAGCGCTACAAACGCGCTGCTCTCGCAGGAGTACATTGATCGGGCGCATATTCCGGAGTTGTTCTTTCCCCCTTTACCCGATGGCAATGTCGACTCCGGCAATGGTATCGAGCATGTCTTGCTCGGGCTGCGTCTCGACAAGGCGAGGCTGTCGTTCGAAAATGCAAACTTGAAGGACCCGAAAGCTAAGTTGCAAATGCGTCTGGTCGGGGGGAAGCATCTTGAAGTGATCGAAACATTTCTGGATGGCAAGCCGGTCAGGAGCGTGCAAGCCCTGATCCTCTACAACGCCGCTACGCACGCTGTGCTGGATATGAACATTACGTTAGACGCCGTAGCCGGTGCCGTTGATGAAAGCGGTAAAGTTTTACTTGATATCAATAAAGGTTATGACCATCTGTTCAGTGGTGGCGGCACTGGGCCTGAGCGCGTTCGCTTGGGCTTGTATTTCAAAGAGCTGTTTGAAACCTGGGCGAAGGAAAAGAAAGAAATACTGCAGTTCCCGCTCAGCGAACTGGCCGTTGACGATACTTCACTGCTCAATCCCGGCGTCTTTATGTTAGGGACTCATGCAGAGCCCGGTGCGAAAGTGTTGGGTAGTGCGAATCAGGGGGACGGTGCAGTGGTGGTGTTCGTTGCCATGCGCGGAAATGATTCAGGTGCTTATCCTCCAGAGGATAAAGATTTGTTGTACATGCTGCCTGATTCGACTGACCCGTATACCAGTAATTTAGTGTTGTCGCACAAGCTGGTTGCGCAGCACGTCGTGAAGCTGGGCTTTGACCAGTTTGACTGGATGAAAGGAAAGTTTGACCTGGTGGCGTTGAAAGACGACCGCTACCGAGTGGATGAAAACCGCTACAAATTGGTGGCCAACGCCATGAGCGGTGGAGCCTATGCCGAGATCGATTACTCTGATACCAACCATGGTGGGACATTGCAGCCGTGGCGCTGGAGGTTGAACATGGTCGGCGCCACCATCAACCTGTTTGACGAGGGCAGCGAAGTTGTTTTCGATAAAAGGATGCTGAAGATAAACTGGTCCTCCGCTATGCCAGTGGGTACTTTGGTGTATTGGCTTCAGACCGGCAATTCCTCCGGCGACACCATTCCTCTGCAGGTCTCTGCGAAGGTAGAGATTCGTGCAGATTGTAAGTTTGATGTTTCGCGGGAGGCCAATAAAACCACGCTTAAGTTTTCGGTGAGCAACTTTGAATCGAGTGTAGAGATTTCTATTCAAGACGGCTTCCGTTCTGGGGATGCTGGCAAAGATGCCAGAGCAAGATCCGAAAATCTAAAAGCGCCACTGGAGGCTGCATTGATTAAGGCTGCCAAGGAAAAACTTGAGAGCCTTAAGAACATGACGTTCGAAATTGATGCGTTGCGTCTTAACCAATTGCTATTCCGAGGCGATAATGTCGTTGATCCGCGCGATGTGGCGGTGCCGAACGACTTGACCCTGCTCGGTAACTTGGCGCCCAAGCGCACCGCGATGTCCATCACGCCTCTGGAACCGATCGTGGCAAGCGGTGGGTTTATTGATTTCAGCGCCTCGTCTACAAGCGGTATCACCTGGACAGTGGAAAATCTCCCTGGCGAAACTGGAGAAACTGGGAAGTTCGCTACACCGTCGGTGGGGCGATATACGGCGCCATCCGATGACGCCTTGGTTACAGAAGGCCAGCGCCGAGTGATTGTGAAGGCCACCAGTGGGGAGCAGGTCAGCCGCGCGCTGGTCAGCATCGTACCTAGCCATGTCTCGGTGAACCCTTGGGTGGCGGTGGTAAGCCTGGGCAAAAATTATGCATTGTCGGCGGGCACTCCCGATAATGCCGAGCTGAAGTGGAATCAGCCAGAACTGGGTAAAGTCGATAAGGATACCGACCCGCTTAACCCAGGGGGTCAAAAGTACACCGCGCCAACCACATTGCCTAAGCGTGAATCAAACCAGCCGAACCATTACAGAGTGCTGCGCCTTGACGAGGTCACCGTTGAGCCGGCTGCAGGTGGCACGCCCGCGACCATCGACATGCTGGTCGTTGGGGCCAAGAGCCCCAACTACTGGATAGAGCCAGCAGTCAATGCCGATGGCTCCGTGGCGCTGCCTTTCTATAGGCTCAATCTAGACATGGAAAAGGTCAAGGTACCTGAGCCAATCGAGTGGAACGTGCTGCGCGGTAGTGGGACCATTGACAGCAACACCCAAACCTATAAGCCCGCACCCGGTTCTGACGACCAGTACGTCATCATATCGGCCTTCTACGTCAACGACTCCCCCGATACCCACGACTATGTGATTTTGCCACTGCCATTCGTACCGGTGCGCAATTACGCCGAGATTCTCAGCCCAACCATCAAGGAGGTTTGAGATGAATACTAAGGCTACTTCGCATGAAAAACAGGAAACATCGGCACGCCTAGGCTGGGGTGGCATGCTTGCCTTGGACCGCAGCCTCCTTGACCTTGTGCTACGTGAGCAGTATCTCGATGCGCTTGCTAACTTTGGTGCGATGGACCCTATCCATCTGGAGGCCTACCTTGACGAGGGCGAGCGCATCAGCGTTTCGGTGCAAGGGATGGTGCTGGGCGCGCCTCAGGTCGGCTTCCAGAACGCAACAGGGTTCAGCTCGGACTTGACGCTGCGGATGAACATCATTGCCGGGGAGTACATGCGAATTCTGCATCTTCCTGGCAGGCCTAAGCGCGTCGTGGAAAGCTTCACCATCACCGAAGGCATGGGCTATCGGGTCGAAGCACCGCTGGCCCTGAAGTGTAGCCGGCCAAAGACGAGCCGGTTCGCCTCGCTGGAGTTAAACCTTGCCCGTGCGGTCGAGTTTTCCACCAATTTGGGGCCAACCGAGTATGCCGGGGTCATGATTGGCCGGCGCTTGCAGGAATCGATCAGCTATATGCGGGCTTACCAGCTCACCTATTCCCTGGGCCGTTTCGTCATGGACGACTACCATCCGCTGAGCCCGGAGCAGTTCATGGTGCGCACCATGCTCGCACCTTGGGGAAAAAGTGAAGGTAGCCCCCGGTACGGGGACGGGGCAGCGCTGGTCTTCATGAAACTGGGGATCGACCTGCGCGCAGGGGGGCAGCCAACCCCGGGTAACGAAATCCCATATCCGATCGCAGAGAGTGCTACCAATTTGCCGGGTACCCTGATCCTTGTTCCGGATATCGCAGAGCTCGGGGCTGGTGGGGTGAAGGATGTGCTCAGTACCTTCAGCCTGCCCAACGGTTACGAGTTCGTTACTGGTACACCGCAACCAGGCATCGACCTTGTGGTGCCCGGACAGTGGACAAAAACGCAGAACGCCGCAACGGTAGAGCCTGCTTTGGCGAGCGTGGTATCCGGGCGCACCATTGCTTTCACTGTTGATGGCGCGCCTGGCCCGGTGCAGTGGTCGGCCACCAACCTGAAACGCCCAGCGGCGGTCGGCACATTCAATGGTGCCATCTATAGTCCGCGTCCTGCAGGTAGTTTCGTCGAGGACCAGCAGATGGTGCTGGTGACTGCCACTTCGGCTGAAGGCGGTGACGCAATGCGCAGTCATGCCTTGGTCATGGAAACCGCCCGAGCGGTGCAGGTCGTACCGCGCGTTGCCACCTGGGTGCAAGGTGAAGATCCGATCGAGCTGCGCGCCTCTAGTGTCGATGCCGGTAGCCTGCAATGGAGCCTAGTGGAGGCAGTACTGCTGTCGGAGGGGGAGCAGCGAGTTCAGACGCTTGCCAACCCGATAGGGAAACTTGAAGACAAGGGGGGCGGCCGGGCCATTTTCACGCCCGACCCGCCTGGCAGCGACCGCGATTTGTTCAAGGTACAGCGAATCCGTTGCACCAACCGGCAGAACGGGGACAGTGCTGAAGCTTCGGTGGTGGTGATCAGGTGGCATGCGGGCCTGAACGTGGTGCCGTTCCACGTGGTGCAGGGGCTTTCGGTTCAATCCATACCCTTCACGGTAATGCCTGACGAGCCTGAGCTAGACCTTGGCCGCGATATAACGTGGACTGTGAATGGCGAAGGCGTGTTTGTTGGCAACGTTTACACGCCTCCGGAAAATCCCCGATCACCCATTGCGGTGGTGACTGCGTTCGATGGCGTTGAGCGCACCGGCTACGCCATCGTCGAGTTCAGCGAAAGTCGGCAGGCAACCGCTGGCCTTATGTCATGGGAGAGCCTTAGCACCTTTGAACTTAAAGCCATCAGCGCGCCGCAGTGCTTTGCCAATGGCTGGCAGCAGATAGAAGTTGAGGTGACCGTTGCTGCGAGTAACGATCACAACGATCAACCGGTCGAGATCTCCGACGCCGATTTGGCAACGTTGAAGTTCTTGAATGTGGACAGCAACAACGAGCT
Source organism: Pseudomonas parafulva (assembly GCF_002021815.1). Classification (NCBI taxonomy): domain Bacteria; kingdom Pseudomonadati; phylum Pseudomonadota; class Gammaproteobacteria; order Pseudomonadales; family Pseudomonadaceae; genus Pseudomonas; species Pseudomonas parafulva. The sequence goes on from NZ_CP019952.1 coordinate 1,414,157, forward strand.
ACCTTTCCTGGCGCCGGATGAAGAAGCCTTGGCCGTTGGCAAGGCGGATGAAGAAGAGGAGGACTGGGCGGTAAACAGAGAGGCGAACAACATCGACCGGCAAGCAACAGCGCCCGCTGGGGGGAGCGCGCCGTTGGCGGCCAGAACCCGCCGATTCTACCTGCACTCCCGTAAGGCGGGGGTGATCAAGGTGATTGCGTCGATACAGAACACCTTGACGGGCAAGACGGTCACGTCTGCAGCCACCGGCGAGAAAGGTAAGCTCGAGTTGCGCGGGCTGGTCACCCCGTCCTTCACGCAGGAACTGTATTCCTTCAAGCGCACGCGTGTGGCGGGCGATGCGTCACCGTCCGAGGGCGATGAATTCGCTTATGTCGATACCAGTACCGACAACTGGTTGCTGGAGCACGTCCTCAGAGAGGGCCGAGTAATCAAGTTCGCTCGCCTATTCATCAAGGATACCGACCCAAAATCGGCTGTACGGTGGTCTTGGGAGCCCGGGACGTCGCCGGGGCCAGTTCTGGACGATGATTTCGTCAGCTTCACTGGGTTCTCCTTCCAGTCGGTTGATGGCCGAGTGAAGGACGATTTGCTGTTCGACGGACTTCTTTACCGCATGGCCAAGCATCGAACGTATGCACTGCCGACGAAGGTGCAAGGCACCAAGCCCGGTGCCGGGCAACTGATGATCGTCCTGCAGCGGGATACGGGGTTTGTTCTCTCGAGTAAAAGCGAGGAGTCGGGTTATCGCCAGGCGCTTGAAAAAAACTTGGAGTTCACGCTGCTGGATGTGGAAGGTAACGAACATCCCCTGACATTTTCTTTTGCTGTCACGGCTGACGAAGAGAGGCAGGGCATCACCCACCGCGATGTTCTGAAACTTTCAATTCGTTGAGCAACGGCTCACCTGGGTGCACGGGTGTGCCGAGGTGAGCCCACCATTCTTTTTCGGATGATAAACAAGATGGCTATTGAAACTGTACTTCACTCCAATGCACTGAATGCGTCCAGCTTTGTGCAAAATAATGTCGACCCACGTACTGGCCAGTATGCGGTAAGTATCAACTTGCCAGCCCTTGTTGGTAATTATCAGGTCGGTCCAGAGCTGCCCATTCGCCTGGTGTTCAATCCATTCAGCGACAACAATGTCGGCTTCGGCCGGGGGTGGTATGTCGACCTTACTCAATACGTGCCGGCTACGCGCATGTTGCGGCTTCACACCGGAGAAAGTTTCAAGGTGACCGGGTCTGGTGCAGAGCCGGGCATCAAGGAAAGAAAACTCGAAAGCTTTCGTTTTTTCGATGACAGTGAAGGGGGCAAGAAACAATACCGTGTGGTGCACAAGTCCTATATGGAAGAAGTGCTGAGCGAGTACGGTACCGGGGATAATCTTGTTGCACTGCCGTCTGAGGTTCGCGCCGCTTCGGGCCATCGTATTCTGTTGAGCTACACCGCCAACCAAAGGCTGGAGCGCATTGTCGACGGCACGGGTCAGGCGTTGCTGGAAATCAGCTATGGCAGCACGGTAACACTCAAGCTGCACCCTGGGGCCAATGGCGGCAAGCCGGTCGCCGAATACAAGCTCAGCCTGGTCAATGAGCAGTTGCGTCAGGTCGACTTGCCGGCCGAAGTGGGTGGCAACTGGCGGTTCGAATACACCACGTCTTTTGGTCTGACCTGCCTGGCCAAGGTTTCGACACCCTACGGTAGTGTGGAAGATATCCGCTACGGTGAGGGCGGTGATACAGGCCATCTGCTGCCAGGCGGTGGAACCCGTGCGGCGTTACCGCGTGTGACCTCGCATACGATCAACCCTGGCGGCGGCCAGCCGTCGATGAAAACCAGCTACACCTACACCGTCCTGCAAGATAGCATTGAGGCGCCGAACAACTTCGTCGGTAACGGCAGCGGTATCAGCTGGCGTGACGATGGTGAGGACAACCTCTATCGTGGCCGCTCCACCTACCTGTATGGCAGCACGGCGTCTCAATGGGGTAAAGGTGCGGATGGCAAGGACCAGGTATTGCGCACCACTCATCGCACGTACAACCGTTTTCACTTGCAGGTGGGTGAGGTCGTGGTGCAAGGCAAGAACCAACTTGTCAACAGCACGACGTATCACGGCAATGTAACGACTGAGTTCGACAATCAGCCGCGTAACTTCCAGTTACCGCTGGAGCAAACCCGGGCGTGGTCACTGCTAGGGGATGCTTCCAGGTTTCGCCAAGAGCCTGCCACCAGGACCGTATATGACCTGCATGGCAATTTGGTCGAGCAGATCCTGCCCTCCGGGCAGCGCACCGTGATCGCGTATTACCCTGCCGAAGACGACCCGGACGGCTTCGTACGCAACCAAAAAAGCGTGACGGAACATCCCGCAGCGGATGGCGACGAGCCTGCGCCGGTACTGCGAAAAAGCTTCCAGTACAAGGCGCTCGCTCGGGTAGCTTATCCGGGTGCCTCGATCAAACGATCGGCGTCCGATTGGCTGGTCCTTACGCAGGAAAGCCTGTGTGAGGTCGTTGGCGAGGTAGAGCAGGCAGCGTTGAAAGTGACCACCGTGAGCCCGGTCGATGACCCTGCCGACTTGCTGCGCCATGGGCGTTCATCGCTGGAAACCCTGGTCATGGGGGGTAAAAGTACCACGACCGGTTTTACGTACAGCTTGGACGACCTCAATGGGCACCCTGTGCTGGTGACCGAGCAGCAGGTGACCGGCTTTGATCATGGGAGTATCGACCAAGAAACTGGCGAGCCGCGCCATGTTCGCAAGGTGATCACGCTGAAGCATTCGATGCTCATTGGCGAGCCGTTGCTCAATCGCGATGACAACGATGTTGAAATCGAGTACGCCTACGATGCGTTACGCCGTGTGGTTCGTGAGACGGTGTCACCCAATGACGGTGCGTATACGGCATCTCGCACTTACACGTACGGGCTTGTGAGCGCACCGGGTGGTCAGGCCGTGCAAACCCGAATAGACGTCAAGGGAGTTGCCATCAACTCATACATTGATGGCCTGGGGCGAGTGGTGCGCGAAGAGCGGCACGATGCTGACGTCGACGCAGAAGATGTCCGCCTGCGTCAAGTCTTTCGCCCGCGCAGCTCGTTTACCTACGATGAACTTGGCCAATTGACCGAGGCAACCGAATACGACTGGATAGGCGAACAGCAAATGTCGTTGGCGACCCAGTATGCCTACGACGATTGGGGCGTACAGTGTTGCGAGACAGGGCCGGACGGGGTCAAGCGGTTCCAGGAGCATGACCCGATCGGCTCCAACCCTGACGGGACCGACCCCGAGGGCAATCTGCCCACCCAAACCGAGTGGAGCGAGTCTGCAGATGGCAAGCTGAGCCTGGGCAAGACCATCACCTGGTTGAACCTGTTCGAGCAGCCTGCCCAAGTGCAGCGCTTTGACCTGGCGGATAAAATGTACGCCACGCATGAGTACTTCTATGACGGCTTGGGGCGCAATGTACGGGAGATCGATGCGCGTAAAGCCGTTACCCGCTCCGGCTATGACGCTTTCGGCCGCCTGGTCGACCAGACACTGGCGGACAGGTCGGTGGTGCATCGCGACTATGCCGTGCACAGCAGTGAAGACTTGCCGATCAGTATCAGTGTCAACGGTGTCGTGCTGGGGGAGCAGGTTTTCGACGGTCTGAACCGTATGATCACCTCTGTTACCGGCGGACGGGCGCGGCACATGCACTATGAGCCTGGCCAGATCAAACCGAGCAAGGTGCGGACAGCCGCAGGCAATGTCATCGAGTATCAATACCTTCCTCAACTGGGTGAGGAGCCTCAACTACGGCGCATTCCGGGTAAGCAGGCCGACTATACATTCGACCCGCTCAACGCCCGGCTTACCCACTGCAAGGAGGAGGAAGAGGAATTGAGCCGCGTCTATTTCAGTACCGGCGAAATCAAGCAGGAAACCCGCGTTATCGGCGACGAAACCTGGACCATGGAGTACGGCACCAGCCTGTTGGGGCGCCAGTTGTTCTATAAGGATGTTCTCGGCCAGACGCAGACCTACGATTATTACCCCAGCGGCCTGTTGGAGCGTACTGCACTGGGGAGCACAAGCAGTTGGTTCTTCTATGACGGGCTGAGCAATTCACAATGCATACTCACCCTGGATGGCACTCAAGGACTAGCCACCGAGCTGGAGTACGATCACCAAGGGCGCGAATGCCTGCGTCGGTTTGTGTTCCTCAGTAGCGTGCCTGAAGCGCCGATCAAAGACTTTACGTTCGCCAATGAACGTGTGCAGGCGCTGGTTGCAGAGGCCGGGCTTTTGGTGCAGGCAGTACAGGAGCTGGCGCAGGAATACAGCGTGCTCGACCAGATCACGTCAAAACGCTTGAGTGATAATGGCACTGTCTTGCGTGAGGAAACATTCAAGTACGACCTGCGTGGTCGGCTGGAGGAATACAGTTGCGATGGGCTGGTTTCCCATAGCCCGACCGACCCGGCTGGGAAGACTATTCGTCAGCAGTATTTCGAATTTGATGCGCTCGACAACATCACCTGGGTGCTGACCGAATTCGAGGAAGAGGACGGCAGCAAGGGCAGTAACGAGGCTACCTATCTATTCGACAATGAAGACCCTGCGCAATTGAGTGGCGTGCGGAATACCCATTCCGACTATGCAGACTTCACATTGCAATACGACAAGGACGGCAATATGAGCCTCGATGACAAGGGCAAGACGCTGACGTACGACGCCCTGGGCCGCCTGAGCAGCTATGACGGCAGTGGTTACAGTTACGATCCTTTGGACAGGTTGTCAGGCCAGGCGGTATGAAGGCAGATGAAGTGAAGATCGGGCCGAGGAGCTAGTGCCCCTCGGTTAAGCGGATACTCAAGCAAATTGGGGCCATTTTGCACCCCTTCGCGTCAAACCGCCGCGCAGGGGTGCAAAATGGCCCCAGTAACGCTTACGGTATGTCCACCCTGAACTGCACATCACTGTTGGCAAAGCCGGCGGTTACCTGCCTATCGATCGCTTTGTAGGCAGCAGAAAACAGCATGTCGGTGGGTTTGGTGTCATACAGGGGGTACTGTTTGGAGGCTATTCCGTTGTCTACTGGTGTGCCTGTGTTGTCCTTGATGATCAAGGCCAAACCCGTAGCACCACCTGGTTCCAGAGCATACAGTGTACCGCTGGCGCCAGCGCCGCCGTAGTTCCCGGTAAAGGTCACGCGGGCATTGGCCCCTGGCAGCAGTATACAGCCACCGCCCGGTGTAAGGCGCAAGCCGAAGGCGCGGTTGGCGGCCTCGTCATCTGCTTGCTTGAATTGGGCTGTGTGCACTGTGCCCATGTAGATTCTGGAAGCAGGTAGACCTGTCGAAGGGTCGATGATTTCAATCGCACAGGTCCCGCTGCTCACCTGGCCGAAGAAGTTGATCGAGCCGCTGTTCGCAAACGCCTGTTGACTGGCCATGGCGAGCGCAAAGGCAATGACTAGAGGCTTCATGGAAATCTCCTTGATTTCTTGAGTCACAATGGCAAGCGAGCCCATAGGGCTCGCTTGCAGGTGTCGGGTGGGAGTGCTCAGGGGCTGCTGGACAGCGCCTTCTGCATCACCGGAGTAGCGACCCCGTAGTCATTGATGGTGGTAAAGGTCAACTGCAAGCCACTGAGCGATTTGATCCGGGCAAGGTCATAGACCTGCTGGCCAAACGGTGGCGCCATGGCCATGGCCTGTATAGCCTCTGTCGCACCTGCAGCGCTGACTTCCAGGCGGCCGAATGTGTAATGGAAGGGTGTCGGGTTATCGACCACCAACTGGACACGTCCAGGGCCTTGACGTACGGACCATTTTAGCTCGCCGATGCGGTCGGCGGGCCGGTCAGTCAATTGGCTGGGGCGATAGAAGAGCTTGAGGCGCGTACGCAGTGCGATATTGAGGACGTTCACATCATCAGGGCTGACCTCGGGGATTTCCTGAATATTGAGGTAGAACAGTGTTTCCCTGTCATTAGGCAGCGCGTTGGGCAGGTGGTTGATCTGCACCATCTGCTCCTTGCTCGGGTCCAGACGGAACAAACCGGGAGAGGTCGCCAGCGGGACGGGTGTGTCGGTATCGTCCGTGGCGGTGTTGACCCAGCTTTGCACCGCGTAGGGGCGAGGGCTAGGGTTGGCTATCACCACCGAGGTGCTGCGTTTGTCGCTGTCGAACACGACTCGCGTGGTGTTGACGGTCAGCGCTGCCTGAGCAGTCTGCAGGGCGGCTGCCAAGTAAATACCCAATGCGAGGCGGCGCGGGTGAATCTTCATCTGACGATACCTTCTGAATAATATGAGGAAGCCTCAGGCGGTATCAGCTCGCCTGAGGCGCGTTCTCATGGAATATCGACCAGAAATTGCACATCGGTGTTAGCCGTACCGGCCGTCACGGCGGTACCTATGGATTTGTAGGCCGCAGAGAAGATCATGGTGGTAGGGTTCGTGTCATCCAGTGGGTAATCCTTGGAGGCCAGGCCGTTATCCACGGGGGTGCCGGCATTGTCCTTGATGATCAAGGCCAGGTTGTTGGCTCCGCCTGGTTCCAACGCATACAACGTACCACCTGTGCCGGCGCCGCCATAGGCGGCAGTGAAGGTGACAGTGGCATTGCTACCAGGGGCAACGACGCAACCAGCGCCTGGGGTGATACGCATGCCGAAGGCGCGAGATGCCGCTTCATCGCCAACGGCGGTGAACTGCGAAACACTGACGTTGCCCATGTTGACGCGGGCTACCGGCAGGCCTGTCGACGGGTCGATGATTTCGATCGGGCACGTCCCGGCATGCACCTGGCCGTAGAAGTTGATCGAGCCAGTGTTGGCTAATGCGGCGTTGCTGGCCAGGCCAAGTGTTAAAGCCAGGAGAGTTTTTTTCATTAGGAGCTCCAGGTTAGCGTGTGTCAGGTGAATATTGGGTAAGGCTGCACAAGCATCGCTAAATGCGACGGTGCACAGCGTGCAAGTTTGCTTGTGGTTCGTATGTAGGAAAAATCTGAAGTCCAATTGGCTTGCGCTGATCTTCTCTCCCGGTTCTACGGCAGTTGTTCGATGGAAGGTGATGCTGTTTCCATGGTCTGTTTCATAGAGCGTGAAAGGGCCGTGCGGTTGCGTCAACTGATAGAAATAGCAGTTGCCAAACCGTTAAGGCCATGCACGCCGGGCAGCACAGTCGCACTGTGAGACTAAACTTTGTCTGGCACTGGTAAAAATGCCAGTTGATTCGATTCTTGTGGGGTGGGGTAATTGGCGCTCATACCAGGCAGGGGGCTCTGAGGTGAAAAAAATAAAAAATGATAAAGCGACTGGGGTCGGCTCTTCGTCTATGGCGCCGGAGGCGGTGTGCACAATGTTCACGAATGTATTGTGGATTAATACACTGTGGCTAACAGACGCTAATAATGATTTTCTGATTGAGTCGTTTGTTAAGACTAGGCCGCCTGCTTTAATGGGGCGCGAGGGGGCAGAGGCGTTGCTGAGGAAGTTTTCCAAAATCGAAATTCTGTCATACGGTGACGTCAGTAACAAGTTGATTCTTCATTCATCCCAAGAATTCCTCATATTTACGAAGAGACTCTCCAACTTGGGCGCGGAACAGATCCTGCGCTTGACGGAGATCAACGGCCCCTGGGTGAGATTCTCGGTCACGTTACCAATGCGAGAGTGCTACCTGCGGTACCAGGCGCAAGGTCAAAGTATGCTGAGTTTCGAATGGACGGGTGGGGCCGACTATGGCTCCTACGACACGAATGACTCAACTGTCGAGACTGCGGCGCCTCCCGAGTATATTGAATATTATGACCAGAGAAAGAAAATTGACATTGCGATCATGCCGCGCCCTGAAAGTGCGAAGCTGCAAAATCTTTATATCTATATGATTCCAGACGAAAACCGGCGCGTCCGGCATTTCGGTTTTCTGGAGCGGCCCATTGCCTATGAAAGTTTGGTAAGCGGGGTGCAGCAACCCATCGCGCCCGCAGCAGATGCAGCCTTGTTTGGCTATTTTCCAAAAGAAAATTTTCCAGAGGTGGGGGCAGGTAGAGCACCTGTGGACAGCGCATTCATTAGCGATTTGGTGACCCCACCGGGTTCGACTGAATTGGTTGGTGTAATGGATGCCGGGGGGTCGTTATTCGGCTACAGGAGGGTCTACAAGAAGTCGTTGAAGCCCGCTGAGTCGGCTACCCCAGCCGCGACGTACAAAATTTCACCGTACTCACAAGTTTTCCATGCAGGGGATGCAAAGGAGCGGCTTGGTTTCGTCAGTCTACAAATGCCTGGTGTCAATTGGAGTGTGACGGGTGATGCAGGCGGTACCCTTGTCAAAGAGGGTAATGATCACTTCTACGTACCTGCCCTCAAGCCACCCGGTGTCGTCTTCAGTGCACCGGGAGAAACCTTGATCCCAGCCGCTACCAGGGCTAGTTTTCCCCGGGTGCCAGCACGTACAGATGTGCTGACGGCGGCGGGAGATGGGATGAGAGAGTCGGTATCTTTCGTCACGACATTCGTGTATCCGACGCATTTCATCCGATTTACCCTTGCAGGCAATGCGTTGCAACTCAACTGCTGGTATTTCAACCTCGACATGGAAGAAACCGCAGTGCCGGCCGAGGATGTTGAGTGGCACATCCTTGCAGGCAACGGTGTGGTATCGGCGCAAGGTGTGTTTACGCCTGCGTCGACAGCGCCGAGCGGTGTCACGGTGGTGATGGCTCTGGATACGCGCAATGTTGTTGAGTGGCGCTTCGCGGTGACAATCATTCCGTTGCCATTGCTGTCTGTGTACGACGCGTTGCGGCTACAGCAAGCGTGACCAGGGCTGCCCGAGGCGCATCGCCCCAAACGGATGGAGTCAGTGGGGAGGGCCGGGCTGCAGGCTCAGCACCTGTTTTTCCTGGTTCCAATCGAACGGTTCATCGTTCTGCTCGGCTTCGTAACGGCGCTCTTCAAGACGTTGATACAGGTCCAGTTCGTCATCGGGCATGAAATGCAAGCAGTCGCCGCCAAAGAACCACAATAGATCTCTGGGTACAAGATGAGCGATCTGCGGGTAACGCTGGATCACCTGGCAGATCAGGTCTTGCCCCAGGTATTGACTTTTCAGCGGGTTTTGCGGCAGCAGGGTCAGTAGTTCATCGAAGCGTTCGAGGAACAGGGCGTGGCTTTCCTCGGGTACCTGCTCGGCTTCGCCCAAGGCCACCAGGATAGTACGCAGGTGGTTAAGCAGTTGCAGGTTGTAATCCAGGTGGGAATTGGCCATGGGGCGGTCCTCGGGGTGATTGAAACGAAGGCGGAGTATACGCCGGTTGGGGATGGGGAGGCAGAGCGCCCCCATCAATCAACGCACCTTGCCAGGTACTGGCAGCAATTGCTCCTTGTCGAAGGCATCCACATCGATCACTGCCCGGCGTGCCTGTTCCGCTGCGTGCAGCCGTTGCCCTTCGTCAGGCTGCAGCACACCGCTTTCGATGGCCGCACCAATCACCGACTGCCCAGGTGCCGGCCGTACCTTGCCGTCCTTGATCCCCAGGTGCAGCGCCTTGTGCAGTGGCACTGCCTCATCAAGCAAGTCGCAAGCCCGTTGCAGTGCTGCCACTGGGTCACCGTCCGCCTGTGGCCGGAAGCAGCCCGCGAGCAGCTCTTCCAGCGCTGGGTCACCCTTGCTACGCCCAATCAGCGCCGCGACCTCGGCATCCAGTTCATCGCTCGGCCCGGTATGACGACGGCCGAAGGGGAACACCAGGACCCTTAGTGCACAGCCGACAAAGCGGTTGGGGAAGTTGTCGAGTAACCTATCCAGGGCCTTTTCCGCCTGCCCCATGCTTTCTTCCATGGCCCAGCGTAGCAATGGCTGCATCTGCTCGGGCGAGCCCAAGTCGTGATAACGCTTGAGCGCCGCACTGGACAAGTACAGATAACTCAGCACATCGCCTAGCCGGGCACTCAGGCGCTCGCGGCGCTTGAGGGTGCCGCCCAGCAGCATCATCGACAGGTCCGCCAGCAATGCAAAGGCTGAGGCCTGGCGGTTCAGGGCGCGGAAGTAGCCTTGGCTGAGGGTATCGCCTGGTACGCTTTCCAGGCGGCCCAGTCCCAGATTGAACACCAGTGTGCTAGCCGCATTGCCGGCGGCGAACATGATGTGCTTCATCAACAGGTCATCGAACTCTCCTAGCGCCTGGTCGCGGTCCTCACGGTGGGCCAGAGCCATTTCCTTGAGTACGAACGGGTGGCAGCGAATGGCGCCCTGACCGAAGATCATCAGGTTGCGTGAGAGGATGTTGGCGCCCTCGACCGTGATGAAGATGGGTGCCCCTTGCCAGTTACGCCCCAGGTAGTTGTTCGGGCCCATGATGATGCCCTTACCGCCGTGCACATCCATGGCGTGCTGGATGCATTCGCGGCCGCGCTCGGTCAGGTGGTACTTGAGGATCGCCGACAGCACCGAGGGCTTCTCGCCCAGGTCTACCGCTTTGGCCGTCAGCAGGCGCGCGCTGTCCATCAGCCAGGCGTTGCCGCCGATGCGTGCCAGCGATTCCTGGATACCTTCGAATGCGGCCAGCGGCACGTTGAATTGCTCGCGGATGTTGGCGTACTGGCCGGTGACCAGGCTGGTGTACTTGGCGGCGCCGGTGCCCACGGCGGGCAGGGAGATGGAACGGCCTACCGACAGGCAGTTCATCAACATCATCCAGCCTTTGCCGAGCATGGCCTGGCCACCGATAAGGAAGCTCAGTGGCACGAACACGTCCTTGCCACTATTGGGGCCATTCATGAAGGCGGCGCCCAGCGGCAGGTGGCGTTTGCCGATGTCCACGCCGGGGGTGTCGGTAGGGATCAGCGCCAGGCTGATGCCCAGTTCTTCCTCCTCGCCCAACAGGTGGTCCGGGTCGTAGGCCTTGAATGCAAGGCCCAGCAGCGTGGCAACCGGGCCTAGGGTGATATAGCGCTTTTCCCAGTTCAGGCGCAGGCCGATGACTTCCTCGCCATGCCACTGGCCCTTGCACACCACGCCGGTGTCGGGCATGGCGCCGGCGTCTGAGCCGGCCAGAGGGCCGGTGAGTGCGAAGCAAGGAATGTCGTCGCCACGGGCCAGGCGTGGCAGGTAGTGGTCGCGTTGCTCATCGGTGCCGTAGTGCAACAGCAATTCGGCCGGGCCGAGCGAGTTGGGAACCATCACCGTGGAAGCCAGATCGCCGCTGCGGGTGGCCAGCTTCATCGCCACCTGGGAGTGTGCGTAAGCGGAAAAACCCTTGCCACCGTACTGCTTGGGGATGATCAGGGCAAAGAAGCCATTCTGTTTGATATGCGCCCAGGCCGCGGGTGGTAGGTCCATGTCCTGGCCGATCTGCCAGTCGCTGACCATGGCGCACAGTTGTTCGGTAGGGCCGTCAATGAAGGCCTGCTCTTCGTCGGTCAGCTTGGGTGCCGGGTAGGCCAGCAAGGTGCGCCAGTCGGGGCGGCCGCTGAACAGTTCGCCGTCCCACCATACGGTACCGGCGTCGATGGCTTCACGCTCGGTTTGCGACATGGGCGGCAGGGTGCGCTGGAACCAGTTGAAAACCGGGCCGGTGAACACCTTGCGGCGCCAGTCGGGCAGCGCCAACAAGGCGCCTTTGAGTGCCAGCACGAGCCAGATCAGTGCTAGCAGCCAGCCAGGAGCGCTGCTGAAAATGCCCATCAGCAGCACATAGGCGGCCATGATGCCGAGAATCTGCAAGGGTGCCAGGCGCCTGTGCGTGAGGTACGCCGCGCCTATCACCAGCACTACCAACCACAACAGCAACATAATCGGTCCTCCTTGGAACCAGGGGGCTTGAGCCGTTCCGGACAGCTTAGACGCAACGCCGGGAAAGGCAGGGTCAGAACAGTGACAGGGTGTGGCGGTGGGAGTTTCAGTCCGGTGATTGCCTGTACTGGCCCTTTCGCGGGCAAACCCGCTTCTACAGGGGGCACCGTCCCCAGATAAGGCGCGATTCTTGTAGGAGTGGGCTTGCCTGCGAAAGGGCTGGTACAGGCAACAAACCTCTGGAGTAGACTGTGCAACATCCGCATTCATAAGGACGTTGCCATGCTGAAGATCTGGGGCCGCAAGAACTCGAGCAATGTGCGCAAAGCGCTGTGGATCGCCCAGGAACTGGGCCTGGACTTCGAATCGATCGACGCCGGCGGCGCCTTCGGCGTGGTCAACGAGCCGCACTACCGCGCCCGCAATCCCAATGGCCTGGTACCCATGCTTGAAGACGGTGACCTGACCCTGTGGGAGTCCAACACCATCGTCCGCTACCTGTGCGCCGAATATGGCACCGAGCAAGGTTGGTACCTGGAAGACCCGCGCCAACGCGCTTTGGCCGACAAATGGATGGACTGGGCCACTTCATCCTTCGCCGCACCCTTCCGCCCGCTGTTCTGGGGCCTGCTGCGCACCCCCGAAGACCAGCGCGACTGGGTGGCGATCAACGCTGCGCACAAGCAGTGCGCCCAGTTGCTGGCCATTGCCGACGAAACCTTGGCCACACAGCCCTATCTTTCCGGTGACCAGATCGGCATGGGCGACATCCCACTGGGTAGCTTCGTCTATGCCTGGTTCGAAATGCCCATCAAGCGCCCGGCCATGCACCACCTGGAAGCCTGGTACGAACGCCTCAAGGCCCGCCCGGCCTACCAGGCTGCAGTAATGACTGCGCTGACCTGATCGAACACTACGGCTGTTTCGATAGTCACTATCAATACACATGACTGTACTTGTGCGGCCGCGCCTTGCACCATTGGCCGCACTCACTGCGCCAGTGACCTTATCTGGCGTGTCCTGCACCTTATTTTTCGGTAAGTGACCCGCTATGAGTTCTGCCCTGTCCATTCGACAGCTGACCAAAACCTACGGCAACGGCTTTCAGGCCCTCAAAGGCATCGACCTTGATGTCGCCGAAGGGGACTTCTTCGCCTTGCTCGGCCCCAACGGCGCCGGCAAATCCACCACCATCGGCATCCTCTCCACCTTGGTGAATAAAACCAGCGGCACGGTCAATGTGTTCGGCCACGACCTCGACCGCGAGCCCTCGGCGCTGAAGCGTTGCTTGGGCGTGGTGCCACAGGAGTTCAATTTCAACCAGTTCGAGAAGTGCTTCGACATCGTCGTGACCCAGGCTGGCTACTATGGCATCCCGCCAAAGATCGCCAAGGCGCGTGCCGAGCAGTACTTGACCCAACTGGGCCTGTGGGATAAGCGCGACGTGCCATCGCGTTCGCTGTCCGGCGGCATGAAGCGCCGGCTGATGATTGCCCGTGCGCTGATCCACGAGCCGCGTTTGCTGATTCTCGACGAGCCGACCGCCGGCGTGGACATCGAGCTGCGCCGTTCGATGTGGAGCTTCCTCACCGAGCTGAACCAGAAAGGCATCACCATCATCCTCACCACCCATTACCTGGAAGAGGCTGAGCAGCTGTGCCGTAATATCGGCATCATCGACCACGGCACCATCGTCGAGAACACCAGCATGCGCCAACTGCTGGGCAAGCTGCATGTCGAAACCTTTGTCCTCGACATCAAGCAGGGCCTGGCCACGGCGCCGGTGTTGCAGGGTTACCCGTGCCGGCTGCTGACCCCGCACACCCTGGAAGTACAGGTAGAGAAAGACATCGGCATCACCGCCCTGTTCGGCCAGTTGGCCCTGCAGAACATCGACGTGCAAAGCCTGCGCAACAAGACCAACCGACTCGAGGAGCTGTTCGTGGCCCTGGTGGAAAAAAACCTTTCGAAGGTGGCCGTATGAGCGTGGAGCTGCGTACCAACTGGGTCGCCCTGAACACCATCGTCTATCGCGAAGTGCGGCGCTTCCTGCGCATCTGGCCGCAGACCCTGTTGCCACCGGCAATCACCATGGTTCTGTATTTCGTCATTTTCGGCAACCTGATTGGCCGGCAGATTGGCGACATGGGCGGGTTCACCTACATGCAGTACATCGTGCCGGGGCTGATCATGATGTCGGTGATCACCAACTCCTATGGCAATGTGGTATCGAGCTTCTTCGGTAGCAAGTTCCAGCGCTCGATCGAAGAGCTGATGGTCTCGCCGGTATCGCCGCACACCATCCTGGTAGGTTATGTCCTAGGCGGCGTGCTGCGTGGCTTGGCGGTAGGGGTGATCGTCACCATCCTGTCGATGTTCTTCACCGACCTGCAAGTGCATCACCTGGGTGTGACTGTGGCAGTGGTACTGTTGACGGCGACCATCTTCTCCTTGCTGGGGTTCGTCAACGCGGTGTTCGCTCGCAATTTCGACGACATTTCGATCATCCCGACGTTCGTACTGACTCCGCTGACCTACCTGGGCGGCGTGTTCTACTCGATCACCCTGCTGCCACCGTTCTGGCAGACCGTATCGCTGGCCAACCCTGTGCTGCACATGGTCAATTCCTTCCGCTACGGCATTTTAGGGGTGTCGGACATCAGCATCGGCACGGCGATCACGTTCATGTTGGTGGCCACTGCCGTGCTCTACCTGTTGTGCGTGCGGCTGCTGGTCAGCGGCCGGGGGATGCGTGCCTGAAACCTTGCACCGGCATTGGCGACGACGCCACTGCCGGCCTACCCACCAGCGCCAGTACATCAGCGTACTGAAATAGCCGAGCATACCCAGCAGTACGGCGCACACGATTGAACCGAGCAGGAAGGGTTGCCAGACCGTCGACAGTTGGTCAGTGATCCACTGGAAGGTCAACGTGTCGGGCAGTGCGCGTGGTGGTACCTGCATTAGCCAGGCACCGACCATGTAGGTAACGAAGAACACCGGCGGCATGGTCAGCGGGTTGGTCAGCCACACCAGGCTGACGGCGATCGGCAGATTGCCTCGCAGCGGGATGGCCAATGCAGCGGCAAGCAGCATCTGTGCGGGCATCGGGATCAATGCGGCGAACAGGCCGACGCCCATGGCTCGCGCTACCGAATGACGGTTCAGGTGCCACAGGTTAGGGTCATGCAGCAACTTGCCGAAAAAGCGTAAGGACTTGTGTTCCCGAATACTGCTCGGGTCCGGCATGAGGCGTTTGAATAGTCGGCGCGGCATGGGGGCTCCCGGGGCGTTGACCGGGGCAGTATGCCCTGATTCCCATTCAGCCTCGTTCAGAGTTTGTGACAATTGTTGAGCAAGCAGTGCCGGCAAGTGGGCTATGCCTCAGAGGTTGATTCAGCTTCTGGAGCTCTACCTCATGCGCACAGGGATGTTGGCGCTCGCGCTTGGTCTGCTCAGTCTTTGCCTGGTACCTCAATTGCCATCGGTCGGGTGGCTGCTAATGCTTGCAGCGGGCGCCGTCGTCAGTCTGTTCACCCGGGGTTGGTTATTGGGTTTGTTCCTGCTGGGCTTCTGCTGGGCCTGTTGGTCTGCCAAGCAGGCCGTGGACGATCGTCTGGCGCCAGGGCTCGATGGTCGCACCTTGTGGCTGGAAGGGCGGGTGGCCGGACTGCCGGCGCGCACTGCGCAAGGCGTGCGTTTCGAGCTTGAAGGCGCGCATTCCCGGCGTGCCGATTTGCCGCAACGCCTGCAATTGAGCTGGTTTGACGGACCACCGCTGCGTGCCGGCGAGCAGTGGCGCCTGGCCGTCACCCTGCAGCGGCCGACCGGCCTTCTAAACCCCCACGGGCCCGATCGGGAGGCGCAGCTGCTGGCACGTCGGATCGGCGCCAGCGGAGCGGTGAAAGCCGGGCAGTTACTGACGCCCGCAGCAGTCGGGTGGCGCGATGGCCTGCGCGAGCGTCTGCTGGCGGTCGAAGCCCATGGTCGGCAAGCCGCGTTGGTGGCGTTGGTGCTTGGTGATGGAACCGGCCTGGCGCGCGAAGACTGGCAGGCGCTTCAGGCCACCGGCACCGTGCACCTGCTGGTGATTTCAGGCCAGCACATTGGCCTGGTGGCGGGTCTGCTCTATGCCGTGGTCGCGTGGTTAGCCCGCTGGGGGCTATGGCCGCCCCGGCTGCCGTGGCTGCCTTGGGCCTGTGTGCTGGCCATGAGTGCAGCGCTGGCCTACGGCTGGCTGGCCGGGGCAGGGGTGCCAGTACAGCGCGCCTGTCTGATGCTGGCCGTGGTGCTGCTGTGGCGCCTGCGCTTTCGTCACCTTGACGCGTTCCACCCCTTGTTACTTGCCTTGGTTGCCGTTTTGCTGTTCGAGCCGTTGGCGGCGCTGCTTCCAGGCTTCTGGCTGTCATTCGGCGCCGTGGCCACGCTCATCTACAGCTTCAGTGCTCGGCTAGGGGCCTGGCGACCCTGGCAGGCATGGACGCGAGCGCAGTGGGTCATCGCCGTCGGGTTGCTCCCGGTGCTGCTGGCCGTGGGCTTGCCGGTGAGCCTGAGTGCCCCGTTGGCCAACCTGGTGGCGGTGCCGTGGGTGAGCCTGGCGGTATTGCCGCTGGCGCTGTTGGGCACTTTGTTGCTGCCGCTGGGCGACGCAGGTGAGGCATTGCTGTGGCTGGCAGGCGGCCTGCTGGATGTCTTGTTTCGCGCGCTAGCACTGGTCGCCCAGCAGCGCCCGGCATGGGTGCCTCCGGCACCGCCGTTGTGGGCCTGGCTGCTGGTATGCCTGGGCGCACTGCTGCTGTTGCTGCCACGGGGTGTGCCGCTGCGTGGGTTGGGCGCGGTGATGCTTTTGGCGCTCTGGGTGCCTCGGGAGCCGGTCTCGCACGGCCAGGTCGAGGTCTGGCAGCTGGACGTGGGCCAAGGCTTGGCGGTGTTGCTGCGCACCCGGCAGCACAGTCTGCTGTATGACGCCGGGCCGGCCAGGGGCGAAAACGATCTGGGTGAGCGGGTCGTGTTGCCCACCTTGCGCAAGTTGGGGGTCGACAGCCTGGATGTGCTGCTGGTCAGTCACGCCCATGCCGATCACGCCGGCGGTGCAGGTGCGATCCAGCGCGGGCTGCCGGTCAGACGGGCGATTGGCGGTGAGCCGCTGGAAGAGGTTCAGTTACAGCCTTGCGTCAGTGGCGAGTCCTGGGAGTGGGACGGGGTTCGCTTTTCCCTGTGGCGCTGGGCGGATGCGCGCACCAGCAATGACCGCTCCTGCGTGTTGCTGGTCGAGGCGTCGGGGGAGCGGTTGCTGCTGGCCGGTGACATGGAGGCGGGAGCCGAACGTGCGTGGCTGGCTGCCATGGATTCACCACGCATCGACTGGCTGCAGTCGCCGCACCACGGTAGCCGCAGTTCGTCGACCGAAGCTTTCATCCGCGCTGCGGCCCCGCGTGGGGTACTGATTTCCCGCGGGCGCAACAACAGCTTCGGGCATCCCCATGCACAGGTGGTCGAACGCTATCGCAGGCATGGCATGACCCTGCACGACACGGCAGTGGAGGGGGCGTTGCGTCTGGTGCTCGGTGCGCAAGCCGGGGTCGAGGGTATGCGCAGCCAGCGCCGCTTCTGGCGTGACGTCAGGGATGGTTAATGCTGATGAGCGCCTGCCGCGCCTATGGTAAAGTGGCGACCTTTTCCAGAGGGCTTCTACTGTGTGGGAATTGGTCAAGTCCGGCGGTTGGATGATGCTGCCGATCATTCTGAGTTCCATCGCCGCCATGGCTATCGTTGTCGAGCGCCTGTGGACCCTGCGCGCCAGTCGCGTCAGCCCGCCCCACCTGCTGGGCCAGGTGTGGATGTGGATCAAGGACAAGCAACTGACCAGTGACAAGCTCAAGGCTCTGCGTGCCGACTCGCCCTTGGGCGAAATCCTCGCGGCGGGGCTGGCCAACTCGCGTCATGGTCGCGAAATCATGAAAGAGTGCATCGAGGAAGCCGCCTCACGCGTTATCCACGAGCTCGAGCGCTACATCGGCACGCTGGGCACCATCGCCGCCATGGCGCCGCTGCTGGGCCTGCTGGGCACCGTGCTGGGCATGATCGACATCTTCAGCGCGTTCATGGGGTCGCAGATGACCGCCAACGCCGCGGTGCTGGCGGGTGGCATTTCTAAGGCGCTGGTAACCACGGCGGCCGGGCTGATGGTGGGTATCCCGGCGGTGTTCTTCCACCGCTTTCTGCTGCGCCGTATCGACGAGCTGGTGGTCGGTATGGAGCAGGAGGCAATCAAGCTGGTGGAAGTGATTCAGGGTGACCGTGAGGTGGAAGTGGCTGGAGGCAAGGCGTGAAGTTTCGGCGCAATCGCCAGCGCGAGAATATCGACATCAACCTGGCGTCGTTGATCGACGTGGTGTTCGTGCTGTTGCTGTTCTTCGTGGTCACCACCACGTTCACCCGCGAAACCCAGCTACGCGTCGAGTTGCCCGAAGCGGCCAGCGCCGAGCGGGCACCGGGCGATGAGGGCAAGCTGGTAGAAATCACCATCAGTGCCGATGGGGTGTACTCGGTCAACAACCATCTGCTGCCCAAGAGCGATCTGGCCACCCTCAGCGAGGCCATCGAGCGTGAATCAGGTGGCGACAACAAGCTGCCCCTGGCCATCAGTGCCGATGGCAAGACCCCGCACCAGGCTGTGGTCACCGCAATGGATGCTGCCGGCAAGCTCGGCTTCAGCCAATTGCGCATGACCACCGTCGAGGCGGCCCAGAGCACACCTTGATGACACTAGCCGATCGCCTGCTTGCTGCCTGGTACACCGGCCATCCGGCACTGGCATTGCTGCGTCCGCTGGAAGCGCTGTACCGCTGGGTGGTCAAACGCAAGCGCAGGCGTTTTCTCAACGACGAGCGCGCTAGCTATCGCGCTCCGGTGCCCGTCATCGTGGTGGGAAACATCACTGTCGGCGGTACCGGCAAGACTCCTATGATTCTCTGGCTGATCGAGCACTGCCGCCAGCGGGGGTTGAGGGTGGGAGTGGTCAGCCGTGGCTATGGCGCCAAGCCGCCGCAGTTCCCTTGGCGGGTGACGGCCGATCAGGCGGCCGAACAGGCAGGCGACGAGCCGCTGTTGATCGTGCAACGTACCGGTGTGCCGCTGATGATCGATCCGGACCGCGCACGTGCGGTGCAGGCCCTGCTGGTCAGCGAACCCCTGGACTTGATTCTGTGTGACGACGGCATGCAGCACTACCGCCTGGCGCGAGACCTGGAATTGGTATTGATCGACGCAGCCCGCGGCCTGGGCAATCGCCGATGCCTACCGGCCGGCCCCTTGCGCGAGCCTGTCGAGCGTCTGAATGCGGCCGACGCAGTATTGTTCAATGGTGCAGCACTAGACAGTGCCGAGGGCTTTGGTTTTCGCCTGCAACCCAGCGCGTTGGTCAACCTGCGCACGGGCGAGCGCCGTGCACTCGACCATTTTCCCGCAGGCCAGCGCCTGCATGCGGTGGCCGGCATTGGTAACCCTCAGCGTTTTTTCAATACCTTGCAGGGCCTAGGCTGGCAGCCGCTGCCGCATCCCTTTGCAGACCACGCGCAATTCAATGCCCGAAACCTTGCCTTCACACCGTCACTGCCGCTCATCATGACCGAGAAGGATGCGGTGAAGTGCCGCTCTTTTGCCGCCGAGAACTGGTGGTACCTGGCTGTAGAAGCACAACCCACGCCGGCATTTGGCACTTGGTTCGACCTGCAGTTGCAACGTTTGCTACCCAAGCCCTGATCCCGTTTTCAATTTCGGCCTTCTGGCCTAGAGGAAGCCTTCAATGGACACCAAACTGCTCGATATCCTGGCCTGCCCGATCACCAAGGGCCCGCTCAAGCTCAGCGCCGACAAGACCGAGCTGATCAGCAAGGGCGCCGGCCTTGCCTATCCCATTCGCGACGGTATCCCGGTGATGCTGGAAAGCGAGGCACGTACCCTGACCGATGATGAGCGCCTGGACAAATGAACCTGGACTTCACCGTCGTCATTCCAGCCCGTCTGCGCTCCACACGCCTGCCAGGCAAGCCCCTGCTGCCCATCGCCGGTAAACCAATGGTGCAACACGTATGGGAACAGGCGCGCAGGAGTGCCGCCAGTCGCGTTGTCATTGCAACCGACGATGCCAGTATCTTTGAGGCTTGCCAGGCATTTGGCGCTGAGGTGCTGATGACCCGCGTGGACCATGAGTCCGGCACCGACCGTCTGGCCGAAGTGGCCGTGCAGCTTGGCCTGCCCAGCGAGGCCATCGTGGTCAATGTGCAAGGTGACGAGCCGCTGATCCCGCCGGTGATCATCGACCAAGTGGCCGCCAACCTGGCGGCTAATCCGCACGCCGGTATCGCGACTTTGGCCGAGCCCATCCATGAGCCGCAAGCGGTGTTCAACCCCAACGCAGTCAAGGTAGTGAGCGACAAGAACGGCCTGGCCCTGAGCTTTAGCCGTGCGCCGCTGCCGTGGGCGCGCGATGCGTTTGCCAAAGGTCAGGAGCTGCCGCCCGGTGTGCCTTACCGCCGCCATATTGGCATGTACGCCTACCGGGTTGGTTTCCTCCATGATTTCGTCGGTTGGGGCCCATGCTGGCTGGAGCAGACCGAAGCGCTGGAGCAGCTGCGTGCGTTGTGGCACGGCGTGCGGATCCATGTGGAGGATGCCATCGAGGCACCCGCCGTGGGCGTGGACACCCCTGAAGACCTGGAGCGCGTACGGCGCTTGCTGGAGGCCTGATGCGCGTTCTGTTCGTGTGCCTGGGCAACATCTGCCGCTCGCCGACTGCCGAAGGCGTGCTGCGTCATCAACTGCAGGCCGCCGGGCTTGCCGATCAGGTGCAGGTGGCCTCGGCCGGCACGGGCGACTGGCACGTTGGCAAGGCGCCCGACGGGCGCACCCTCAAGGCCGCACTGGCACGTGGCTACGACCTGTCGGAGCAGCGCGCCCAGCAGGTCAAGGTGGGGCACTTTGCCGAGTTCGACCTGGTACTGGCAATGGATCAGAGCAACCTGCGCGATTTGCGTGCTCTGCGCCCGCATGCGGCGATAGGCGAGCTCGACCTGTTTTTGCGCCGCTACGGTTCTGCGCTCGATGAAGTTCCAGACCCGTACTATGGCGGTGCCGATGGTTTCGAGCAGGTGCTCGACCTGATCGAAGCCGCCTGCCAAGCGCTGGTCGTGGAAATCAAGGGGCGGTTATGACGGGGCAATGGCAAGAGCAGGTCTCGCTCAAGCCGTACAACACGTTTGGCATCGACGTGAAAGCGCGCTACTTCAGCCAAGCCAAAGACGACCTGCAGGTGCGTCAGGCGCTGGACGCTGCGCAGCAGCAGGGTATACCCGTGCTGGTGATCGGCGGGGGAAGCAACCTGCTGCTAACCCGCGATGTCGATGCCCTGGTGCTGCACGTCTCAAGCCAGGGCCGCCACGTGGTCAGTGACGATGGTGAGCGCGTTTTGGTCGAGGCCGAGGCGGGTGAGGCCTGGCACCCGTTCGTGCAGTGGACGCTCGCGCAGGGCTTTTGCGGGCTGGAGAACCTCAGCCTGATTCCCGGCACAGTGGGTGCTGCCCCCATGCAGAACGTGGGCGCTTATGGCGTAGAGATCAAGGATGTCTTCGCCGGCCTGACCGCGTTGGACCGCAAGACGGGTGACGTCTGTGACTTCGCCTTGGCCGACTGCGCGTTCGGCTACCGTGACAGCGTGTTCAAGCGTAACCCTGGTCGCTGGCTGATCCTGCGTGTGCGCTTCGCCTTGAGTCGCACCTTGCAGGCGCGCTTGGACTACGGCCCGGTGCGTCAGCGCCTGGCCGAGCAGGGCACTACCGCGCTCACTGCGCAGGCCATCAGCGATGCCATCTGCAGCATTCGTCGTGAAAAATTGCCTGATCCGGCCGAGCTGGGTAATGCCGGGAGCTTTTTCAAGAACCCTGTGGTTGCGGCGCAGGTGTTTGAGCGTATCCGTACGCAACATCCAGGTGTCATTGCTTACCCGCAGGCCGATGGCCAGGTGAAGCTGGCAGCAGGCTGGCTGATCGAACAGGCGGGCTGGAAGGGCTATCGAGAAGGCGATGCCGGGGTGCATCGCCTGCAATCGCTGGTGCTGGTCAACTATGGCCAGGCGAGCGGGGCGCAAATGCATGCCCTGGCGCGGCGGATCCAGGTCGACATCCTTGAGCGGTTCGGGGTTGAGCTGGAGATGGAGCCCAATCTTTATTGATACTGCCTACGGCAACTTCCTAGGCGCCGTGTCCGCCGACCACGGTAAACGCCCGACCAAGAAAAAGCCCCGCCAGTTCGCACTGGCGGGGCTTTTTCATTCAGCCTTGGCTATCAACCCTGGTAGGTTTTTGGCTCGTCGGCGGTCTCTGGTGTTGGCTCGTCGGTAGCAGCGCCAGCCTGAGCGGCTTTGGCGGCAGCTTCGGCTTCACGCTTGCGGCGACGCACTTCACGTGGATCGTTTGGTGCGCGGCCGTTGGACAGCATGACGGTGGCAGGCTCTGCCGCGGCAGCTGGGGCTGGCTCAGGCTCAGGCGCAACCGTTTCAGGCGCGGCCAAAACCTCTGGCTGGGCCTCTACCGCCGGGGCAGGCTGTTCGGCAACCGGGGCGACCTCGATCACAGAGGGTGCCTGCTCGATTTCGCCGGCTTCGATGGCCGGGGCTTCTGCAGGCACTTCGGTGATCAGCGCTTCGGGTGCCTGAACGTCTGCCGGGGCTTCAACGACTGAGGTTTCGGTGGTCGCGGCTGGCTCAGCAACGGGCGCCTGTTCGATTACCGGCTGCGGGGCGACTTCGACCACTGGCACGGCCGAGGCCTCGACAAATGGCGCTGGCTCGCTGATCGGTTGCTCGACCACTGGGGCCACGGCGACCGCTTCTGCTGGAACTACAGTTTCAGCTTGCTTGGCCGGTTGAGCGATTTCGCTGCTGTCGGTTGGGGCAACAGCGGCGACTTCGGCGGTAGCGCGCTCGGCCTGCTGATTGGCCTGGGCTTCGGCGTCGGTGCTGATGTTGCTGGTTGCAACCGCAGCGGTCACCGCAATACCTGCGGCCAGCTCTGCGCCCAGCTCGGTGGCCTGGCGCTGTTGAGGCTGCTCTTCGCTGCCTTCTTCTTCGCCGTCGATCAGCTCACCGTTGGCGTTGCGCTGGCGCTCGCGACGGTTGCTGCGGCGACGCTGGCCACGCGACCGGCGGCGCGGACGCTCGCCATCGTTGCCGTCCTGCTCGTCCTGTAGCTGCTCTTCGTTCGGCAGTTGCTCTTCGGCCATTTCGGCAGCGTGTTCGGCAGCTTCCTCGGCCGCGCGTGGCTGACGTTCTTCACGAGGTTGGCGCGGGGCGCGTTCTTCCCGGGCGGCACGCTCTTCGCGAGGCGCTCGGTCTTCACGTGGTGCACGTTCTTCGCGAGGCGCGCGTTCTTCACGCGGAGCACGTTCTTCGCGAGGTGCGCGGTCTTCACGCGGAGCACGTTCCTCGCGAGGTGCGCGGTCTTCACGCGGAGCACGCTCTTCGCGAGGTGCGCGGTCTTCACGTGGAGCCCGTTCTTCGCGAGGCGCACGCTCTTCACGTGGGGTACGTTCTTCGCGAGCTACACGTTCTTCACGGGGCTGACGCTCCTCGCGTTCTACTGGCGGCGTGGCGTCCAGCGGCTCGCGCAGTTCACGCACGCGCTCTTCGCCACGGTTGCCGCGACGGTCCTCGCGAGACTGGCGTGGTGCACGCTCTTCGCGCGGGGCACGTTCTTCTCGTGGGGCACGTTCTTCACGCGCAGCACGCTCCTCGCGTGGCTGGCGATCCTCGCGCGGGGTACGTTCGGCACGTTCTTCACGCGGCTTGCGCTCTTCATCGCGGCGACCGTTGCGGTTACGGCTCTGCTGCCGTCCGTTACGGCGTTCCTCGTTACGCGGGCTGCGTTCGGTAGTCGGCTTTTCCGCAGCAGGGGCGACAGGGGCGGCAGCAGGTTCTTCCTTGCCAGCGAACAGGCTCACCAGCGACTTCACCAGGCCCTTGAACAGGCTTGCCTCCGGGGCGCTTGGGGCAGGGGCGGCGGCTGGCGCAGGCTGTGGCTCCTCGCTGGCTGGCACGGGTGCATTCGCACGGGCCGGTGCGGTTTTCACGGCGGCTTCCTGGCGAACCAGGGTGCGGGTGGCGGTTGGCTGTGGCGCTTCTTCGGTCTCGCTGGCAGCGATTTCGTAGCTGGACTGGTTGTTCAACACCTCGGGATTGTCGTCGCGCAGGCGCTGGACTTCGAAGTGTGGGGTTTCCAGGTGATCGTTTGGCAGGATGATGATGCGCGCACGGGTGCGCAGCTCGATCTTGGTGATGGAGTTGCGCTTCTCGTTGAGCAGGAAGGCGGCCACCGGGATCGGCACCTGGGCGCGGACTTCGGCAGTGCGATCCTTCAGCGCCTCTTCTTCGATCAGGCGCAGGATAGCCAGCGACAGCGATTCCACGTCACGGATGATGCCGGTGCCCGAGCAGCGCGGGCAGACGATGCCGCTGCTTTCGCCCAGCGACGGACGCAGGCGTTGACGGGACATTTCCAGCAGGCCGAAGCGCGAGATGCGGCCAACCTGCACGCGAGCGCGGTCGGCCTCAAGGCATTCACGCACACGCTCTTCCACGGCGCGCTGGTTCTTGGCAGGGGTCATGTCGATGAAGTCGATGACGATCAGGCCGCCGATGTCGCGCAGACGCAGCTGACGGGCGATTTCCTCAGCCGCTTCCAGGTTGGTCTGCAGGGCGGTTTCCTCGATGTCGCTGCCCTTGGTGGCGCGCGCCGAGTTGATGTCGATGGACACCAGCGCTTCGGTCGGATCGATCACGATCGAACCGCCCGATGGCAGCTCGACCACGCGCTGGAAAGCGGTCTCGATCTGGCTTTCGATCTGGAAGCGGTTGAACAGCGGGACGCTGTCTTCGTATAGCTTGACCTTGCTGGCGTATTGCGGCATGACCTGGCGAATGAAGGTCAGGGCTTCTTCCTGGGCATCAATGCTGTCGATCAGCACTTCGCCGATGTCCTGGCGCAGGTAGTCGCGGATGGCGCGGATGATGACGTTGCTTTCCTGGTAGATCAGGAACGGCGCGGCGCGGTCCAGCGAAGCTTCCTTGATGGCGGTCCACAGCTGCAGCAGGTAGTCCAGGTCCCACTGCATCTCTTCGCTGCTGCGGCCAAGGCCCGCGGTGCGAACGATCAGGCCCATGTCGCCTGGTACGGTCAGGCCATTGAGCGCTTCGCGCAACTCGTTGCGCTCTTCACCTTCGATGCGACGGGAAATGCCACCGGCGCGCGGGTTGTTGGGCATCAGCACCAGGTAGCGGCCGGCCAGGCTGATGAAGGTGGTGAGGGCCGCGCCTTTGTTGCCGCGCTCTTCCTTCTCGACCTGGACGATGACTTCCTGGCCTTCGCTGAGCACTTCCTTGATGTTGACGCGGCCTTCAGGGGCCTTCTTGAAGTATTCGCGGGAGATTTCTTTCAACGGCAGGAAGCCGTGACGTTCGGAGCCGAAGTCGACGAAGGCGGCTTCGAGGCTGGGTTCGATGCGAGTGATCTTGCCTTTGTAGATGTTGGCCTTTTTCTGCTCTCGTGCACCGGATTCGATATCCAGGTCGTAGAGGCGTTGGCCGTCCACCAGGGCTACGCGCAACTCTTCGGGTTGAGTGGCGTTAATCAGCATTCTTTTCATGTTGTACCGTCGGTTTCCGGGCTGCCGGAAACGGCGTTCGGCACACACGACGTCTCATGGTCGGTGCCAAGGTGCGCAAAGGGTGATTAACCACCCCCGTGTCGAGCAACGTTCGGCACCAGCCGGTTGCCCAGCCTGCCGTTGTCGCGACGACGCGTCCTGTTTTGCTGCGGTGCCAACAAGGCCCCGGAGGCTTCGAATTGTTATCCGAATCAACCAAGCGGGCCTGGTGCACTCAGTCAGGAGGAGGAATCAACCTTCAGCCGTGGACGCCCAGGGGCATCTGTTCAGGACCTTATCCGCTCGCCAGCCGTACGATGGGGCTGGTGGCCGGACGCGGTGCTACACGGTCCGAGGGCTGTGCATCTCCACCCTGCACGTATCCCTGATAATTCGGGTGCTGCCGCGCGCTGAATCCGCAACGGGTTGCATTTTTCGCCAGCGCGATTCTGCGCTGGCGCCATTCATGTCCAAGGCAGGTATTTCCGAGGCATTCGCCATGGGTTGCGTGGAAGCGACGGGCGGGCAGAGGTACTGCGAAAAGAAGCGTGTAAGCAGGTTGGACACCGCACTTGTCGTTTATTTTCGGTCTTCTCTACACGGCGCTGGTGGCGATTCCAGGCAATTCGGTAAACTGGCGAACCCCCGTAGGACGGCCTCGCGTCCTGGAGAATTGCGAAGGTCAGTGACTGGCGCACAGCCTGATTCCACTGGCCTGCCGCTTATGGCGGCGTTCGCGACTATAGCAGCAATGATTAAGTGCTTCAATTCCATAAAAATTGTATGATTGCGCCATGACAACCAATACCTCTCCGACTTCCGGCGTTCAGCTGATTGAAGTCGCGCCGGAACTTGCCGGCCAGCGTATCGACAACTTTCTCATCACAGCCCTCAAGGGTGTGCCCAAGACCTTGGTCTATCGCATCCTGCGCAAGGGCGAGGTGCGGGTGAACAAGGGTCGGGTCAAGCCCGAGTACAAGATCCAGGCGGGCGACATCGTGCGGGTGCCGCCCGTGCGACTGCCTGAGCGCGACGAGCCGGCCCCGGTGGCCCAGGGGCTGCTACAGCGGCTCGAAGCTGCCATCGTTCACGAAGACAAGGCGTTGATCGTGATGAACAAGCCTGCCGGGATCGCCGTGCATGGCGGTAGCGGGCTGAGCTTCGGCGTGATCGAGGCGCTGCGTCAGTTGCGCCCCGATGCCAAGGAGCTGGAGCTGGTGCATCGCCTGGACCGGGACACCTCGGGCCTGCTGATGATTGCCAAGAAGCGCAGCATGCTGCGCCACCTGCATGCTGCGCTGCGCGGGGATGGCGTGGACAAGCGCTATATGGCCCTGGTGCGCGGTCACTGGCCAACCGCGAAGAAGCAAGTTAATGCACCGCTGCTCAAGAGCAACCTGCGCTCAGGCGAGCGTATGGTCGAAGTCAATGACGAAGGTAAGGAAGCGCTGACCCTGTTCCGTGTGCTGCGCCGCTTCGGCGACTTCGCCACCCTCGTGGAGGCGCGCCCGATCACGGGCCGTACTCACCAGATTCGTGTGCATGCCCTGCATGCCGGGCACATGATCGCGGGGGACAGCAAGTATGGCGACGAGGATTTCAGTCGCGAAATCCGCGACCTGGGCGGCAAGCGGCTTTTCCTGCACGCCTACGCACTGACGGTGCCGCTTCCGGACGGTGGGGAGCTCAAGCTGGAGGCGCCCGTGGATGAAATGTGGGCCAAGACCGTGGAGCGTTTGAGTGCGCCGTGACTACACGCTGCTGATCTTCGACTGGGACGGTACCCTGGCCGACTCCGTCGGGCGCATCGTCGAGGCCATGCAGGTCGCTGCCAAGCGTGCCGGCCAAGCGCCCATTCAGGAACAGGCCATCAAGGGGATCATCGGGCTGTCGCTGGCTGAGGCGATCCACACCCTTTATCCGCACCTGACGCATGAGCAGGTGGAGCGGTTTCGTCAGCATTATGCCGATGTCTACACGGCACTCGATCAGCAGCCTTCGCCGCTGTTCGACGGCGTCGCCGAATCGCTGGCCGCCTTTCGCGCCGAGGGCTATCGAATGGCGGTGGCTACCGGCAAGGCGCGCCGCGGCCTCGACAGAGTGCTCAAGGCCAATGGCCTTGAGCGGTTTTTCGATATCACGCGTGCGGCGGATGAGACGCGCGGCAAGCCGCACCCCTTGATGCTCGAACAAATACTTGACCACTGCGGTGTCGAACCGGGTCGTGCGCTGATGGTCGGAGATTCTGCGTTCGATCTGCAGATGGCCAGCAACGCGGGGATGCACTGCGTGGCCGTGGGTTATGGCGCGATGTCACTCCAGGCGCTGGCCGAGTTCGGGCCACAGGTTTGCATCGATCACTTTGGCCAGCTGCGTCAGTGGCTGTCCGGTTCCACAGGTTCATTTTCGAGGTAGGTGAGCATGGCAGGCGAATGGAAGGCCCCCGAGGCCGAGCCCGAGGAGCGCGAGGAGCGCAAAAGTTGGAAGCTGCTGGAAAGGACCTTGCTGGCGGGCATCCAGGAGCAGCGCCGGTCGCGACGCTGGGGTATCTTTTTCAAGCTGCTGACGTTCATCTACCTCTTTGGCATCCTGGCGCTGTTCCTGCCCTGGACCGACATGGACAAGGCTGCCTCGCGCGGTGCCAGTCATACGGCCCTTGTGGAAGTGCGCGGGGTCATCGCCGACCAGGAGGCTGCCAGTGCCGACAACATCGTCAAAGGCCTGCGCGATGCCTTCAAGGATGGCAAGACCAAAGCCGTGGTCCTGCGCATCAACAGCCCGGGCGGCAGCCCTGTTCAGGCGGGCTATGTGTATGACGAGATTCGCCGCCTGCGTGCCGAGCACCCCGGCGTGAAGCTGTACGCCGTCATCACCGACCTGGGTGCGTCAGGAGCCTATTACATCGCCAGTGCGGCCGATGAGATCTATGCCGACAAGGCCAGTCTGGTCGGGTCGATCGGCGTGACGGCTGCGGGCTACGGTTTCGTAGGTGCCATGGACAAGCTCGGCGTGGAGCGCCGGCTCTATACGTCCGGTGAGCACAAGGCATTTCTCGATCCGTTCTCGCCGCAGAAGCCTGAAGAAACTCAATTCTGGCAGGGTGTGCTGGACACCACCCACAACCAGTTCATCGCCATGGTCAAGCAAGGGCGAGGCGAGCGACTCAAGGACAAGGATCACCCGGAGCTGTTCAGCGGCCTGGTCTGGTCCGGCGAGCAGGCCAAGGCGCTTGGTCTGATCGATGGCCTGGGCAGCGCCAGCTATGTGGCGCGTGAGGTGGTGGGCGAAAAGGATCTGGTTGATTTCACCGTGCAGGAATCGCCCTTTGACCGTTTCTCCAAGCGCATGGGTGCCAGCGTGGCAGAGCGCTTGGCCATGTGGATGGGTTTCCAGGGCCCGCAACTGCGCTAAGGCCAGTCGCCTTTGTGGGGGCGGTGCACGCCCCCTGGTCTGGCTACGGGACGCTCACCCCTTCCAAGGCCAGCATGTCGACGAGCCGTATCAGTGGGAGCCCCACCAGGCTGGTCGCATCGCGCCCCTCGGTGCTTTCGAACAGGCTCACGCCAAGCCCTTCGGCCTTGAAGCTTCCGGCGCAGTCGAGGGGCATTTCCGCTGCCACGTAGCGTTCGATGCGTTCACGGTCCAGCACCCGCAGCTTCACGGTAAACGGCACGCAGTCCACCTGGCACTGCCCGGTGGCGCTGTTGAGCAGCGCCACTGCGGTAAGAAACGTCACCTGTTGGCCGCTGCAGGCGAGCAATTGTTCGCAGGCTCGCTCGACCGTGTGGGGTTTGCCCAGAATGTGCTCGCCTAGCACTGCGACCTGGTCCGAGCCGATGATCAAGTGGTTAGGGTGGCTGCCTGCAAGGGCTTGGGCTTTTTGCATGGCCAGGCGCCGGACCAGGTCGATTGCAGACTCTGCTGGCTGGCGCGTTTCGTCTATGTCAGGGCTTGCCCAGGTAAACGGAAGCTGCAAGCGCGCGAGCAGCTCGCGACGATAAAGGGAACTGGAAGCCAGTAACAGTGCAAGCATAGTAAGCTCCTGATTCGGTTGAACCCATCCTATCACGCACGATGCCACCAAATTCCTTTGACAGGGACGGGGGGCATCCCTAGAATGCTGCGCCTATGTTGAATGACCCGATTCCACCTCACGTTGACCCGCGCAAATTGGCTGATCGTGGCGTAACCCTTAGCGGTTCGCTACCACTCGCTGATTTGGAAAGACTCTGCGACCCGCTTTCCGACGATGTCGGTATGGTGCAGGCGAAGTTCGATTTTGAACGAGACGAACAGCACACTGTGGTTATCCACAGCGAGCTGGATGTCGAGGTCAAGATGGTTTGCCAGCGTTGTCTTGAGCTGGTCACCCTGCCGATCCACAGCGAGTGTACCTACGCCGTGGTGAAGGAGGGTGCGAATACCCAGTCGTTGCCGAAAGGCTATGACGTGCTGGAACTGGGCGAAGATCCTTTGGATCTGCAGGCGCTGATCGAGGAAGAGCTGTTGCTCGCCTTGCCCATCGTGCCTGCTCATCATCCGGAAGAATGCCAGCAGCCGGCGGGCGCAGACGAGCCCGACTCGAGCAAGGACGAGGTATCGCGGTCCAACCCGTTCAGTGTTTTGGCGCAGTTAAAGCGTGACCCAAACGTTTAGGAGTTAATCAATTATGGCTGTTCAGCAGAACAAAAAATCCCGCTCTGCCCGTGACATGCGTCGTTCGCACGATGCCCTGTCGGAAAACGCGCTGTCGGTAGAGAAGTCCACCGGCGAAGTGCACCTGCGCCACCACGTTTCGCCAGAAGGCGTATACCGTGGTCGCAAAGTGATCGATAAGGGCGCTGACGAGTAATCCTTGTCCGCTCAGATCATCGCGATCGACGCAATGGGCGGGGACTTCGGTCCCCGCAGCATTGTCCAGGCTAGTATCGCCTGCCTGTCGGCTACCCCCTCGCTTCACCTGACCCTCGTCGGTCAATCCTCCCTCCTGGAAGATCTTGTCAGCGGCTTTTCAGCTGCCGATCGCGCGCGCCTGCAGATTCTCGGTGCCGCAGAAGTGATCGGTATGGACGAGCGGCCTTCACAGGCATTGCGCGGCAAACCCGATTCATCCATGCGTGTTGCCTTGGAATTGGTGCGTGACGGCAAGGCCCAGGCCTGTGTCAGCGCCGGTAATACCGGGGCCCTGATGGCGCTGTCTCGCGCCGTGCTCAAGACCCTGCCAGGCATTGATCGTCCAGCCATGGTGGCTGCCATCCCGACACGCACCGGCTACTGCCAGTTGCTTGACCTTGGCGCCAATGTCGACTGCACGGCCGAGCAGCTTTACCAGTTTGCGGTCATGGGGTCGGTGGCGGCGCAGGCGCTGGGCGTGCAGCGCCCCCGAGTGGCACTGCTGAACGTAGGTACCGAAGACATAAAGGGTAACCAGCAAGTCAGGCTGGCGGCGAACCTGTTGCAAGGGGCTCGCGGCCTCAATTACGTCGGCTTCATCGAAGGTGACGGCTTGTACAGAGGGGCCGCGGACGTGGTGGTCTGCGACGGCTTCGTTGGCAATATCCTGCTCAAGTCCAGCGAAGGGTTGGCCACCATGGTTGCGCAGCGTATCGAGCAGACCTTCAGGCGCGGCCTGTTGTCGCGCCTGGCGGGCGCTGTGGCCATGCCGCTGCTTAAACGCGTGCAGGCCGATCTGGCCCCGGCGCGTCACAACGGTGCCAGCTTTCTGGGGTTGCAGGGCATCGTCGTCAAAAGCCACGGCGCGGCAGGCGTTGAGGGGTTTCAGAGTGCGATCCAGCGCGCCCTGATCGAAATTCAGGAGAATTTGCCCGGGCGCCTTCATGGTCGCCTGGAGGATTTACTCAAGTAATGTGATGCGAGCCCGCGCTTAGCGGTCTTGCCGACGAAATGCTTAAATGTGACCGCAGGGTTTCGGTCTTCATCCAAATGTTCAGATTCCGCGCCTGGCATGCGCCAGGCGCCTCTATCCGACGACAAGATCATAAGGGCTTGTTCAATGTCTGCATCTCTCGCATTCGTCTTTCCAGGTCAAGGTTCCCAGTCGCTGGGCATGCTCGCAGAACTCGGCGCCGAGAAGCCGGTGATCATCGAGACCTTCAAGGAAGCTTCCGAGGCGCTGGGTTACGACCTCTGGAAACTGGTTCAGGAAGGTCCGCAAGAGCAACTCGATCAGACTGATAAGACCCAGCCAGCCATTCTGACAGCCTCCATTGCGCTGTGGCGCCTGTGGCTCGAGGAGGGCGGCGCCAAGCCTGCATTCGTCTCGGGTCATAGCCTGGGCGAGTACAGTGCCTTGGTCGCAGCGGGCAGCATCAGCCTCAAGGACGCCGTTCGCCTGGTCGAGCGCCGCGGCCAACTGATGCAGGAAGCCGTGCCTGCCGGGCACGGTGCCATGGCCGCAATCCTGGGGCTGGACGACGCCGTCGTGGTGCAGATCTGCACCGAAGCGGCTGAAGACGAGGTCGTCAGCGCGGTCAATTTCAATTCGCCGGGCCAAGTGGTGATTGCCGGTAACAAAGCCGCAGTGGACCGGGCCATGGAGCTGTGCAAGGCAAAGGGCGCCAAGCGCGCCTTGCCGCTGGCAGTCAGCGTACCGTCGCACTGCGCGCTGATGAAGCCTGCGGCCGAACGATTTGCCGCCGCGATCAATGCCATCGATTGGCAGGCGCCACAGATTCCGGTTGTGCAGAACGTGACAGCCGCCATCGCACCCGATCTGGATGCGCTCAAGCGTGATCTGCTGGCTCAGCTGTACCAGCCCGTGCGCTGGGTCGAGTGCGTCCAGGCGCTGGCTGCCACCGGTGCGGTCAACCTGGTCGAGTGCGGTCCGGGCAAGGTCCTGGCTGGCCTCAACAAGCGCTGCGCCGATGGCGTAACCACCTACAACCTCAACACCCCTGACGCCGTTGCCGCCACGCGTGCGGCACTGGCCTGACTTGGAGAAGCTTGCATGAGCCTGCAAGGTAAAGTTGCACTGGTCACTGGCGCCAGCCGTGGCATTGGCCAGGCCATCGCCCTGGAACTGGGTCGCCAAGGCGCCACCGTCATCGGTACTGCGACCTCGGCCTCCGGTGCCGAGCGTATCGCCGCGACCCTGAAGGAGCATGGCATTGTCGGTACCGGCATGGAGCTGAACGTGACCAGCGCCGAATCGGTTGATTCGGTACTGTCGGCCATCGGCGAGCAGTTCGGTGCACCGACCATTCTGGTGAACAATGCGGGTATCACGCGTGACAACCTGATGCTGCGCATGAAGGACGACGAGTGGTTCGATGTCATCGATACCAACCTCAACAGCCTCTACCGTCTGTCCAAGGGCGTGTTGCGCGGCATGACCAAGGCGCGCTGGGGTCGTATCATCAGCATCGGCTCGGTGGTCGGCGCCATGGGTAACGCTGGCCAGGCCAACTATGCGGCGGCCAAGGCCGGTCTCGAAGGCTTCAGTCGCGCCCTGGCGCGTGAAGTGGGCTCGCGCGGTATCACCGTCAACTCGGTCACGCCGGGCTTCATCGATACCGACATGACCCGCGAGCTGCCAGAAGCGCAGCGCGAAGCCCTGCAGACCCAGATTCCGCTGGGCCGCCTGGGTCAGGCAGATGAAATCGCCAAGGTGGTTTCGTTCCTGGCCTCTGACGGTGCAGCGTACGTGACGGGCGCAACCGTGCCCGTCAACGGCGGGATGTACATGTAATATCGCCGGTCAATGTGACGGATTCCGTAAAAAAAGAGTCATACTGCGAGCCTAAAATCCGTTATAAAGCTGCAATCAGATTCCAGGCGGCTGGTCGTGGGACTAGGCTGAAGGCGCGTTGAGCTTGAAAAGCGAACGTTCTTCTATAAAATTAGCCACCGGCCAGCTGCCTGACATATATCCATTAGGAGTGAAAACTAGGTATGAGCACCATCGAAGAACGCGTCAAGAAAATCGTCGCCGAGCAACTGGGCGTCAAGGAAGAAGAAGTGACCAACGAGAAGTCCTTCGTCGATGACCTGGGTGCCGATTCGCTTGACACCGTTGAGCTGGTGATGGCTCTGGAAGAGGAATTCGAGACCGAGATTCCTGACGAAGAAGCCGAGAAGATCACTACCGTTCAAGCTGCCATCGACTACGTCAACAGCCACCAGGCCTAAGACGCTGTAGTCGACGCTTCTTGTCGGGAAAAACCGCACTGCCTTGACTGGCGTGCGGTTTTTTCTTTGCAAGCTTCGGCTGTCGCCGTGTCGGCTGCCAATCCCCGCATCAAGAGCTTGTTGCCATTTCATTCCGTCCAACTGGATGCAATGGCAAGAAACTCTGTCATTAGAAAAGGAGAGTACTGTGTCGCGTAGACGCGTCGTGGTCACCGGTATGGGTATGCTGTCGCCACTGGGTACGGATGTACCGAGCACGTGGCAGGGCATTCTGGCTGGCCGCAGTGGCATCGGTCCGATCGAGCATACGGATCTTTCTGCCTACTCCACCCGTTTTGGTGGCTCGGTGAAGGGCTTCGAGGTTGAGCAATACTTGTCGGCCAAAGAGGCTCGCAAGCTGGACCTGTTCATTCAGTACGGCTTGGCAGCCGGTTTTCAGGCAGTGCGCAACGCTGGCCTGGAAGTGACTGACGCCAACCGTGAGCGCATCGGGGTGGCCATGGGCTCGGGCATCGGTGGCCTGACCAATATCGAGCAGACCAGCCGTACATTGCACGACGCAGGCCCTCGGCGTATCTCGCCGTTCTTCGTCCCTGGCTCGATCATCAACATGATCTCCGGCTTCCTGTCGATCCACCTGGGTCTGCAAGGGCCGAACTACGCCATCGCCACCGCCTGTACCACCGGTACCCATTGCATCGGCATGGCTGCGCGCAATATTGCGCACGGTGAGGCCGATGTCATGATCGCCGGCGGCGCTGAAATGGCCGCCTGTGGGCTGGGCATGGGCGGGTTTGGCGCATCGCGCGCGCTTTCTACCCGCAACGATGAGCCTGCGCGGGCCAGTCGTCCCTGGGACAAAGGTCGTGACGGCTTCGTCCTGTCCGACGGGGCCGGTGCATTGGTGCTCGAAGAGCTCGAGCACGCCAAGGCGCGGGGTGCAACGATCTACGCCGAGCTCGTAGGGTTTGGCATGAGCGGCGATGCCTATCACATGACGTCGCCGCCCGAATCGGGTGAAGGTGCAGCCCGTTGCATGGTCAATGCCCTGCGCGATGCCGGCGTGCAGCCTCAGGAAGTCAGCTACATCAACGCCCACGGCACCTCGACACCGGCTGGAGACCTGGCCGAAGTGGCAGCCATCAAGCGCGTGTTCGGCGAGCATGCCTATAAGCTGGCCGTCAGCTCCACCAAGTCGATGACCGGGCACCTGCTGGGGGCTGCCGGTGCGGTGGAGGCGATCTTTAGCGTATTGGCGATCAACAGCCAGATGGCGCCGCCGACCATAAACCTGGATGAGCCAGACGAAGGCTGTGACCTGGACTTCGTGCCGCACCAGGCCCGCAGCATGCCAATCGATGTCGTGCTGTCCAATTCGTTCGGCTTTGGTGGCACCAACGGCTCCCTGGTGTTCCGCCGGTTCGCCGAGTGATGCAAAGCTGGGTCGATGGCACGCCTGCGGCTGCGATCAACCTGCACAACCGCGGGTTGGCCTACGGGGATGGTCTGTTCGAGACGTTCGCTGTACGCCATGGGCGGCCCTTGCTGCTGGATGAGCACATGGCGCGTCTGGCACTGGGCTGTCAGCGCCTGTCCATCGCCACTGACGTGGCCCTGGTGGCCGATGAGGTAAGGCGCTATGCGGCTCAGCTGGGTGAGGGCGTGGCCAAGCTGATCCTGACCCGCGGCGACAGCCAGCGCGGATATGCACCCGCGGCCGGTGTCGCGGCGCGGCGCATCCTGCAAGCCAGCCCGTTGCCCAGCTACCCAGCCGAACACGCCGACGTGGGCGTGCGCCTGTTCATGTGCCAGACCCGGCTTGGGGAACAACCCTTGCTGGCAGGGCTCAAACACCTCAACCGCCTCGAGCAGGTGCTGGCACGTTCCGAATGGCAGGACGGCGAACATGCCGAAGGCCTGATGCGTGACGGGCAGGGCAGGCTGATCGAAGGTGTCTACAGCAACCTGTTTCTGGTTAAGCAAGGCACGCTTCTTACTGCCAGGCTTGATCGTTGCGGGGTGGCAGGCGTGATGCGCGCCGCACTGCTGGCGCGGGCGGAGATGATGAACATCCCGGTGCAAGTGCGTGACCTGGCGTTCGATGAGCTCGCACAAGCGGATGAAGCATTCGTTTGCAATAGTGTCTACGGCATCTGGCCCGTCCGCGCCGCAGGCGCGCTAAACTGGCGGCCTGGCCCGCTCACCCGTACGTTGCAGGCCGTTGCCCGTACGTTACTGGAAACCTGAATTCGTGAGACGTAAATTCCTGCTGCTGCTG
This sequence comes from Pseudomonas parafulva, assembly GCF_002021815.1. Lineage (NCBI taxonomy): Bacteria > Pseudomonadati > Pseudomonadota > Gammaproteobacteria > Pseudomonadales > Pseudomonadaceae > Pseudomonas > Pseudomonas parafulva. The sequence goes on from NZ_CP019952.1 coordinate 1,450,084, forward strand.
GAAATGTGCCTGATCGTCATGGGCCTGGCCCTTGGCTGGTCGGCATGGAAGGTCCATTCGGTGCTGGACCAACCTGTGCATGTGGCACAGGAACGCCTGCTGGATGTGCCCAATGGCGCTACGCCCAATCGCATGTTCTACCGCATGCAACAAGAGGGGCTGTTGGGCGACGCGCTATGGCTCAGGTTGTACTGGCGCTTCAACATGGCCGGCGTGCCACTGCATACGGGCGAGTATCGCCTGACGCCCGGCATGACCGTGAAACAGCTTTTCGACGCCTGGCAGCGGGCCGACGTGGTGCAATACAACCTGACCCTGGTCGAAGGCTGGACGTTTCGCCAAGTGCGCGCGGCCGTGGCCAAGCACGAAAAGATCAAGCAGACCCTCGATGGCCTTTCCGATGCCCAAGTCATGGAAAAGCTGGGTCACGCTGGCGTTTTCCCGGAGGGCCGTTTCTTTCCGGACACCTATCGCTTCGTGCGCGGCATGAGTGATGTGGAGCTTTTGCAGCAAGCCTACATGCGCCTGGAAGAGGTGCTGGCGCGTGAGTGGGCCGAGCGCGCCCGCGACCTGCCGTACCGCGACCCCTACCAGGCACTGATCATGGCCTCGCTGGTGGAAAAGGAAACCGGTATTCCACAGGAGCGCGGGCAAATCGCTGGCGTATTCGTCCGCCGCCTGCGCCTGGGCATGATGCTGCAGACCGATCCGACGGTCATCTATGGCATGGGCGAGCGCTACAACGGCCGCATTACACGCGCTGATTTGCGCCAGCCAACGCCTTACAACACCTACACCATGACGGGGCTGCCGCCAACGCCTATTGCGATGGTCGGGCGTGAGGCCATCCATGCGGCATTGAACCCGGCAGATGGCACCAGCCTTTACTTCGTTGCGCGCGGTGATGGTAGTCACGTTTTTTCCGATGACCTGGACGACCACAATTCTGCTGTGCGCGAGTTTCAGCTCAAGCGTCGGGCCGATTACCGTTCAAGCCCTGGCACCGCTCAGCCGACACCCTCGAACGATGCAGCGCCGTCCGGTTCATCTCAAGTGCCTGAGGCGGGAGCATCGGATGATCCATCTGCTCCAGCCGCTGCGCCTGAACAGGGCAAGGTCGAGAGCGATCGGGCAACCGAACCGTCGGCGCTCGACGCCCCCCAATAAGGACTGTTTGTGAGCGGCTTGTTTATTACATTGGAAGGCCCCGAAGGCGCGGGCAAAAGTACTAACCGGGAATACCTGGCTGCCCGGCTGCGCGAGCAAGGGCTGGACGTGGTGCTGACCCGCGAGCCAGGCGGCACGCCCTTGGCTGAAAAGATTCGTGAGCTGTTGTTGTCGCCGAGCGATGAAGTCATGCACGCCGATACTGAGCTTTTGTTGGTGTTCGCTGCACGCGCTCAACACCTTGCACAAGTGATCCGCCCGGCGTTGGCGGGTGGGGCGGTGGTGCTGTGTGACCGGTTCACAGACGCTACTTACGCCTATCAAGGGGGCGGGCGCAGCTTGCCTGTCGAGCGTATCGCGACGCTTGAGCAGTTCGTGCAGGACGACCTTCGTCCTGACCTGACCCTGGTATTCGATCTGCCCGTCGAAGTAGGCCTGGCCCGCGCTGCAGCGCGAGGGCGGCTGGACCGGTTCGAGCAGGAAGGGCAGGCGTTTTTCGAAGCGGTCCGCCGCGCCTACCTGGATCGCGCAGCCGCGGCGCCACAACGCTACACGCTGCTGGATGCATCGCAGCCGCTGGCGGACGTCCAGCAAGCGTTGGACAGGCTGCTGCCAGGTATCGTGGAGCGCTGCCGTGACTGACGCCTACCCTTGGCAGCAGACACTGTGGGAGCAACTGGCTGGCCGCGCCCAGCATGCCCATGCCTATCTGCTGCACGGCCCGAAGGGGATAGGCAAGCGTGATCTGGCCGAGCGCCTGATGGCGCGGCTGCTGTGCCAGCGCCCTAATGGCACCCTGGCTTGCGGCCAGTGCAAGTCCTGCCACCTGCTCAAGGCCGGTAGTCACCCCGACAACTTCATGCTTGAACCTGAAGAGCTGGACAAGCCGATCAAGGTGGACCAGGTCCGCGAACTGGTTGCCTTCGTCGCTCAGACCGCGCAGTTGGGTGGGCGCAAGGTGGTCATGATCGAGCCTGTCGAATCCATGAACGTCAACGCGTCCAATGCACTTCTCAAAAGCCTTGAGGAGCCTTCCGGCGACACGGTGCTGCTGCTGGTGACCCATCAACCCAGCCGCTTGCTGCCTACCATCAAGAGCCGGTGCCAGCAGGTTACCTGTCCACTGCCGACCAAGGCCCAGAGCCATGCCTGGTTGGCCAGCGCCTTGCCGGAGACCGATCAGGCCCGGCGCGACGATCTGTTGACCTTGTCTGCCGGTTCGCCGCTGTTGGCCCTGAGTCTTCATCAGCAAGGCGTGCATGAACAGCGCGCCCTGGTGACCGAAGGCGTAAAGAAGCTGCTCAAGCAGCAGCAATCGCCCAGCCAGTTGGCCGACGCATGGACAGCCGTGCCGTTGTTGATAGTGTTCGATTGGTTTTTCGACTGGGCCCAGTTGATCCTGCGCTACCAGTTGACCGAGGACGACGATGAGCTCGGCATGGCCGACATGCGCAAGGTGGTGCAATACCTTGCGCAAAAGAGCCGTCCGGCCAAAGTCCTCGAGGTCCAGGCCTGGATCCTTGAGCAGCGTCAGAAAGTGCTGGGCAAGGCAAACCTGAATCGTGCTTTGCTGATCGAATCGTTGCTGGCCCATTGGCTACAATTGCCAACTGGGCGTTGACTTTAATTCTTATCCGTGTGTGTACCCATGCTTGTAGATTCCCATTGCCATCTTGACCGCCTTGACCTCAGCGCCCATGGGGGTTCGCTCGATGCTGCCTTGCAGGCGGCGCGTGCTCGTGGTGTCGGGCACTTCCTGTGCATCGGTGTCAGTGCCGAAAATGCAGGCGCAGTCAAGGCCTTGACCGAGCAATACAGCGATGTGGATTGCTCGGTAGGCGTTCACCCGCTGGACCTGGCGCCGGGTGCAGCGCCTGCTTTGGACTGGCTGTTGACCGAATTGGCTCATCCCCATGTGGTGGCGATCGGTGAAACCGGCCTGGATTACCATTACGAGCCGGAAGCTGCCGAGTTGCAGCAGGCCTCATTTCGCTTGCACCTGGAAGCTTCGCGGCAGACGGGAAAACCGGTGATCGTGCATACCCGAGCGGCCCGTGCCGATACCTTGGCACTATTGCGTGAGGCGAACTTGTCCCAGGCGGGCGTTCTGCACTGCTTTACCGAAGACTGGGAAATGGCCAAGGCGGCTTTGGATCTTGGGTATTACATTTCGCTTTCGGGGATCGTCACATTCCGTAATGCCGAGGCGTTGCGGGACGTGGCGCGGCAAGTGCCGGCGGATCGGCTCTTGGTGGAAACCGACTCGCCCTATCTGGCGCCTATTCCTTATCGGGGTAAACCCAACCTGCCCCAATATGTGCGGGAAGTGGCTGAATATGTGGCCTCACTGCGGTGTGTCAGTTATGAACAGTTGGCTGAGCAGACCACCACAAATTTCAAGCGGTTATTTCCGTTGGCAAGGGTTCGCTAGGGCGCGTACCCTAAGTTAACGTTGCAGTTGCAGTTGCAGTTGCAGTTGCAGTTGCAGTTGCAGTTGCTTTGGCTTTTGCTTCTAAGCGCACGGTAGCTCAGGCGCCGCAGATCGCGACTTCAGGAGGCCGAGCGCAGGGCTTGCGGAGGGAGGTGACAGGCATGGATGCCTGTCAAGCGCTGGGCCCCAGGATGGGGCCTGCAGCGCGGTCCTCCCGGGAGCAAGCCCGGAGCGAGGGAACCCCGAAGCGTAGCGTAGGGGCCGGATGATAGGAGCAGGCGGTTTTTGCTTACTTTTTGACAAGACAAAAAGTAAGCCGCCGTAAGGGCGGAAAGGTGACCGTGCGCCACCCTCGCCAATGAATATCAACTTGCTGTATGCGCCCGCGCTTTCAAGTTTCAAGTTTCAAGTTTCAAGTTTGATTGCGTTGGCGTGGGTATTAAAAGAGAGCATAGTCCATTTGCGATGGCGACGCTTAATCACCTTTTCGCCCTTACGTGAACTGACCCCCAAAAGTTGGACAGTGAGCGCTATGGGGCCAGCGCGTGGGTCCGAAATTGTATCGGACTCAGGCCATCAAGTCTGAGGCTGATGCGTTTTTGGTTGTAGTAAGCGATGTAATCATCAAGTCCTGAAGCCAACTGCTCGACATTTTCAAACGACTCCAGGTAAAAATATTCGCTCTTGAGTGTGCCGAAAAAGCTTTCCATTGCGGCGTTGTCTAGGCAGTTGCCCTTACGCGACATACTCTGCTCAATGTTCTTCTCGGCCAGCATATGCCGGTAAGTGGGCTGCCTGTACTGCCATCCTTGATCGGAGTGCAATATCGGTTTATCACCTGGATTCAGCCGCTCAAAGGCTTGCTCAAGCATTGCCGAGACCATCTTGAACTCCGGGCGCCGGTTAATCTGATAAGCGAGGATTTCGCCGTTATACAGGTCCATCAACGGCGAAAGAAACAGCTTCTGCCCCTTCACTTTGAACTCTGTCACGTCGGTTGCCCATTTCTGATTAGGGGCTCCTGCCTTGAATTCTCGCCTGAGCAGATCAGGCGCAACCAGTCCCTCTGAGCCTCGGTACGAGCGATATTTCTTCGCCCTGACCAGCGACTGGAGACCCATAAGCTGCATCAGTCGCTGCACCTTCTTGTGATTAATCATCCGACCGTTGTGCTTGAGGGTCTCAGTGATCCGGCGATAGCCATACCGTCCCTTATGCTCGTGATAGACGTTGTTGATACTCTCTTTCAAAGCCGCATGCTTGTCAGTCAACAACACCTTGCTTTGGTAATAAAAGGTACTACGTGCAAGCCCGGCGGCACGTAACAGCAGAGCGAGTCGATGCCCGTGCCTCAATCCCTGGACAGCCTTCGTTTTCTCGCCTGCGCAGTGCGAGGGTCCGCTTGGATCAAGGCATCGAGCTTTTTTAGGTAAGCATTCTCCGCACGCAGATATTCCAGCTCTTCGAGCATTTGCTCGGGTGTCAGGTCGCTATCCGAAGCGGTAGGAGGACTTGCGCTGGTTTTTTTCGATGGCTTACGGGGCATGCTCAACTCTCGGGTATGATGCGGATGAAGTGCTTCAACTCCGCCTTGATCATACAACCTTTTCCACTGCCTGATGCTACTTGGACCACGAATATCAAACTGGATGCAGGCTTGCTGGGCAGACAATCCTTCTTGCTCAATGCACTGCAAAACCTTCAATTTGAACTGGGCATCGTAGCGGCTGTACTTGGCACTTAAACCGGCTGCGCCGTGTTTTTCATAGCCCTTTACCCACCGACGTAGCATCGATGGACTGAGGTCATGCTTTAGCGCCACTTCATGAATGCTAGGAGCAGAAAGGCACTCTTCGATGAGTGCCTGTTTGAGCGCCAGGTTGTATTTCGTCATGGAACACCCTCCGGTGAGATAGGTGTCCAACATTCGGGGGTCAGTTCAACGGCGAGTCACTTTTTGTCAAACGCGACAAAAAGTAACCAAAAAACGCTGTGCTCCATTCATACGGCCCCTACGCTACGCTTCGGGGTTCCCTCACTCCGGTCTTGCTCCCGGGAGGACCGCGCTGTAGGCCCCATCCTGGGGCCCAGCGCTTGACAGGCATCCATGCCTGTCACCTCCCTCCGCAAGACCTGCGTTCGGCCTTCTGAAGTCGCGAAGATCAAAAGCAAGATCAAGATCAAGATCAAGAGCAAGAGCAAGAGCAAGAGCAAGAGCAAGAGCAAGAGCAAGAGCAAGATCAAGATCAAGAGCAAGAGCAAGAGCAAGAGCAAGAGCAAGAGCAAGAGCAAGAGCAAGAGCAAGAGCAAGAGCAAGAGCAAGAGCAAGAGCAAGAGCAAGAGCAAGAGCAAGAGCAAGAGCAAGAGCAAGAGCCAAAGCAAGAGCAGAGGGGTAGCGGGGAGATGGCGGGACCTGCCTCAAACACCTTACCCAAAAAAAACCCGGCTTCTGGGGGAGGAATCCGGGTTAAGACCATTAGGAGTAGAACAAAGGTACGCGGTCCCTGAGTACCTTTATCGCCGCGTCACTCGGGGGGATGCGCCGCGACGACCCTTTGAGTATCGCCCAGGCTACGCACAATGCCAGCCAAAACTGATCGTTTTTTAAACAGATTTGGAATACCCCAGGCCAAGCTGCCAACGATTGAGCCCCCCCGCACACCAGTACAAACCGAGATGACCACGGATGATCCGTGCAATTTCGCGCAAGTTAGGCATAATAATCCGCTTCGATCGTCAGCCAGTCCTTCCCATGCAGAAAGAACCTCGTAAGGTCCGTGAGTTTCGCCGTCGCGAACAGGAAATCCTAGACACCGCCCTCAAGCTGTTCCTCGAGCAAGGCGAGGACAGCGTCACCGTCGAAATGATCGCCGACGCCGTGGGTATCGGCAAAGGCACGATCTACAAGCATTTCAAGTCCAAGGCAGAAATCTACCTGCGCCTGATGCTGGACTATGAGCGCGATCTCAACGAGCTGCTGCACTCGGCCGATGTGGACCGCGACAAGGAAGCCCTGTCGCGCGCCTACTTCGAATTTCGCATGCGCGACCCGCAACGCTACAGGCTCTTCGATCGTTTGGAGGAGAAGGTCGTCAAGGGTAACCAGGTGCCCGAACTGGTCGAGCAACTGCATAGTATTCGCGCCTCCAACTTCGATCGCCTTACGCAACTGATCAAAGGCCGCATCAGTGAGGGCAAGCTTGAAGATGTACCCCCTTATTTCCACTATTGCGCCGCCTGGGCACTGGTCCATGGGGCTGTAGCGCTCTATCACTCCCCGTTCTGGAGCAATGTGCTGGAAGATCAGGAAGGCTTCTTCCAGTTCCTGATGGACATCGGCGTACGCATGGGCAATAAACGCAAGCGCGACCCCGACCCCGCCAATTGAGTCAGCACCGGCCCACGCTGGCGACCAAATCAAAGCTGGCGCAAAAGCTGCATTCGTCAGCCATTCGCCGGCTTTTTTGACGCCGGCCACTGGAGGAATGATGCGGAGCCTGGTCTTGGTGCTGACGCTTGCGGCGTTGGGCGGGTGCATGAAAGTGAGTGATATGGGGGAAGGTGTTCGCTATCACATGAGCGATGCCGGCCTGCTGGATCACAGCGATACCCGTCGTACGCTGTCGATTCGACTGCAACCCGATTCCTTCATCTTCATTGGGCAAGGCGCATTCGTGCCGCCCGGCAAAGGCCCTGTTCCGCAGCACAATGCGGTGGCCGAAGAGGCCTTCAAAAGCTTCGTCGAGTATTTCCCGATGGTACGCCGTGCCGAGGCACCGCTGGGTCTGGAAGAGGCGATCGCGCAGGCACGCTCATTTGGGGCTGACTACGTGCTCTATACCCGTTTCGCTCGCACCGATGATCGCATCGGCAATGGGGACGAGTGGTATGACGAACAGGCCGTGGACCGACTGGGTTGGGATAGCGGCGTGGTTCAGATGATGCTCATCGAAACCAGTACCCGCTACCTGATAGACACGGTCCGTATCAAAAGCCGTGGCGGTTTGTTGACGTTCCATGACCAGACGCCCAGGGATTTGCTTGCGGCGCCCATGCGCGAGTACGCTCGTAGCCTTCTTGGCATGAGTCGATGAGGCACCGCGATGAATGAGACGGGCAAGGCCAATGACCTGCTGACGCAGCTTCCAATGTCCAAGGGCTTGCCGCCTGTGCACCGCTGGAACCCCGATTTCTGCGGCAACATCGACATGCGTATCGCACGGGACGGGACCTGGTACTACTTGGGCACGCCTATCGGCCGCAAACCGATGGTAAAGCTCTTTTCTTCGATCATCCGCCGCGACGGGGATGATTACTTTTTGGTGACGCCGGTCGAGAAGGTCGGCATCACAGTTGATGACGCACCGTTCGTGGCCGTGGCCCTGGATGTGACGGGGGAGGGGGAGCAGCAGGTGTTGCGTTTCACCAATAATGTGGATGATCAGGTTGAAGCAGGGCCTGACCATCCGCTGCGGGTAGTGACTGACCCCGTCACCCAAGCGCCTTCACCTTATGTGCTGATGCGCAGCAACCTTGAGGCATTGATTCACCGTAATGTCTTCTATCAACTGGTCGAGTTGGCCGTTACCCGGCAAATCGCAGATCAGCAATGGCTGGGCGTGTGGAGCCGAGGTGAGTTCTACCCCATAGGGCAGGTGGATCACCCCTGACTTACGCCTCACCGCACGTTTCACGGAGGATGAAGACCGTGTGGAAGGTGGTTGATAACTAGCGCTCCAAAAAATTGTAACGGCTCAACCTCACGGCTTCATACACCTTGAGGAACTTAACCATGGGCCTGCAGATTCTGTCCCCGCACGCCGAATCCCAGCTACGCGCCATCGCCGCTCCACTTGTGGCAGCCTGCCCTGATATGCGCCAGTCGGCCCGGGACACCGCCGTGGCGCTGTTGAGAAAACACAACTTGTCGCACCTAGACCCTGACCACGTCTACCTCAACCGTTTCGATACCGCCCAGAGCAGCCCTCGCACCTTCAGCGGCTGGCAGCACCTGGACCCGCCAGTCCAATCCTTCACACTGCCTCAGTTGGTCATGCACCGTTTCGACGTTCATGACCAGGACAACAGCGACCTGCTCAGTTATCTGACCGGCTTTTACAGTAATGGCCCTGGCCCTGGTTTCTATGACGAGCACAATGAGATCCGTTTGGAGCCCCAGGCTGTGCTCGAGGATTTCTGGCAAATCGACTTCAGTACCCAGTTCCACCATAGGCTCCAGGCGTTCTGGCAAGAACATGCTGAGCATTTTCGCGTACTGGCGAAGGTCAACTTCCTCGCCAAGGTGATCGAGATGTGCTCGGTCGACAGCAGTACCGCGTTGGCCCACCTCGTTCGCCGCGTCGCCACGGCGCTGACGGGTCTTGATATCGCATCACCCACGTTGGAGCAACTTCAGGCAGTTGTACCGCCAGCCGCCGGTTATCGCGTGTGTACCTTCGACATCGGCGGGCATGTTGCCAGCGACTTTCTGCGCATTGTGCTGGAGGATGGTTCGCAACTGCTGTACACCCCAGGTGAAACGCAGGCCCTGCACTTTTTCCCAACGCGTCAGGACCTTTACTGGTGGGTATTGAACAATACCAACGAAGCCGAAAACCGGACGCGCTTCATGGCGCACTTCCCATTATCCAGCCGTGCGCAAAAAGACGATCGCCTCGGCCTCAATCACCTGATCGATCTACTGTTCTTCAATTGGGGTGGTGATGATCACAAGTGCCTCAATCAGCTCGATTCGACTCTGTCGGGCGATGCATTCAGCCACCTGCGCGATGCCGCGCACCAGCGCATGATCGACGACGCACAGTTCGCCCTGCGCAGCAACGCTGACCTGCGTAAGCAACTGTGGATCGGCTACCTCAAGGCCTTCGGCCAGGTAGCAGGGCCCATGACAGCGGTCGACTGGCCGATTGCACTGGCGGTGGTCGGCGCAGGTCTTGCGGATATGGGGCTGAACATCGACCAGGCTGTCAACGGTCATACTACGAGCGAGCGACAGGCCGGTGTGACCGGCGCAATCTTCGCCGCCATCGACACCCTGTTCAACACCGCCATGCTGGCCGGTGCCGTAGGCGTAGGTGACGAGCAAATGCTGATTGATCCACAGGTGCCTGAGGGCGAAACCCTGGCCACGCCGGAAGAGGAGGTGGCCTGCGCGACACCCGCCGAGATTGAAACCTGGGTACCTGAACCGTTCCGACCGGTTGACCAGCACGACCTGCTGGCGCCTTTTGAAACCAACATCATCCTCAGCGCTGAGCCTGGGAGTGGCGGGCAGGAGGGTATCTATCTACAGAGTGGCAAGTTCTATGCGCTGATTGACGAGCGACCCTTCGAGGTCCGTTTTGTGCAGCAGATGGGCAGCTGGGTGGTCATCGACCCGGAGAATCCATACTCGTTCTATCGCAACCTGCCCATCCGCATGACAGCAGACGGCCAGTGGCAACCTCTACAGCGCTCGGGTTTACAGGGTGGCGGGCTGCCCCGCAAATTGCTCGGGGCATGGGGGTGGCGAAGCGATGCGCCTGCCGTGCAGTCTCTGCCTGCAACGCCCTACGAGATTCCGAGCGAAACGCGTCCTCTGCTTGAGGCCGCCGCCAATGCCCCGGGGGAGGAGCGCGCGCTGAGTGGAATCATGAGCAGCTTAGACCCTCAGGTAGAAGCAAGCTACCGGGCATTCCGTGCCAGCCGCGACGCGCTTGCAACCGACGCCGTCGGCTATCTTGAAAATGTCATACCACCCGCGCGGCCTGCAATACCGACTCTGCCTCGTGATGCCAGCGCCAAGCTGATCATCCGCAGCCTCTACCAGAACAGCGAAGGGCTGGTCATCGGTGAAAGTCATTCGGGGCTGGGCAGCAAGCAGTTTCTGATAGACAACATGCCTATGCTCAGGCGCGAAAAAATCAAGGTGCTCTACGTTGAGCATTTCATGACCGACTTCCATCAGGCTGACCTTGATGTATTCAACCGCTCGGGCAAGATGCCCGCCCGGTTGAGCACCTATGTGAATAATCTGGATGAAGGTCACGGGGTCGATCTGGCGAGCCGTTATTCGTTTCGCAACGTGCTGATTGCGGCGCAGAAGGCCGGTATCCGTATCCAGTCCATCGACTGCATGGCCAGTTATCGCCAGGCTTGGGCCGACCCGCCATCGGCGGTGATCCGCCAGCAAATGATGAACTTTTACGCGCATGAAATCATCGAGGCGGACCAGGGGGGGCGAGGCCCGAGCCGGTGGGTTGCGCTGGTGGGGAATAGCCACGCCAGCGATTTCGAAGGTGTGCACGGCGTAAGCGAACTTCAGGGGGCAATCAGCTTGCGCGTCGAGGATATTGAGGTGGGTCTGCCCGGCGGCATTGGTGCCGATCCTGGACTGGCGGCCATTGATGAGGCCATGGATGTACGCCGGGTCAAGAGCGATCTTCGCCTGCAGGTACCGATTAAAGCGGCGAAGCCGGCCAGCGAGGAACTGTCGGTCATGCTCAGGCATACCGGCGCATTCACGTTCGAGAGCACCGATGGGCAGTTGCAGTTGGTGCATCGCAGCCGCACCGGCGGGCTGGTGTATACGCCCATCGCTCAGGAAGGTGAGCGGTTTCATGTCCGGCGACCGGAGTGGCCGTGGATCAGTGAGCGACGGCTCGTCAGCCTGCGAGAAATGCGTACCCTGCTGGAGCATCACGGGTTGCAGTATGTGCTGACGTGATGAGTCGATGCGCCGGAGAAAGGTCTATGGCCTTGGACCCAGTTGAGCGCCTGAACGGTATCCACGCCACGCGGATCAAGCTATAAGCACCAGCCCAGGCATACCCACAGCGGGCACAAAAAAGCCGCTTTGGGTATGTCTGTTTCGACAGCATCCCTCAAAGCGGCGTTTCTGGATTCTTCTCAAAACCCTGTGAAGGATCTTGATTATCTGGCTCCGCGACCTGGACTCGAACCAGGGACCCAATGATTAACAGTCATTTGCTCTACCGACTGAGCTATCGCGGAATGTGCACGTATCTTACTCAACAGCAGGGGTAAGTCAAGTCACCCCTGCGAAATCAATCAGTTACAGCACTTCAACGATGGCTTTGGTCACCACATGGATATTGCTCTGGTTCAGCGCAGCCACGGCTATGCGGCCAGTGTCCAGTGCGTAGATGCCGAACTCGTTCTTCAGCCGGCCCACTTGCTCCACGGTCAGGCCTGAGTAGGAGAACATGCCGACCTGGCGACCCACGAAGCTGAAGTCGCGCTTGGCACCATAACGGGCCAGCAACTCGACCATCTGCTTGCGCATATCATGAATGCGCTCGCGCATTTCTGCCAGCTCGGTTTCCCACATCTGCCGCAGCTCGGCGCTGTTGAGCACCGTCGCCACGATGGTGGCGCCATGGGTAGGCGGGTTGGAGTAGGTGGTACGGATGACCCGCTTGACCTGGGACAGGACGCGGGTGCTTTCGTCTTTGGACGCCGTCACGATCGACAGTGCGCCCACGCGCTCACCGTACAAGGAGAACGATTTGGAGAACGAGCTGGAGACGAAGAACTCAAGGCCCGACTCGGCAAACAGGCGTACGGCAAAGGCGTCCTCGGCGATGCCGTCTCCAAAGCCCTGGTAGGCCATGTCCAAGAAGGGCACATGACCTTTGGCCTTGACCACCTGCAGGACATTTTTCCAATCGTCCAGGTCCAGGTCCACCCCGGTCGGGTTGTGGCAGCAGGCGTGGAGCACCACGATGGAGCCAGCGGGCAACGCTTCGAGGTCCTCGAGCATGCCAGCCCGATTCACGCCGTTGGTCGGGGCGTCATAGTAACGATAGGTATGAACCGGGAAGCCCGCTGACTCGAACAGCGCGCGGTGGTTTTCCCAGCTAGGATCGCTGATGGCGACCACGGCCTCGGGGGATACGCGCTTGAGGAAGTCGGCGCCGATCTTCAGTGCGCCCGTACCGCCCACTGCCTGGACGGTAACCACCCGGCCATCGGCCAGCAATGGGGACTGGGCACCGAACAACAGTTTCTGCACCGCTTGGTCATAGGTCGCGATGCCGTCGATCGGCAGGTAGCCACGCGAGGCGTGCTGGGCGGCACGCTGGGTCTCGGCTTCGATCACGGCCCGCAGCAGCGGAATGCGGCCTTCCTCATTGCAGTAGACGCCCACCCCAAGGTTCACCTTGTCGGTGCGTGGGTCGGCATTGAATGCTTCGTTGAGGCCCAGGATAGGGTCGCGGGGTGCCAGCTCGACAGCGGAAAACAGGCTCATTGTTACCTTGGCTCGGATAGGAGTGTAAGGGGAGTATCCGCTCCAGCCGAATGCACTGAAGCGGGGCACAAACGGGGAGTCAGTATAGTGATCCGGCACGGTCACTGCGACACTGCGACGCCGCTTTTACGACTATTTGCGCAAAAAATTTTCGACCCTTGCAGCCTTTGCCCTGTCCACCGTAACACGGGGTCACCGTTGGGCTTTCAAAGCGTCCCCCAGCGTGCCCATTTGGGTATAGACTACTGGCTAAATTTACAGTGCAGCGCCGCGAGGTTCGACATGTCAGAGTTCCAGCTCGTCACCCGGTTCCAGCCAGCAGGCGATCAGCCAGAGGCCATTCGGCAAATGGTCGAGGGCATCGAGGCGGGGTTGGCGCACCAGACTTTGCTGGGCGTGACCGGCTCTGGCAAGACCTTCAGTATCGCCAACGTGATCCAGCAGGTGCAGCGCCCCACGTTGGTCCTGGCACCGAACAAGACGCTGGCGGCACAGTTGTACGGCGAATTCAAGGCCTTCTTCCCCAACAATGCGGTGGAGTACTTCGTCTCCTACTACGACTACTACCAGCCCGAAGCCTATGTGCCCTCATCGGATACCTTCATCGAGAAGGATGCCTCGATCAACGACCATATCGAGCAGATGCGCCTTTCCGCCACCAAGGCGCTGCTCGAACGGCGTGACGCAATCATCGTCACCACCGTGTCCTGCATCTACGGACTGGGCAGCCCTGAAACCTACCTCAAGATGGTGCTGCACATCGACCGGGGCGACAAGCTCGACCAGCGCGCGCTGCTACGCCGGCTGGCCGACTTGCAGTACACCCGCAATGAAATGGACTTCGCCCGTGCCACCTTCCGTGTGCGTGGGGATGTCATCGATATCTACCCGGCCGAATCGGACCTCGAAGCCATCCGCGTCGAGCTGTTCGACGACGAGGTGGAAAACATCGCCGCATTCGATCCGCTGACGGGCGAAATCCTGCGCAAGTTGCCAAGGTTCACGTTCTACCCCAAGAGCCACTACGTGACGCCGCGAGAAACGCTGCTTCAGGCGGTGGAAGGCATCAAGGAAGAATTAGCCGACCGGCTTGAGTACCTCCACAAGGCCAACAAGCTCGTGGAGGCCCAGCGTCTTGAGCAGCGTACCCGCTTTGACCTGGAAATGATCATGGAGCTGGGTTACTGCAACGGCATCGAAAACTACTCTCGCTATTTGTCCGGTCGTCCTGCAGGTGCACCGCCACCTACGCTGTATGACTACCTGCCCGCCGACGCGCTGCTGGTCATCGATGAGTCGCACGTCAGCGTTCCCCAGGTGGGTGCCATGTACAAAGGGGACCGTTCGCGCAAGGAAACGCTGGTGGAGTACGGGTTTCGTCTGCCGTCGGCGCTGGACAACCGCCCCATGCGCTTCGACGAATGGGAGAGCGTCAGTCCGCAGACCATCTTCGTATCCGCAACGCCCGGCCCTTACGAAGAGGCCCATGCTGGGCGCGTCGTCGAGCAGGTAGTGCGTCCGACAGGTCTGGTCGACCCGCAGATCGAAATACGCCCTGCGCTGACCCAGGTAGACGACCTGTTGTCGGAGATCCGCAAGCGTGTGGCCCTGGGCGAGCGTGTGCTGGCCACCACATTGACCAAGCGCATGTCCGAGGACTTGACCGATTACCTGGCAGACCATGACGTAAGGGTCCGTTACCTGCACTCAGACATCGACACCGTGGAACGTGTCGAGATCATCCGCGACTTGCGGCTGGGCACGTTCGATGTACTGGTCGGCATCAACCTGTTGCGCGAAGGCCTGGACATGCCCGAGGTTTCGCTGGTTGCCATTCTGGATGCGGACAAGGAAGGCTTCCTGCGCTCCGAACGTTCACTGATCCAGACCATTGGCCGTGCTGCGCGCAACCTCAATGGCCGGGCGATTCTGTATGCCGACGCCATCACCGGTTCGATGCAGCGGGCCATTGACGAGACCGAGCGGCGTCGAGAAAAACAGATTGCCTTCAACCAAGCGCACGGTATCGTGCCCAAGAGTGTGGTCAAGGACATCACCGATATCCTTGAGGGTGCAACCGTCCCGGGCGCTCGCAGCAAAAAACGCAAGGGGATGGCCAAGGCGGCAGAGGAGAGCGCGCGCTACGAAGCCGAGTTGCGCACCCCAGGCGAGATCACCAAGCGTATCAAGCAGCTCGAAGACAAGATGATGCAGTATGCCCGTGACCTGGAGTTCGAAGCCGCTGCCCAATTGCGTGATGAGATCACCCAGCTGCGAGATCGCCTGATCGCAAGTTGATGCCTGGTGGCCTGCATGAGCAGGCGACATCGCCCTCCATGCAAGCCGCCTCACGGTAGGCCATATCGAGGGCGCGGCATCATGAGGGCAGGCCCAGGTTAACGGCATCGCTGGAGCCCGGTGCCCGCCACCTGCTAACATCGAGGCTTTGTTTCATCTTCCGTTCGAGACTCCCATGACCACCGTACGCACGCGTATCGCGCCATCGCCTACCGGCGACCCCCATGTCGGCACCGCTTACATCGCCCTGTTCAACTACTGCTTCGCCAAGCAGCACGGCGGCGAGTTCATCCTGCGCATCGAAGACACCGATCAGTTGCGCTCCACGCGCGAGTCAGAGCAGCAGATCTTCGATGCTTTGCGTTGGCTGGGTATCGAGTGGAACGAGGGCCCGGACGTGGGTGGCCCGCATGGCCCGTATCGGCAGAGCGAGCGCGGTGAAATCTACGCCCAGTATGCCAAGCAGCTGGTCGACGCCGGTCATGCGTTCTACTGCTTCTGCACCGCCGAGGAGCTGGAGCAGATGCGCGCCGAACAGCAGGCCCGCGGCGAGACGCCTCGTTACGACGGGCGTGCACTGCTGCTGAGCGCCGATGAAGTGCAGCGCCGGCTGGACGCAGGCGAGCCCCATGTGATCCGTATGAAAGTGCCCACCGAGGGTGTGTGCGTGGTGCCGGACATGCTGCGCGGCGACGTGGAGATCCCGTGGGATCGCATGGACATGCAAGTGTTGATGAAAAACGATGGCCTGCCCACGTACTTCCTCGCCAATGTGGTCGATGATCACCTGATGGGCATCACCCACGTACTGCGCGGTGAAGAGTGGCTGCCGTCGGCGCCCAAGTTGATCAAGTTGTACGAGTACTTCGGTTGGGAGCAACCCAAGCTGTGCTACATGCCCCTGCTGCGTAACCCGGACAAGTCCAAGCTTTCCAAGCGCAAGAACCCGACGTCGGTGACCTTCTACGAGCGCATGGGCTTCATGCCCGAGGCCATGCTCAACTACCTGGGCCGGATGGGTTGGTCCATGCCCGATGAGCGCGAGAAGTTCTCGCTGGCCGAGATGGTCGAGCATTTCGACCTGTCTCGCGTTTCGTTGGGCGGGCCGATCTTCGACATCGAGAAGCTCTCCTGGCTCAACGGCCAATGGCTGCGTGAGCTCCCGGTGGAGGCCTTTGCCCAGCGCCTGCAGAAGTGGGCGTTCAACAGCGACTACATGATGAAGATCGCGCCGCATGTGCAGGGCCGGGTTGAAACGTTCAGTCAGGTGGTGCCCCTGGGCGGGTTCTTCTTCGAAGGCGCACTGAAGCTTGACGCCAAGCTGTTCGAAAGCAAGAAGTTGTCGGCCGATCAGGTGCGCCAGGTGTTGCAATTGATCCTGTGGAAGCTAGAGAGTCTGCGTCAATGGGAGAAAGAGCGCATCACCGGTTGCATCCAGTGCGTGGTCGATGCATTGGAACTGAAGCTGCGTGACGCCATGCCCTTGATGTTCGCCGCCATTACTGGGCAGGCAAGCTCGGTGTCGGTGCTCGATGCCATGGAAATCCTCGGCCCTGACTTGACCCGCTATCGTCTGCGTCAGGCATTGGATTTGCTGGGCGGTGTTTCCAAGAAAGAAAACAAGGAATGGGAAAAGCAGCTGGCTACCATCGCTTGAGATGAGGCAGGCGGGCAGGCTGTCGTTTCCATGACGGTCTGCCGGTCTCGCGCGCAATGATCCAAGGCTGAAGACTGTTCTGACCCTGCTGATCGGCCGACATTGCGGGGCAGGGCGGTAAGTGATTGTTATCTGTGAAAAAAATTTTGGTTTTTTTGAAGATTTAGTTTGACAGGCCTGCACCTGGAACTTAATATGCGCCCCGTCCACAGCGATGAACATAAACGAAATGCTAGGCACCCAGCCAGCGTGTCGGTTCAGCGTGACTCTGTGGGGCTATAGCTCAGCTGGGAGAGCGCCTGCATGGCATGCAGGAGGTCAGCGGTTCGATCCCGCTTAGCTCCACCAAATTCCTGTTGTCAGCCAATGGCTGGCACGTAGAACGGGCACCAGCAGCACGTTCTTGAAGGTAAGAAGGTTCGTCCCCTTCGTCTAGTGGCCTAGGACACCGCCCTTTCACGGCGGTAACAGGGGTTCGAGTCCCCTAGGGGACGCCAGTTTTATACAAGCAGTGTTTCGACAGTGCTGGGCCGCGAGGCTAAAAATCTGGGGCTATAGCTCAGCTGGGAGAGCGCCTGCATGGCATGCAGGAGGTCAGCGGTTCGATCCCGCTTAGCTCCACCAATTACTGCCAGGGTTTGCATTGCAGACTTTTGCGAAGGTTATGTCCCCTTCGTCTAGTGGCCTAGGACACCGCCCTTTCACGGCGGTAACAGGGGTTCGAGTCCCCTAGGGGACGCCAGTTTTACACAAGCAGTGTTTCGACAGTGCTGGGCCGCGAGGCTAAAAATCCGGGGCTATAGCTCAGCTGGGAGAGCGCCTGCATGGCATGCAGGAGGTCAGCGGTTCGATCCCGCTTAGCTCCACCAATTACTGCCAGGGTTTGCATTGCAGACTTTTGCGAAGGTTACGTCCCCTTCGTCTAGTGGCCTAGGACACCGCCCTTTCACGGCGGTAACAGGGGTTCGAGTCCCCTAGGGGACGCCACGTTTACCCGCGTTTTGCGGGACTTTAAAGGCTCATTCGCATATTGAATGGGCCTTTTGTTTTTTCTACCGAAAAAATCCCAACGCCGCCCTCCGTTCTGGGGTAGACATTTTTCGTTCGCTCACTGCTAAATCCCCCTTTTGCCCTTGGGACATCAACATGAGCTGGGACCTGCCCACACCTTTCATCATCGACGTGCATGTCGGCAGTGAAGACATCGATGGCCTGGGGCATGCCAACAATGCCGTCTACGTCACCTGGCTGGAGCGGTGCGCCTGGCGGCATTCCCAACGCCTGGGATTGGACCTGGCGGCGTATCGCCGGCTTGATCGCGCCATGGCGGTGGTCCGTCACGAAATCGATTACCTCGCCGCCGCTTACGAAGGTGACGAATTGGAATTAGCCACCTGGATCGTCGACTGGGACCAGCGTCTGCGCATGACCCGACGCTTTCAGCTGCGCCGTGCGCACGATGGGGTGGTATTGCTTCGCGCCCGGACCACCTTTGCCTGTATCGAGCTCTCTACCGGCAAACCCAAGCGCATGCCTGCCGAATTTCTGGAAGGTTACGCGCCAGCGCTGATCCTGGCCTGAAGTACGCGCAAATTTTGCTAGACTGCCGCCTTTTGCGCCGAGAACATTCCATGCAAATTGCCCTGGCCCCGATGGAGGGGCTGGTCGACAACATTCTGCGAGACGTGCTGACCCGCGTAGGCGGCGTCGATTGGTGCGTCAGCGAATTCATCCGCGTCTGTGATCGTCTGCTGCCAGCTTCTTCGTTCCATAAACTGGCCCCCGAGCTGAGCAACGGCGCGCATACGGCGGCAGGGGTGCCCATGCGTGTGCAACTGCTGGGGTCTGACCCGGCGTGCCTTGCCGATAACGCTGCATTGGCCTGCGAGCTGGGCGCCCCGGTAATCGACCTCAACTTTGGCTGCCCTGCCAAGACGGTGAACAAGTCCCGGGGCGGGGCGGTGCTGCTCAAGGAGCCTGAGCTGCTTCACGCCATTGTCCGCGAGGTCCGGCGCGCGGTGCCTGCCTCGATCCCCGTCACCGCCAAGATGCGCCTGGGTTTTGACAGCCCGGACGGGGCGCTGGACTGTGGCGTGGCCCTGGCCGAGGGCGGGGCGGCCCATTTGGTGGTGCATGCGCGGACCAAGGTTGAAGGCTACAAGCCACCCGCGCACTGGGAATGGGTGGCGCGCGTTCAGGACGTGGTCAAGGTGCCGGTGTTTGCCAATGGCGAGATCTGGACAGTCGAGGACTGGCGTCGTTGCCGGGAAGTCAGCGGCGCCGAGCACATTATGCTGGGGCGTGGCCTGGTGTCTCGCCCGGACCTGGGTATGCAGATCGCCGCCGCCAATGCCGGGACGCCCTACCAGGCCATGGGTTGGGATCAACTGCTGCCGCTACTTCAGGCATTCTGGCGGCAGGCCCAGGCCAAACTGTCACCCCGTTACGCCCCTGGACGCATGAAGCAGTGGGTCGCCATGCTAACGCGCAGCTACCCCGAGGCCGTACTTCTGTTTGCCGAGTTGCGCCGCGAAGAGGACTGCACGCGCATCGGGCGCTTGCTTGGCCTGACGCCGACGGCAGATGAAGCACAGGTAGCGTGACCGCCTGGCACCGCCGAAATTTTTTTTGGCACTGCCCTTGAAAGCACATTGATGGGCCATATCTCTTGAGTACGCGATGCCGAATTCGGGTCGCGTAATGACTTACTTGCTGATATCTCAGGAGTTATGACCATGACTACCGCTTTCTCTCTTGCACCACTGTTCCGCCACTCCGTTGGTTTCGACCGCTTCAATGACCTGTTCGAATCCGCGGCCCGCAATGAGGCCGGTAGCAGCTACCCGCCCTACAACGTGGAAAAGCACGGTGATGACCAGTACCGCATTGTGGTTGCCGCGGCTGGTTTCCAGGAAGAGGATCTCGACCTTCAGGTCGAAAAAGGCGTGCTCACCGTTACCGGTGGCAAGCGTGACAATGGCTCGGCAGAAGTGACATACCTGCACCAGGGCATTGCCCAGCGCGCCTTCAAGCTCTCCTTCCGCCTGGCTGACCACATCGAGGTCAAGGCTGCTGGCTTGGCCAACGGTCTGCTCAGCATCGATCTGCTGCGTATCGTGCCTGAAGAAGCCAAGGCCAAACGCATCCCGATCAACGGCGAGCAACCCGCGCTGAATTGATCCAGCGCATCAACAGGAAGGGCACCCTAGGGTGCCCTTCTTGCGTTGTGCTGGCGCGCCGCCACTTCAGGGCGCTTGCAACAGTTGCCGAAACGCCTGCAGCGGCAAAGGCCGGCTGTGCAGGTAGCCCTGGTACAGGTGACACCCCAGTTTTTCCAGAAACGCCAGCTGTTCGGCCAGCTCTACACCCTCGGCGATTACCGCAAGCCCAAGGCTAAGCGCCATGGCCACGATGGCGCGGACGATTTCAGCATCGTTGGGGTCTATCGTCACGTCACGGACGAACGTCTGGTCGATCTTCAGGGCATCGACTGGAAGGCGTTTGAGGTAGGTCAGCGAGGAATACCCTGTGCCGAAGTCGTCCATGGCAAACGTTACCCCGTGGCTTTGCAACTCTCGCATCTTGGCGATGGTGTCTTCCAGGTTCTGGATGACGATACCTTCGGTGATCTCGAGCTTGAGCAGTTTCCTGGGCAGTTGACTGTCGTCGAGGCAGCGCAAGACGCGGCCAACAAAATCTTTCTGGCGAAATTGCCGCGGGCTGATGTTGACGCACAGGCTGAAATCGTCGACATCGATCAAGCCGTCGGCCAGCAGGTGGGCGCAGGCAACGCACGCCTCATCGAGTACCCAGTTGCCCACCTCCAGAATCAACCCGCTTTCCTCCAGGACCTGGATGAACTGGCCCGGCGACTGCTGGCCGAGTTGAGGGTGGTGCCAGCGTAGCAGCACCTCGGCGCCGACGATCCGTTTGTCGCGCGCGTCGACCTGTGGTTGGTAATGCAGGGCCATTTCGCCACGGGCCAGCGCCAGGCGTAGATCACTCTCCATGCGCAGGCGTTCGCTGGCCGCCTTCTGCATGGTGGCGTGAAACAGTTGAGTCGTATTGCGCCCGGAGTCCTTGGCGCGGTAAAGCGCGATGTCGGCGCGTTTGAGCAGATCGGCTGGGGTTGTGCCGTGGTCCGGGATCAAAGCCACGCCAATGCTGGGGGTCACCTGCAGGCGCTGGCCGTCGAGTGACATGGGCTGGGCCAACAGGGCGCGTACGGTGTCAGCCAGCTGGCGAACCGTATGCTCGACCTCATCACGATTGCCTTCCAGGCCGCTGAGCAGTACCACGAACTCGTCACCACCCAGCCGTGCCACGGTGTCCTCCACACGTACGCTGGCCTCAAGCCTGGCCGTGATGATCTTGAGCACGGCATCACCGACCGGGTGGCCCAGCGAGTCGTTGATGTGCTTGAAATGATCCAGGTCGAGGAAAAGCAGGGCACCACGCAAGTCGCGCCGCTTGAGCAGGGCGATCTGCTGACCCAGCCGCTCCATCAGCAGGGCACGGTTTGGAAGATTGGTCAGCGGGTCATGGTAGGCAAGGTGACGGATCTGTGCCTGGGCTTGTTTCAGTTGGCTGACGTCCCGGGCGGTCATCAGCAGGCACTCTACATCGTTGAGCATGATCTGCTCTACGGACACCTCTACCGTCAGGAGATCGCCGCGCTTGTTGCGCCCCAGCATTTCCCGATGATGTACCCGGCCATGCTCGCGCAGTTCAGCCAGCAAGGCGGTTCGCTGTTGCGCATCGGTCCAGATTCCGATGTCGAATACGGTGCGCCCGACGACGTCGCCCACCGAGTATCCAGTCAGCCGGCAGAAACCGTCGTTGATTTCCAGGTAGCGCCCGGTTAGGCATTCGGTGATGGTGATGGCGTCCGGGCTTGAGTGAAACGCCTTGGCGAATTTCTCTTCGCTGGATTTGAGCGCTGCCTCTGCCCGCTGCTGTTGAGTGATATCGCGCAGCGTGGTGACGCTGCAGGGTTGGTTGTCCACCGTGATGAGGCGGCTGGAGATCAGGCAGGTCAAGGCTTCGCCACTGCGGTGGTGGACGACCAACGCCACGTTGGTCAAGGCCTGCTCGCGGATGACCCGCTCGATGCGGTGGGCTCGCAGGGCAGATTCGGCCCACAGGCCTATCTCCTGGGCCGTGCGGCCGATCAACTGCTCGGTCGTCCAGCCGAAGGTGTGGGTAAAGGCGGGGTTGATCTCGATGAACTGTCCCGTGTCCTGACGCGTCACGCAGATCGGGTCGGGGCTGACTTGAAACAGGCTGGCAAACTTTTCTTCCGAGGCACTGAGGCGAAGCTCGCGTTCAACCTGGTCGGTGATGTCGAGCAGGGTGCCCGCCATGCGCAGAGGGTTGCTGTGCTCGTCGCGATACAAGCGCGCACGGCTTTCGATATACCGCGAGACGCCGTTCTCCAACTGTACCCGGTACGTGAACTGATAATTGCCGGCCGGCCCTTCGCGCAGGCTGCTGTAGGCCTTGCGCATGGAGAGGCGCTCCTGTTCCGGAACGCCTTCGAAAAACGCATCGAAGGATTCGTGAAAGGCTACTGGCGGCAACCCGTGTAGTTGTGCAGCCCGGGCCGAACCGTAGAGCATGCCGCTGGGAATGTGCCAGTCCCACGTGCCCAGCTGCGCCGAGTCCAGCGCCAGGTCCAGACGCTCCTGGCTGTCCTTGAGGGCAAGGTCCGCGCGCTTGCGCTCGGTGGTGTCGACGAAGGTACTGAGCTGATAGGTGGTGCCTTCGAGCTCGATGCCCTGGGTGCAAAGGATGCCATCATGGACCTTGCCGTCGCTGCCGCGGAATTGCACCTCCATGGTCAACGGGCCGCCGCTCAGGCGGGAAGAATCGAGCATGTGCTGGCGTTGCGCGGCGTCGGCCCACAACCCCAATGCCACGCTGGTGCGGCCGATGACTTGGCTGGCGGGCCAGGCGAACGTATCTTCGAAGTGCTGATTGACTTCGAAGATCATGCCGTCATCACGACGGGTCAACAAAATGGCATTCGGGCTCAGGTGGAAGAGGGTAGCGAGGCGCTTTTCGGAATTCATTAGCGCGGTTTCCCGCTCGCGCTGGCGCGTGATCTCGCGTACTACCCCAATCATCTGCGGTCTGCCGTGCGGGTCGCAAGTCAGGCTGCCATTGATCTCCAGCCAATGCAGGCTGCCGTCTGGCCAGCGAATGCGGTGGCGCATGGCTCGCCCTACCGGTTCGCCATCGAACACCGCCTGAAACGCCTTGCGTGTTCGCGCGCGGTCCTCCTCGGCCAGCAGGTCCAGGTAGTCGATGTCTCCGGGCAGGGCGCGCAGCGGGTCGAAACCGAACAGGGCCTGGGTGCCCCGGGACCAACTGACCCGGCCGCTTTCGATATCCCAAAGCCACGCACCCAGGCGTGCACCGTTCAGGGCAGCCAACAGCTGCGGCGCACTCTGCCAAGCCTGCTCCGCCGCCTCGGGCTCTGCCGCATGGATTCGCGGCAGGCGCATCAAGCGATTTGCTGATTTGGGCATGATTACCAGACCTTTGGCATGGGACACATCCTTGAAGGGGCCGGGCTGACGGCTATTCAGGCGCTTGCCGCATGGCCAACGAGCAGGGCCATGAACGCCTTGGCAGCGTTGGACAGGGTGCGCTCGGTGTGCAGAATGTAGCCTAGCTGGCGGGACAACCCAATGCCGGGCAAGGCGATGGGCGCCACCTGTTCGTCAAGCATCGTGCGCGGCAGCACGCTCCACGCTAGGCCGATCGATACCATCATCTTGATGGTTTCCAGGTAGTTGGTGCTCATGGCGATGTTCGGTGTCAGGCCTTGGCTTTCGAACAGACGCTGGACAATGTGGTGGGTGAACGTATTGCCCCCTGGAAACACGGCGGGGTGGCACGCCACATCAGCAAGGGTAACGGCGTCGTTGTTGGCCAATGGGTGCTCCGGGGCGGCTACGAAATCCAGCGCGTCCTGCCATACCGGTACAGCGTTGATCAGGGGATGAGGTTCAGGTGCCAGGGTGATGACGGCGAGTTCGGCTCGACCATGCAGAATCTCATCGTAGGCCTGTTCCGAATCCAAGAACTGAATATCCAGCGCCACTGCCGGGTATTGGCGGGTGAAAGCCCGCAGCAGTGGGGGGAGGCGGTGCAGGCCGATGTGATGGCTTGTTGCCAGGGTCAGGCGCCCCCCCACTTCCCCTGACAGATTGGTCAGCGCCCGTCGGGTATCCTCCAGTACGTTGAGAATCTGGTAGGCCCTGGGCAACAGTGCCCGCCCGGCTTCGGTCAAGGTTATCTCGCGGCCCAGGCGGTCGAATAACCGTGTGCTCAACTGCTGCTCCAGGCCAGCAATGCGCTTGCTGACAGCGGGCTGGGTCAGGTACAGGCGTTCTGCCGCACTGGAAAAGCTGCCAGTTTCCGCAATGGCGATAAATGCGCTGAGATTGGCCAAGTCCATTTACTGAATTCCTTTTGGTTATCCAAAGGATAAAAAATATGAATTTGAGTTATTCAATCTAACCCCCTAGCATCGCCCATACAAGCCAAGTGGTCTTTGGCATAGAAAGACGCTGATGAGGAACAGTCCGATGGCTGGCAAAACGCTCTACGACAAACTCTGGGAAGCCCACGAGGTCAAGCGCCGTGACGACGGCTCGTCCTTGATCTACATCGACCGTCACATCATCCATGAAGTGACCTCCCCGCAGGCTTTCGAAGGGCTGCGCCTGGCCAAGCGCAAGCCATGGCGTATCGATGCCAACATCGCCACGCCCGACCATAACGTGCCGACCACCCCCGAGCGCAAGGGCGGGATCGAGGCCATCGTCGACCAGGTGTCGCGCCTGCAGGTGCAGACCCTCGACGAGAACTGCGACGAATACGGCATCGTCGAATTCAAGATGAACGACGAGCGCCAGGGCATCGTTCATGTCATCAGCCCCGAACAGGGCGCTACCTTGCCAGGCATGACCGTGGTCTGCGGCGACTCGCATACCTCAACCCACGGCGCCTTCGGTGCGCTGGCCCACGGCATCGGCACCTCCGAGGTCGAGCACGTGCTGGCTACCCAGTGCCTGGTGGCCAAGAAGATGAAGAACATGCTGGTGCGGGTCGAGGGGCAACTGTCGCCGGGTGTCACGGCCAAGGACATCGTCCTGGCGGTAATCGGCAAGATCGGCACTGCCGGTGGCAACGGTCACGCGATGGAGTTCGCCGGCAGTGCCATTCGCGCGTTGTCGATGGAAGGCCGCATGACCATCTGCAACATGTCCATCGAAGCCGGTGCCCGTGTCGGGTTGGTGGCCACTGACGCCACCACCATCGCTTATGTCGAAGGCCGCCCGTACTCGCCCAAGGGCGAGCAGTGGACCCGTGCTGTCCAGGCCTGGAAAGACCTGGTCTCCGATGAGGATGCGGTTTTCGATACCGTGGTCGAACTCGATGCCACGCAGATCAAGCCGCAGGTCAGCTGGGGTACCTCGCCAGAAATGGTGCTTGCCGTCGACCAGCGTGTGCCGGATCCGGCTGCCGAAGCGGACCTGGTCAAGCGTGGCTCCATTGAGCGCGCCCTGAAGTACATGGGCTTGCAGGCCAACCAGGCGATCACTGATATCCACCTGGATCGCGTGTTCATAGGCTCGTGCACCAATTCGCGCATCGAAGACCTGCGCGCGGCAGCGGAGATCGCCAAGGGCCGCAAGGTGGCGAGCAGCGTCAAGCAAGCCATCGTCGTCCCCGGCTCGGGCCTGGTGAAGGCTCAGGCCGAGCGCGAAGGCCTGGACAAGATATTCGTCGAAGCCGGCTTCGAATGGCGCGAGCCAGGTTGCTCGATGTGCCTGGCCATGAACCCCGATCGGCTGGAAAGCGGCGAGCACTGCGCATCCACCTCCAACCGTAACTTCGAAGGGCGTCAGGGCGCAGGTGGCCGCACGCACCTGGTGAGCCCGGCCATGGCCGCCGCAGCCGCCGTCACCGGCCACTTCATCGATGTCCGCGAGTTGATCCAAGGGAGCGCAGCATGAAAGCTTTCACTCAGCACATTGGCCTGGTTGCGCCGTTGGACCGTGCCAACGTCGATACCGACCAGATCATCCCCAAGCAGTTCTTGAAGTCGATCAAGCGCACAGGCTTTGGCCCCAACCTGTTCGACGAATGGCGCTACCTGGACGTAGGTCAACCCTATCAGGACAACAGCAAGCGCCCGGTAAACGAGGAATTCGTGCTCAATCACCAGCGCTACCAAGGCGCCAGCGTGTTGTTGGCGCGGGAGAACTTCGGTTGCGGGTCCAGCCGTGAGCATGCCCCTTGGGCACTTGACGAGTACGGCTTTCGGAGCATCATCGCGCCCAGCTTTGCCGACATCTTTTTCAACAACAGCTTCAAGAATGGCTTGTTGCCGATCATCCTCAGCGATGAAGACGTCGATGAGCTGTTCAAGCAGGTGGAAGCTGCGCCAGGTTACCAGCTGACCATCGACCTGCAGGCCCAGGCGGTCACACGCCCAGATGGCAAGGTGCTGCACTTCGAGATCGACGCATTCCGCAAGCATTGCCTGCTCAATGGCCTGGACGACATTGGCCTGACCCTGCAGGACAGCGATGCGATCAAGGCGTTCGAGGACAAGCACCGTGCTGCGCAACCCTGGCTGTTTCGCGACGCCTGACTAAAGCCTGCGCGCTCGCCGGCCTGCTTGCCAGCAGGTCGGTGCAAGCGGCGTCACCCACGCACCGTGGCTCAAGCCAGTGCCACTGGCGCAATGGCCGAGCCCATATCGGCGACTACTCCACCACCAGGACATTCCAATGACGCGCACGCAGCATACCGATGTGGTTCAGCGCCAGTTCGGCGATCAGGCTGGGGCCTACCTTAGCAGCGCCGTGCATGCTCAAGGCAGCGAGTTCGCGCTGTTGCAGGCCCAGTTGCAGGGGCAGGTCGACGCACGCGTGCTGGACCTGGGCTGCGGGGCAGGTCACGTCAGCTTCCAGATTGCGCCGTTGGTGGCGCAGGTGGTCGCGTACGACCTTTCCCAGTCCATGCTGGACGTCGTCGCCAACGCTGCCGCCGATCGTGCGCTGACCAATATCATGACCGAGCGTGGCGCGGCAGAATCCCTGCCGTTTGCCGATGCTTCGTTCGATTATGTGTTCAGCCGCTACTCAGCCCATCACTGGAGCGACCTGGGCCTGGCGCTGCGCGAAGTGCGCCGCGTGCTCAAGCCAGGCGGTGTGGCTGCATTCATTGACGTCATGTCGCCGGGTAGCCCGTTGCTGGACACGTATCTGCAAGCAGTAGAGGTGTTGCGCGACACCAGTCACGTTCGCAATTACTCTGCTGCCCAGTGGCAGCGCCAGGTCAGCGAGGCCGGCCTGCGTGTTCGCAGTCATGCCCGGCAGTCACTGCGCCTGGAGTTCGGCAGTTGGGTCGAGCGCATGCGCACCCCTGAGCTGATGCGCCTGGCCATCCGCGAACTGCAGCAAGCCATGGGCGAAGAAGTACGGCAGTATTACCAGATCGAGGCCGATGGCTCGTTCAGCACGGATGTGCTGGTGCTGTGGGCAGAACGTTAAGCCTTTTTCGGCGCGGCCCCATTCGCCGCGCTGCGTGAATGCATAGAGGAAAGCATGAGCAAGCAGATTTTGATTCTTCCGGGTGATGGCATTGGTCCTGAAATCATGGCCGAAGCCGTCAAGGTGCTGGAGCTGGCCAATGACAAGTTCCAGCTCGACCTGAGCCTGACCCATGACGTGATCGGTGGCGCAGCCATCGACAAGCACGGGGTGCCGCTGGCCGATGAAACCCTGGAGCGTGCACGCCAGGCCGATGCCGTGCTGCTCGGCGCCGTGGGCGGTCCCAAGTGGGACAAGATCGAGCGTGACATTCGCCCTGAACGCGGCCTGCTGAAGATCCGCTCGCAGCTGGGGCTGTTTGCCAACTTGCGCCCGGCCATTCTCTACCCGCAGCTGGCCGATGCGTCCTCGCTCAAGCCGGAAATCGTCTCTGGCCTGGACATCCTCATCGTGCGCGAGCTGACCGGCGGCATCTACTTCGGTGCCCCACGTGGTCAGCGCGAACTTGAAGGTGGCGAGCGCCAGGCCTACGACACCTTGCCCTACAGCGAAAGCGAAGTGCGGCGCATCGCCCGCGTGGGTTTCGACATGGCGCGGGTGCGTGGCAAGAAGCTGTGCTCGGTGGACAAGGCCAACGTTCTGGCTTCCAGCCAGCTGTGGCGTGAAGTGGTCGAGAGCGTGGCACAGGATTACCCGGATGTGGAACTGAGCCATATGTATGTCGACAACGCGGCGATGCAGCTGGTGCGCGCGCCGAAGCAGTTCGACGTCATGGTGACCGACAACATGTTCGGCGACATTCTGTCGGATGAAGCTTCCATGCTGACCGGTTCCATCGGCATGCTGCCTTCGGCGTCGCTCGATGCCAACAACAAGGGCATGTACGAGCCTTGCCACGGCTCGGCGCCAGACATTGCCGGTGCAGGGATCGCCAACCCGTTGGCCACCATCCTGTCCGTGTCGATGATGCTGCGCTACAGCTTCGACCAGTCGGCTGCCGCCGAGGCCATCGAGCAGGCGGTCAGCCTGGTGCTTGACCAGGGCTTGCGCACTGGCGACATCTTCTCCGAAGGCTGCCGCAAAGTAGGTACGCAGGAAATGGGCGACGCAGTAGTCGCAGCGCTGCGGAATCTGTAATCTCTCTGGCCCGCCATCCCCAATCCCGATGGCGGCCCACTTTTAGCAAAGGTGTAGTTGCGATGAAACGTGTAGGTCTGATCGGTTGGCGCGGCATGGTTGGTTCCGTGCTCATGCAGCGAATGCTGGAGGAGCAGGATTTCGACCTTATCGAGCCCGTGTTCTTCACCACCTCCAATATTGGTGGCCAAGGCCCGAACGTGGGCAAGGATACCGCGCCGCTCAAGGACGCGTATTCCATCGAAGAGCTCAAGACCCTCGACGTGATCCTGACTTGCCAGGGCGGCGACTACACCAATGAAGTGTTCCCCAAGCTGCGCGAAGCAGGCTGGCAGGGCTACTGGATCGATGCGGCCTCGTCTTTGCGCATGCAGGATGATGCAGTCATCGTGCTCGACCCGGTCAACCGCAAGGTCATCGATCACCAGCTCGACGCCGGTACCCGCAACTTCATCGGCGGCAATTGCACGGTCAGCCTGATGCTGATGGGCCTTGGCGGATTGTTCGAAGCCGGTCTGGTGGACTGGATGAGTGCCATGACCTACCAGGCAGCGTCCGGTGCAGGGGCGCAGAACATGCGCGAGCTGATCAAGCAGATGGGCGCCACCCATGCGGCGGTCGCCGATGACCTGGCCAACCCGGCCAGTGCCATCCTCGACATCGACCGCAAAGTGGCCGAGGCCATGCGCAGCGAGGCCTATCCGGCTGAAAACTTCGGCGTCCCCCTGGCCGGCAGCCTGATCCCCTGGATCGACAAGGAATTGCCCAACGGCCAAAGCCGCGAAGAATGGAAGGCGCAGGCCGAAACCAACAAGATTCTGGGTCGCTTCAAGAACCCGATTCCGGTCGATGGCATCTGCGTGCGCATCGGTGCCATGCGTTGCCACAGCCAGGCGCTGACCATCAAGCTGAACAAGGATGTGCCGATCGCCGACATCGAAGGCATGATCAGCCAGCACAATCCTTGGGTGAAGCTGGTGCCCAACCAGCGTGAAATCAGCATGCAGGAACTGACCCCTACCAAGGTGACCGGCACGCTGAATATCCCGGTTGGACGTTTGCGCAAGCTGAACATGGGTTCCCAGTACCTGGGGGCGTTCACGGTGGGTGACCAACTGCTGTGGGGCGCTGCCGAGCCGCTGCGTCGCATGTTGCGGATCCTGCTGGAACGTTGATACAGCCATCTGTACCCGAACCCGCGCTACTTCCAGCGCGGGTTTTTTTTGCGGCGCGCAGTGCAGGTGGCAGGGGAAGCCTGCGCACAGCGGGCGACTCCCTGCCACGGGTCGGCGTTGGCCTCGGTTGTGTAATGCAGGTAAAGTGCCGCTCCCGTTTCGCCAGAGGCAGCCTGCAATATGAAACCTTCATTCGATATCGCCGTCGTCGGTGCCACCGGCAGCGTCGGTGAGACGTTGGTCCAGATTCTCGAAGAGCTGGATTTCCCGGTCGCCACCCTGCACCTGCTCGCCAGCATCGAGTCGGCGGGCAGTAGCGTGATGTTCGCCGGCAGGAAGCTCAAGGTACGTGAGGTCGAGGGGTTCGATTTTGCGCAGGTCAAGCTGGCGTTCTTTGCAGCCAGTGCCGCGGTCAGTCGCAGCTTCGCCGCCCAGGCTGTGCAAGCGGGCTGCACCGTCATCGACCTGTCCGGTGCCCTGGACAACGCACTGGCTGTCGTTCCAGAAGCCAACGCCGATCAAGTGGCTGGGCTGAAGCTGCCCGCGCTGATCACCAGCCCCTGTTCAGGCGCCGTGGCCGCCGCCGCCGCCCTGGCCCCGATCAAGCATTTGCTGGACATCGAGCATGTTCAGGTGGTGGCGTCTTTGGCAGTGTCGGCTCAAGGCCGTGAGGCGGTCAACGAGCTTGCGCGGCAAACGGCCGAGTTGCTCAATGCCCGCCCGTTGGAACCGCACTTCTTCGACCGCCAGGTCGCCTTCAACGTGTTGGCCCAGGTCGGCAAGGTCGACGAACAGGGCCATACCACCGTGGAGCGGCGCATGGTGCAGGAGCTGCGCGAGCTGTTGGGCCAGCCTGAACTGAGTATTTCAACAAGCTGCATTCAAGTCCCGGTCTTTTTCGGCGATAGCTTCAATGTGGCCGTGCAGTGCCGCCACGCCGTGGATCTGGCGGCCGTCAACCAGGCGTTGGAGGTGGCGCCTGGCATCGAACGGGTAGACCTGGACGATTATCCAACGCCGGTGGGCGACGCAGTCGGGCAGGACGTGGTCTATGTTGGACGTGTACGCCATGGTGTTGATCAAGCGCAGCAGCTCAACCTTTGGCTGACCACCGACAATGTGCGCAAGGGCGCGGCGCTAAACGCTGTGCAGGTGGCGCAATTGTTGATTAAACACGGTCTGTAAAAGATACTGGCAGGCACTTTTGTCCTGCTCTGCCTGCACGTTTCGGGACGATCCATACAAGGGAAGAGTTCATGCTTCGAATCCGCAAACTGGTTCTGGCCATGGCAGCAGCCTCGGCGCTGTCCTCGGGCATGGCCAATGCTCTGGGCCTGGGAGAGCTGACCCTCAAGTCGGCGCAGAACCAGCCCCTGGAGGCCGAGATCGAACTGCTCGATGTGCGAGACCTGACCGCGGCGCAGTTGGCACCGAGCCTGGCCCCGCCTGAGGAATTCGCCAAGGCAGGCGTGAACTTCTCGAGCGCCTTGCAGGACTTGCGCTTCACGCCCGTGATCAACCCCAATGGCCGAAGCGTGCTTCGCGTGACCTCCAGTCAGCCCATGCCGGGGCCAGTGGTCAAGTTCCTGGTGCAGGTGATGTGGCCTCAAGGCCGCCTGTTGCGTGACTACAATGTCCTGCTGGATCAGGCCAAGGCCCAGGGCCCAGAAGCCGCAACAGGCAATGTCGCCGCTGCGACCACCGGCCCTGGCAGCTACACGACCCAGCGCCGCGATACCCTGTGGCAGATCGCAGCGCGTAATGCCCAGGGTGGATCGATCCAGCAAACGATGATCGCGATCCAGGCGCTGAACCCGGATGCGTTCATCGGCAACAACATTAACCAGCTCAAGGTTGGCCAGGTATTGCGCCTGCCCGATCAGCAACAGATCCAGAGCATCGCCCAAGGCGAAGCCAATCGCGAGGTCGCTGAGCAGTACGCGGCTTGGCGCGAGGGGCGTCGCCTGGGGCCGCGTGCCCGCCAGCTCGACGCCACCCGGCGTGGTGCCGCAGACGCCGCGCCCGCTGCCATCGCCCAAGGCGACAACCTGCGTCTGGTCAGCCCCGGCAACCAGCCTGGTGCTGGGCAGGCCAAGGCGCTGAACGACAAGTTGGCAGTGGCGCAGGAAAGCCTGGACACCAGTCGCCGCGAAAACGAAGAACTCAAAAGCCGCATGTCCGACCTGCAGAGCCAGTTGGACAAGCTGCAGCGCCTGATCGAGCTCAAGAACGATCAGTTGGCCCGGCTGGAAGCGCAAGGCGCGGCTACCCCTGCGCCAACAGCGACTGTCCCTGGCGAACCCGGTCAGCAGGCCCCGGCGC
Organism: Pseudomonas parafulva; assembly: GCF_002021815.1. Lineage (NCBI taxonomy): Bacteria > Pseudomonadati > Pseudomonadota > Gammaproteobacteria > Pseudomonadales > Pseudomonadaceae > Pseudomonas > Pseudomonas parafulva. The sequence goes on from NZ_CP019952.1 coordinate 1,482,116, forward strand.
CGTCCCAGGCGGCTGTGCCTGTGACCGATCCGGTGCCGACGGCGAGCCAGCCGACCGTTCCCGATCAACCCGTGATCGCGCCAGCGCCCTCGGTTGCGCCAGACGCTCAACCCGCCGCACAAACCTCGTCGGATAGCACCCTGGACGACGTGCTGGGAAGCCGCTGGTTGCTATGGCTGATCGCCGGTTCTACCGTCTTGGTCCTGGCGCTGCTGCTCTGGCTGCTGGCGCGTAAGCGCAGGGCCCAACAGGAAGCCGAAAAGCATTTGCGCATGGCGCGCGCTTTGGAGGAGGAGCAGATCGAGGGTTTCGATCCAGAGGACGACAGCCTTGATGGCGTAGAAGTCGTGTCCCCGACCGTTACGCTGTCGCCAGCGGCAGTCGCCGCCTCAGCGGCAGCCGCAGCGGCCTCTGAAAAACCGGCTGCACAGCCTGTGCGTGAGCCTGCGGCAGACCCTTATGGGCCATTGTTGGCACAGGCGGACACGTGCATTGCCGAAGGCCGCCTGAACCGCGCCACCGAGCTGCTGGAGCCTGCAGTTGCCAGCGCGCCCAGACGCGATGACCTGCGCTTGAAGTTGATGGAGGTCTATGCCCGCCAAGGTGATCAAAGCGCATTCGCCGAGCAGGAGCGCCAGTTGCCGGCGACGGCCGGGAACACGGCAGAAGTGGCCAGCCTTCGCGAGCGTTACCCGGCGATGTTGGCCCTCGCCGCGGCCGGCGTGGGTGCGGCTGCCTTGGCAGCCAAGCTAGACGAGCAGTATGTGCAAGGGCTGCTCGATGATCAGCCGGGTTCACCGCATGCAGAGCCAGCAGAGTCGGACACACAGGCCGCCGCCGGGCCGGACGCCTTCAACGATATTCCGACGCTCGACACTGCGGCGCTGGATGATCAGGCGCTGGAGGACAACTTCGACTTGAGCCTGGACGACCCTTCTCCCGAACCCGCGACATCGGCTGCCGACCCGGCCGATGAGGCGCTCTCTGCAGGAGGGCAGATGCAAGACCCGGCCGATGCAGACTTCGAAACCTTGCTGGCGCAGGCCAGTGCTGAAGCTCAACCAGCCCAGGACCTGTCCGATTTCGACCTGGACATCGGGGAGCCCGAGGGGGCGGGTGGTCGGGATGACGCTGCGCCAAGTACGGTCGATCCGGTACCGGCTTTCGATCCGGCCACCGATTTCGACCTGCCGGCGGACTTCGACCTGTCCCTGCAGGACGACTCGCCAGGCGCGCAGCAGTTCGCCTCCGAGCTCGATGACGTCAACGCCGAGCTGGACAAGCTTTCACAAAGCCTGGAGTCGCCCTCCCTGGAGCCTCACTTCACTGCCGAGGACGCCGCTGCGCAACCTGAGCTCGAACCGATCGACGACCTGGATTTCGATTTCTTTTCCGGAGCCGACGAAGTGGCCACCAAGCTCGATCTGGCCCGCGCCTACATCGATATGGGTGATCACCAGGGCGCCCGCGACATCCTCGATGAAGTGGTCAAGGATGGCGATGAGCGTCAGCGCGAAGAAGCAGAGGACATGCTTTCGCGTCTGGTCTAGGCCCTCGCGTGAAGCCCTTGGGTTGTAACGCGTGAACCTGATGGCAGCCCTGAACGGCTGCCATTGTCGTTATAATCCCCGGCATTTGGTTCACCAACAGGTTGCAGATTCTTGGACATCATCGACACCGCCTCGGCCGAATCCGCTGCCGAAGGCTGCACGCGCATCGCCCTGGGTGTGGAATACAAGGGCGCCCGCTACCGCGGCTGGCAACGTCAGGCCAGCGGCGTGCCCAGCGTTCAGCAAGCGTTGGAACAGGCACTTTCCAAAGTGGCCAACGAACCCATTTCAGTCGTCTGTGCTGGGCGTACCGATGCCGGCGTGCATGGCTGTGGGCAGGTCGTGCATTTCGACACCCGAGCGGTGCGTGATGAACGTGCCTGGACCATGGGCACCAATTTCAACTTGCCCCATGACATCAGCGTCGTGTGGTCCAGGCCCATGCCTGCCGATTTTCATGCGCGGTTCAAGGCTTGTGCCAGGCGCTATCGCTACGTGATCTACAACGACCCGATTCGGCCTGCTCACCTGGCCGAAGAGGTGACCTGGAATCACCGCCCGCTCGACGTCGAGCGCATGGCCCAGGCTGCCTCAAGTTTGCTTGGCACCCATGATTTCAGCGCATTCCGCGCTAGCCAGTGTCAGGCCAAGTCGCCGATCAAGCACATTTACCACCTGCGGGTGACGCGTCACGGGCAGATGATCGTGCTGGATGTCCGGGCTACCGCCTTCCTGCATCACATGGTGCGCAACATTGCTGGCGTGCTGATGGCTATCGGCGCGGGGGAACGGCCGGTTGAGTGGGCGCGCCAGGTGCTGGAGGGACGGGACCGCCGCGAAGGTGGCGTCACGGCCCACCCCTACGGGCTTTACCTGGTCCAGGTGGAGTACCCGGAGGCGTTTGCGCTGCCTGAGCGTTACATTGGCCCACACTTTCTGACGGGCTACGATGCATTGGCGGACTGACGCACGAAGCGCCATTTGCTAAGATTCCGCCTTTGACCGCGCAAACAGGTGGCTGTCCATGAGCATCGTTCGCAGTAAAATCTGCGGGATCACCCGCATCGAAGACGCTCTGGCAGCTGCCGAGGCCGGCGCCGATGCCATCGGGCTGGTCTTCTATGCCAAGAGCCCGCGTGCCGTGAGCGTACAGCAGGCGCGTGCCATCATTGCCGAGCTGCCGCCCTTCGTGACCACGGTCGGGTTGTTCGTCAATGCCACGCGTTGCGAGCTGAGCGAAATACTCGAAGCGGTGCCCCTGGATCTTTTGCAGTTCCATGGTGATGAAACCCCGCACGATTGCGCAGGCCATCACCGGCCGTGGATCAAGGCACTGCGCGTACGTCCGGATGACGACCTGAAACTTGCGTGCCGGCAATATGCTGGCGCATCCGGTATCTTGCTGGACACCTTCGTGCCGGGTGTGCCTGGGGGCACGGGCGAAGCGTTCGACTGGTCACTGGTGCCTGCCGACCTGGGCAAGCCGATCATCCTGGCCGGTGGCCTGTCGGCGGACAACGTCGGGCAGGCGATCGCCCAGGTGCGCCCGTACGCGGTCGATGTCAGCGGCGGGGTCGAGCAAGCCAAGGGCATCAAGGATGCGGCCAGAATAGAAGCATTCCTACGCGCGGTGAAACAGGCTTGAGCAGATGTGACGGCAGGCAGCGTGCCATCGTCCATAGCTATCTCAGCCCGTGGGCCGGCTGGCCCCGCGTGGGGCGGTCAACCGAATTGTTCAGGGTGGCGCGGCAGGGGTACTGAACCCGGATCGCCGTTTCACCCACGTTTTAAGCATTTGAGCTCAAAAGGGCAGGGCAGGCCGGCTACGCTGGTCCCCTCCCGCCGATACTGGAGAAAGAAAGCATGAGCAACTGGTTAGTCGACAAACTGATCCCTTCCATCATGCGTTCCGAGGTGAAGAAGAGCTCGGTACCTGAAGGCCTGTGGCACAAATGCCCGTCCTGTGAGGCCGTGCTGTACCGTCCGGAGCTGGAAAAGACCCTGGACGTATGCCCCAAGTGCAACCACCACATGCGCATCGGCGCACGTGCTCGCATCGATATCTTCCTGGATGCCGAGGGCCGTGCCGAGCTGGGCGCTGATCTTGAGCCGGTCGACCGGTTGAAGTTCCGCGACAGCAAGAAGTACAAGGACCGCCTGACCGGCGCGCAGAAACAGACCGGTGAAAAGGACGCCCTGATCTCCATGAGCGGCACCCTGATGGGCATGCCGATCGTGGTCAGTGCATTCGAATTCTCCTTCATGGGCGGTTCCATGGGTGCCATCGTCGGCGAGCGCTTCGTGCGCGCAGCCAACTATGCCCTGGAGCATCGCTGCCCAATGGTGTGTTTCTCGGCTTCCGGCGGTGCCCGCATGCAGGAAGCGCTGATCTCGCTGATGCAGATGGCCAAGACCTCTGCCGTGCTGGCGCGTCTGCGTGAAGAAGGCATCCCGTTCATCTCGGTACTGACCGACCCGGTCTACGGTGGCGTGTCCGCCAGCCTGGCGATGCTGGGCGATGTCATCGTTGGCGAACCCAAGGCCCTGATCGGCTTTGCCGGCCCGCGCGTCATCGAGCAGACCGTACGCGAGAAGCTGCCTGAAGGCTTCCAGCGCAGCGAATTCCTGCTGGAGCACGGTGCCATCGACCTGATCATCTCTCGTGGCGACCTGCGTCCACGGCTGGCGCGCCTGCTGGCCCAGATGACCGGCCAGCAGACACCGGTCGAAGCCCTCGAGGCGGCTGCGGTCGCGTGATGACCCAACGGACCCTTGGCGAGTGGCTCGCCTATCTTGAGCAGTTGCACCCCTCGGCCATCGACATGGGGCTGGAGCGGTCGCAGGCGGTGCTGGCGCGCCTGGCGTTGGGCAAGCTTGCCCCACGTGTGGTGACGGTAACGGGCACCAACGGCAAGGGGTCGACCTGCGCGTTCCTCGCTTCGCTGCTGCGTGCCCAGGGGTTGAAGGTTGGCGTGTACAGCTCGCCGCACCTGCTGCGCTACAACGAGCGGGTGATCATCGACGGCGTCGAAGCCAGCGATGCGCAGTTGTGCGAGGCGTTCGCAGCGGTCGAGGCGGCGCGCGGCGCAATCTCCCTGACCTATTTCGAGATGGGTACCCTGGCGGCGTTCTGGCTGTTCGAGCGTTCGCAGCTCGACGCAGTGGTGCTGGAAGTCGGGCTGGGCGGGCGGTTGGACACGGTGAATGTCGTGGACGCCGACATCGCGCTGGTGACCAGCATCGGGGTCGACCACATCGATTACCTGGGCGATACCCGCGAGCAGGTGGCCTTCGAGAAGGCCGGTATCTTCCGTGCCGGCAAGCCTGCGCTCTGTGGCGACCTCGATCCGCCCCAGCCGCTCCTGGACAAGGCCAGCGAACTGGCGGCCCCGCTGCGGTTGCGGGGTCGCGACTTCGACCTTCAGGTGGCCGAGCATGGCTGGAGCTGGTACGGGACGTCCGGCGAAGGTGAAAAAGTCGCCTTGATGGACCTGCCCCTGCTGGACCTGCCCATGGAAAACGCAGCCTTGGCCCTGCAAGCCTACCTGCTGAGCGGCCTGCCCTGGAGCCCTGCGCAGCTGAGCCAGGCATTGGTCCAGACGCGCATCACGGGTCGTCTCGACCGGCGCGTGATCCACTGGCGTGGCGTCGCGGTGGAGCTGCTGCTGGATGTGGGGCATAACCCACATGCAGCGCAGTACCTGGCCCGGCGTCTGGCATCCCGACCACTGATCGGTCGGCGTCTGGCCGTGTTCGGCTTGCTTTGCGACAAGGACCTCGAGGGTGTGATTGCGTCCTTGCATCCCTTGGTCGATGAGTGGGCCGTTGCGCCGCTTGCCACCCCGCGTACCCGGCCCGCCGCGCAATTGGCAGAGGCCCTGACGAACCTCGGCGCCACGGTGAAGTCTTATGCCAGCGTCGACGCTGCCCTGGAGGGGCAGTGCGCGAACGCCACGGCAGATGATCAGATCCTGCTGTTCGGTTCGTTTTTCTGTGTCGCTCAGGCGCTGGAATGGTTGCAGCGGCATCCCCAGGAGGGTGGGATAGATGGCAGTGCTGGATAAAGGAATGAAGCAGCGCATGATCGGTGCGCTGGTGCTGGTGGCGCTGGCGGTGATTTTCCTGCCGATGCTGTTTTCGCGGCAGGATGAAATGCGTGAGGTGCATGTCGATGCCCCAAAAGCGCCTGCTGCACCGTCGCTGCCTGAAGTAAAGGTCGACCCTGTTGCCGTGCCAGAACCCCAGGCCTTGCCGGAGCAAGCGGACCCGTCGCCGGTGGTGGTAGACGAGTCGTCCGCGCCTGCGCGTGCGCCCAGCCAACCCATCACGCCGTCGCCGCAGACACAGCAGGCCCAGCCTGCGCCGGCGGCCGTGGCCAAGGCCGAGCCCAAGGCGCCGGCCGCTTCTGCGCCAACTGCGACGTCGACCAAAGCTGCCGCGTCGTCCAAACTCGACGCCAACGGCCTGCCGGTCAGTTGGTCGATCCAGTTGGCGAGCCTGTCCAACCGGGCAGGCGCCGAGAAGCTCCAGCAGACCTTGCGTAGCCAAGGCTACAACGCCTATATCCGTGCGGCCGGTGGCATGAACCGGGTGTATGTCGGCCCGCTTATCGAGCGTGCCGACGCCGAGCGCACCCGCGATGCCATCAACCGCCAGAACAGCCTCAAGGGCTTTGTCGTGCGCTTCCAGCCGGAACGCAGCTGAAGGCGAGGGGCGGCATCGCCGTCCCGTGCCAGGCAGCGAGCCTGCGGGCGGTGCCCAGCAGGCTTGCTGTGCTGGCTGGATCATCCACTGACATTCCGCTTACCCAAGCACTCGTCGCTCTGGTAAAATCCGCCGCCTCAACGATCTGCAGGCAGCACCGTGGCATTTACCCTGGTTGATTGGGCGATCATTGCGATCATCGCCGTCTCCACACTGATCAGTCTCAAACGCGGCTTCGTCAAGGAAGCCCTGTCCTTGCTCATCTGGATCATTGCCGGTGCGGTGGCGTGGATGTTCGGTGGCTCGCTTTCGGTGTACCTGGAAAGCTATATCCAGACGCCCTCCATGCGCGTGATCGCAGGCTGCGGTATCCTGTTCGTCGCCACCTTGCTGGTGGGGGCGATGCTCAACTTTCTCATCGGCGAACTGATTCGTGTCACCGGCCTGTCGGGCACCGATCGTTTTCTGGGCATGGTCTTCGGCGCCGCCAGGGGCGGCCTGCTGGTGGTCGTGGCACTCGGGCTGCTGAGCCTGGGGCCGGTTCAACAAGACACGTGGTGGCAGGAGTCTCGCCTGATACCTCGGTTTCTACTGGTAGCCGACTGGTCCAAAAACCTGGTTGTGGGCTTCACCAGCCAATGGATGTCCGGCGGAGCGATCAGTACGCCGTCTGATCTTCCGTTCAAGGAGCAGCTGCTCGGGCCGACCCGGCCTTGAGCGCTATTCACTCAAGTTTCATCAAAGTAGGGGTTGCGTCGCATGTGTGGCATCGTCGGTATCGTCGGTAAGTCGAACGTCAATCAGGCGCTGTATGACGCGCTTACGGTCCTCCAGCACCGCGGCCAGGACGCTGCCGGTATCGTGACCAGCCATGACGGCCGGTTGTTCCTGCGCAAGGATAATGGCCTGGTGCGCGATGTGTTCCAGCAGCGCCACATGCAACGCCTGGTGGGCAGCATCGGCATCGGCCATGTGCGCTACCCGACGGCGGGCAGCTCGACCTCCGCCGAGGCCCAGCCGTTCTACGTCAACTCGCCATACGGCATCACCCTGGCCCACAACGGCAACCTCACCAACGTCGAGCAGTTGGCCAAGGAGATCTACGAGTCGGACCTGCGTCACGTCAACACCAACTCCGATTCCGAAGTGCTGCTCAACGTATTCGCCCATGAGCTGGCCGTGCGCGGCAAGTTGCAGCCTACCGAAGAGGACGTGTTCGCCGCGGTCTCCCATGTACACAGCCGTTGCGTCGGCGGTTACGCTGTCGTTGCCATGATCACCGGCTACGGCATCGTCGGTTTCCGCGATCCCAACGGTATCCGCCCGGTCGTCTTCGGTCAGCGCCACACCGACGAAGGCGTGGAGTACATGATTGCTTCGGAAAGCGTTGCGCTCGACGTGCTCGGCTTCACCCTGATTCGCGACCTGGCGCCAGGCGAGGCGGTCTACATCACCGAAGAAGGTCAGCTGTACACCAAGCAGTGTGCCGAGGCCCCGAAACTGCAACCCTGCATTTTCGAACACGTCTACCTGGCTCGCCCGGACTCGATCATGGACGGTGTCTCGGTGTACAAGGCGCGTCTGCGCATGGGCGAGAAGCTCGCCGACAAGATCCAGCGCGAACGCCCGGACCACGGCATCGACGTGGTCATCCCTATTCCGGACACCAGCCGCACTGCCGCGCTTGAGTTGGCCAACCACCTGGGCGTGAAATTCCGCGAAGGCTTCGTCAAGAACCGCTACATCGGCCGCACCTTCATCATGCCGGGCCAGGCTGCCCGCAAGAAGTCGGTCCGCCAGAAGCTCAATGCCATCGAGCTTGAGTTCCGCGGCAAGAACGTCATGCTGGTTGACGACTCCATCGTGCGCGGCACCACCTGCAAGCAGATCATCCAGATGGCGCGCGAGGCCGGCGCCAAGAATGTCTATTTCTGCTCCGCAGCCCCTGCAGTGCGCTACCCCAACGTCTACGGCATCGACATGCCGAGCGCTCACGAACTGATCGCCCACAACCGTACCACCGAGCAGGTGGCCGAGTTGATTGGCGCCGACTGGCTGGTCTACCAGGACCTGCCTGACCTGATCGATTCGGTCGGTGGCGGCAAGATCAAGATCGAGCACTTCGATTGCGCGGTATTCAACGGTGAGTACGTCACTGGCGATATCGACGAAGCCTACCTTGACCGCATCGAGCAGGCCCGCAATGACCTGGCCAAGGTCAAGACGCAGGCGGTCAGCGCAATCATCGACCTCTACAACAACTGATTTCAGGGAGCGATGGCATGACCGATCAATGGGATGCCGGGCGACTGGACAGCGACCTGGAGGGTGTCGGCTTCGACACCCTGGCAGTGCGCGCCGGTCAGTGCCGTTCACCGGAGGCCGAGCACAGCGAAGCGCTGTTCCTGACCTCCAGCTACGTGTTCCGTACGGCTGCCGATGCGGCTGCGCGTTTTGCCGGTGAAACCCCGGGCAATGTCTATTCGCGCTATACCAATCCGACCGTACGGGCATTCGAAGAGCGCCTGGCGGCGATGGAAGGTGCCGAGCAGGCCGTGGCCACCTCCACCGGCATGGCGTCGATTCTGGCCGTGGTCATGTCGCTGTGCAGTGCAGGCGATCACGTACTGGTCTCTCAGAGCGTGTTCGGGTCGACCATCAGCCTGTTCGAGAAGTATTTCAAGCGCTTTGGCTTGCAGGTGGACTACGTGCCGTTGGTCGATCTTGCCGGCTGGGAGCAGGCCATACAGGCCAATACCAAGCTGCTGATCGTCGAGTCGCCGTCCAACCCACTGGCCGAACTGGTCGATATCGCTGCGCTCAGCGAAATCGCCCATGCCCGTGGGGCCATGCTGGTGGTGGACAACTGCTTCAGCACGCCGGCCTTGCAGCAACCGCTCAAACTCGGTGCCGACATCGTCTTCCACTCCGCCACCAAGTTCATCGATGGCCAGGGCCGCTGCATGGGCGGTGCAGTGGCAGGCCGTGCCGAACAGATGAAGGAAGTGGTCGGTTTCCTGCGTACGGCAGGCCCGACGCTCAGCCCATTCAACGCGTGGGTATTCACCAAAGGCCTGGAGACGCTGCGCCTGCGTATGCGGGCCCATTGCGAGAGTGCTCAGGCACTGGCGCAATGGCTGGAACAGCAGGACGGCATCGAAAAAGTGCATTACGCCGGCCTGCCGAGCCATCCGCAGCACGAATTGGCCAAGCGCCAGATGAGTGGCTTCGGCGCTGTGGTGAGCTTCGAAGTCAAGGGCGGCAAGGAAGGGGCCTGGCGCTTCATCGATGCTACCCGGGTCGTTTCGATCACCACCAACCTGGGTGACAGCAAGACCACCATCGCTCATCCGGCCACCACCTCCCACGGCCGCCTGACGCCCCAGGAACGTGCGGCTGCCGGCATCCGCGACAGCCTGATTCGTGTGGCCGTGGGCTTGGAGGACGTGGCGGATCTGCAGGCCGACCTGGCGCGTGGACTGGCGGCATTGTGATCGAAATTGGTCTCAACACGCCCGGCCACAACGGCCGGGTCGCTTTGGTCACCGGTGCTGCGCGCGGTATCGGCCTTGGCATCGCCGCCTGGCTGATCTGCGAAGGTTGGCAGGTGGTGCTCAGTGACCTCGACCGCCAGCGGGGGGCGAAAGCGGCCAAGGCCCTGGGGGATAACGCCTGGTTCATCACCATGGATGTGGCAGATGAGTCCCAGGTCAGTGCCGGGGTGTCCGAGGTGCTCGGGCAATTCGGCAGGCTTGACGCGCTGGTGTGCAATGCTGCGATTGCCAACCCCCACAGCCAGACGCTTGAAAGCCTGAGCCTGGCTCAATGGAACCGCGTGCTGGCCGTCAATCTCAATGGCCCGATGCTGCTGGCCAAGCACTGTGCGCCTTACCTGCGCGCGCACAATGGCGCCATCGTCAACCTGACGTCCACGCGGGCGCGGCAGTCCGAGCCTGACACTGAAGCTTATGCCGCCAGCAAAGGGGGCCTTGTGGCACTCACCCATGCGCTGGCCATCAGCCTGGGCCCGGAGATTCGTGTCAACGCCGTGAGCCCGGGGTGGATCGATGCCCGGGATCCCTCTCAGCGCCGTGCCGAGCCGTTGAGCAATGCTGACCACGCCCAGCACCCCACCGGTCGCGTGGGCACCGTCGAGGACGTTGCAGCGATGGTCGCCTGGCTGCTGTCCCGGCAAGCAGCGTTCGTGACCGGTCAGGAGTTCGTGGTCGACGGCGGCATGACCCGCAAGATGATTTACACCTGAAGGCCCTTTTGGACAGACCAGAAGAGGAGGGGACCGCAAGGTCCCTTTTTCGTGCCCGGGCTTGGCTGGGCACAAATCAAGGTGTGCTCGGCTTTGCACTGGGTTAGCGTTAGCCGCACCTGCGAGTTGGAAAAAAACTCAACAGGGCTATTGACTTAGCGTCGTCACCTGCGTAAATTTCGCGGCCTCAGCGAAGCAAACGCAACACGTTACATCGCGAGGGTGATTAGCTCAGCCGGGAGAGCATCTGCCTTACAAGCAGAGGGTCGGCGGTTCGATCCCGTCATCACCCACCACTTCCTGAGATGTTCCTGACGCTCAAGGCTTCGCAAGAAGCTAACAGCCAGAGAGGAATGCACTGCGCAGCGGTAGTTCAGTCGGTTAGAATACCGGCCTGTCACGCCGGGGGTCGCGGGTTCGAGTCCCGTCCGCTGCGCCATTTTGATTAACAGATGGGTGCTTGTCGCCGGTCTGAAGCCACAAGGTCCAGCACCTTGGGCTGACCCAGTTTCAATCGGGCGCAAGCCTGAACGATACGCAGCGGTAGTTCAGTCGGTTAGAATACCGGCCTGTCACGCCGGGGGTCGCGGGTTCGAGTCCCGTCCGCTGCGCCATCTTCGCTCCAAGGTCCCTAGAACACCTTGAGGCACCCATGAACGAATGGTCATTGCACCGTTTTTCATGCCTTCCCCCAGCTTATCTGGTGGGTAGACCCAAGTTTCAATCGGGCGTAAGCCTGAATGATACGCAGCGGTAGTTCAGTCGGTTAGAATACCGGCCTGTCACGCCGGGGGTCGCGGGTTCGAGTCCCGTCCGCTGCGCCATCTTCGCTCCAAGGGCCTTTGAACACCTTGGCGCTACGTGAAAGCGACCTTCGGGTCGCTTTTTGCGTTTTTGGCGTTTGCCGTATTTACCTTGCCGCCTGCATGAAACCTTGCGGGTACTTCACCAACCAGTGGTTCCTGTACCTGGCTGCTGTGTTGCACAATAGGCACCTTCTTGAAATACCCGGAACCCTCGATGACAAGATCTTCCGTTTCTGGTGCGCTCGTGCTGGCCGCCCTGTTGGCCGTACTGAGCGGTTGTGCGTCCAAGAAACCTGCGGTGTACGAGCATGAGAACTTCGATGACTCAGGCACGTTCTCGCGCAGCTTTCCCGTAGGTGATGCCAACTCCTGCGAAGCGGCCCGCCGTGCGTTGCTCAGCCAAGGCTATATCATCACCAGCAGCGGCCCCAACCAGGTGGTCGGCAACAAGAGCTTCCAGCAGAACAGCGATAACCACCTGCAGATCAGCTTCAACGTCACGTGTGCCCCGGATGCGAGCGACGAACAGCACTCGACCATGTTCGCCAATGCCCTGCAGGACCGCTATGCCCTGAAAAAGTCCAATACATCGGCAAGCTTGGGCGTAGGGGTGCTGGGTTCGGTGTCGATGCCGATTGGCTCGAGCGATGACTCGATGGTGAAAGTCGCCAGTGAGACAGTCACGGCCGCGCAGTTTTACGACCGCTACTTCGCGTTGGTGGAAAGTTACCTGCCCAAGCCCAAGCCCAAGGCGCAATCGTTGAGCCAGCCCAAGGCCGAACAACCCGCGCCGAAGACCGAAAAGCCTGCGGTGGAACTGGGCTTGCCGGAGCAGGCTGCGGCCAGCCCGGCGCCGGTACCGGTCGAGGCTGCACCGGCTGCGCCAGACACGGCCCCCAAGGACGGTGCCTCACCCGCCGCGTTCGCGCCCGACCAGCAGACTGTCCAGGCACCTGCCAGTGGGGATCAACTGAGCTCGCAGCCCGTCGCGCCTCCCGCCGATGCAGCACCCATCGAGGTGCAGCAGGCTGAGCCGGTCACGCCAGCTTCGCAGGATCAAACGGCCCCTCAAGGCCAGCCCTCGACGCCATGAGTCTGCAGGGCCGGTGCCGCCACGATTCGGGCGTCGAGGCGGCCAGGCCCTAGCCAGGTTTGACAGACCGGTCGATCACCGGCACGCCGCTGAGTTCTTGCAGCGCTTGGAACGTGATTTGCGCGCAAATCTCGACCACTTCGAGCCCCGCTGGTGTCACGTCCATTACCGCGAGGTCCGTGTAGATGCGGCTCACGCAACCAATGCCTGTCAGCGGGTAGGTGCATTTGCTCACCAGTTTGCTTTCGCCGGTTTTGGTCAGGTGGTCCATCATCACGAACACCTGTCGGGCGCCGGTGGCCAGGTCCATCGCGCCGCCCACTGCCGGGATCGACCCCTCGGCGCCGGTGTGCCAGTTAGCCAGGTCGCCGTTTACGGAAACCTGGAAAGCGCCGAGCACGGCGATGTCCAAGTGCCCACCGCGCATCATCGAAAATGAATCGGCATGGTGGAAATAGGCGCCACCGGTCAGCAGCGTCACATGCTGCTTGCCAGCGTTGATCAAGTCATCGTCCTCCTCGCCTGGCGCAGGGCTTGGGCCCATGCCCAGTACACCATTTTCACTGTGCAGGAACACTTCCTTGTCGCCCAGGTAGTTGGCGACCAGGGTGGGTGCGCCGATACCCAGGTTGACGTAGGCACCTTCCTCGATGTCGGCTGCAACGCGCTGGGCCATTGCCTCACGCGAGCGTCGTTGGGTGATGGTCATGGACGGGCCTCAGAATGGGTGATTGGATGGGCGGCGTCCGGGACCGCCACCACGCGTTGCACGAAGATGCCCGGTGTGACGATATGCTCCGGGTCCAGCTCACCCAGCGCGACGATCTGGTCGACCTGGACGATTGCAGTCTTGGCAGCCATGGCCATGATCGGTCCGAAATTGCGGGCGGCCTTGCGGTAGATCAGGTTGCCCCAGCGATCACCCTTGTGCGCCTTGATCAAGGCGAAATCGGCATGCAACGGCATCTCCAGTACGTACTGGCGACCGTCGATCTCCCGCGTTTCCTTGCCTTCGGCGAGCAAGGTGCCATAGCCGGTGGGTGAAAAGAAGGCGCCGATGCCAGAGCCTGCCGCGCGAATGCGCTCGGCCAGGTTACCTTGCGGTACGACCTCCAGCTCGATCTTGCCAGCCCGGTACAAGGCGTCGAAAACATACGAGTCGGATTGGCGCGGGAACGAACAGATGATCTTGCGCACGCGTGCGGCCTTGAGCAATGCAGCGAGGCCGGTGTCGCCGTTGCCAGCATTGTTGCTGATGATGGTCAGGTCGCGTGCACCCGTGGCGATCAACCCGTCTATGAGCTCAGAGGGCATGCCAGCGGTACCGAAGCCGCCGACTAGCAGGGTCGAGCCATCGGTGATGCCCGCCACGGCGCTGGCAATGGTTGCATGGGTCTTGTCGATCAAGGCGTAGCTCCCGTCGATGCTTTTAAAAATGCCATCGTGCAGTGCACGATGCGCCCAGCACTGGCTGGCGCTTGATGGGGGATGAACGTGAGCTAGCTTGCCGCAAGCCGGGCCATGGGCGCAGTGGTCAAGGCAGTTTCTGGGCGATTACCGAACCATTGTTGCAAGCGCGCGCCGCGTCGGTCCGTGTTAGGGACGTATTGGATTAAACGAACGCGCCCGTCCACAGGTCCATGTTCCTGATACAAGAGTGCGCACGGCGCGAAAAGCATCGTCACGTCACCCCCATGTCATGTCACCGCTAAGGTGCCGACGAACTCAGCAACCCGTATTCGGATAAGGACGCAGGAAGATGGACGATTACCAGGAAGAGCTACTGGAATTTCAGGCCCACGAGATGGACACGCCCGAACCGGCAGAAGACGCAACCGAACTCTAGTCCCCGCGTCGCTGCGTGCGGCGGTACGTGCCAGGCGTAAGGCCAGTCCAGCGCTTAAACGCGCGCTGGAAGGCCTCTGCCGAAGCGAACCCCAGCAGGTAGGCGATTTCGCCGAAGCTCAACTGGGTATCGCGGATGTAGGTCTCGGCCAGGTCACGCCGCGTGCCGTTCAACAGGTCACGAAAACGCGTGCCTTCTTCTGCCAGCCTGCGCCGCAGCGTCCAGGGCGGCAGTTGAAGCTGCAGGGCAATTTCGTCGAGCTCCGGCTCACGTCCCCCATTGAGCAGCGGCCCGAGCAGGTGGGTGATGCGTTCGCCCAGGCTACGCACGCGCGTCAGCTGCTGCATGTGTGCCTCGCTTACGGTCAGCAGTTGATGCCAGGTGCTGGGGCAATGCCTGGGGTTTGGCAGTTGCAGCGTGGCGCGGCTCAGGCGCAACTGGTTGCACTCGGCGGCAAAGCGGACCGGCGCGCTGCACAGGGGCTGATAGAGGGGGGCGTAGCTTGGGGCTGCAAACTCGATGTCCACGCGCTCGGCCACCACTGGCGTACCGACCAGGTCGCCCAGCTGGGCCAGCCAGCCGGCGAGCAGCGAGTCGACCACAAAGCGGTTATAGGCGTTGTACGGGCTGATGGAGTAAAAACGCAGCCAGGCGCCTTCGCCATCTTCGCAGTAAGTGGACTGGCCTCGATAGTTGGAGGCGTACAGCGGCTCGAAGCGCAGCAAGGTGCGCGCCGCCTCGCCCAGGGTTGGCGCTTGCGCTGCCGTGACCCCGGCCAGCCCGGTATGGGCCAGCCGGCTCAACTGGCCAATCTGCAAACCCAGTGCAGGTTCGGCGCACAATGCGATGGCGGCGTGGCCCAGGTGCATGTAGCGCGGTATCGACAGGCGCGCATTGGCCTGGGCCAGCCGCGCCGTGTCCAGGCCATAGCGTTCGAGCAAGGGTGCAGGGTCGTGGCCCAGCCGTCGAATCGCGTCCGCCAAGGGTTGCACGAAGCCTACCGACAGGTCGCCCAGCCTTACCTGCGGGCGGCTCATGGTGCTAGAGCCATATATTCAGCAAGCGGGCACCTGGGCTGGGTGGCCCGGTCAACAGGTCGCCGGCTTGCCAGGCAAATCCTTGCCCATCGGCGCCTTGCTCCCAGAACTGGCCGCGCATGAAGACGCTCACACTGCTCACCTGATGACCGACAGGCGCGGTCAGCCGGTGCCAGGCCTCTTGCTCGCTGACCTCGCCACGCTTGACGGGCAAGTGCGTGCTGACAGGCTGGTGGCGATTGCCGCGCCAGGGTGTCAACCAGCTGTGCCTGCCGCTCAGAAAGGCAGGGATGGCCACCAGTTCGACCGATTGGGCCAGCAGCTGCTGGTGATTTTCCGGATACCAGCTGTCGCTCCCCACCAATACCCCAAGCCGCCCCGCAGGCGTGTGCAGCACCTGCAGAGGCTGGTCCACACCAGGGTGGATGAACCGCCTGTTCTCGCTGTCCGGATAGTGCTGGCGCTGGGGTTGGCCCAGGATGTTACCGTCACCGGCGAATACCACGCTGCTGTTGAACAGCGGCCCGCGCCCGGGGTGCAATGCACCCTCGCTGACATAGGGCTGCGGAAGCACGATCGAGCCAGCTACCAGGGTGACGCCGAATTCCTTGGCCAAGCCGCCGAACACCTGCTGGTAATCGGCTGCCATCTGATCGGCCTTCATGCGCAGATGGGCATCGGCCCGTCGGTCATCGCCCTCGGCCGCAAGCATGGCCCAGCCATAGCGGAGCGGGTTACTCAGTTCGAACCATTGCAGTGCTTCACGCTGCTGGGTCACCTGGTAGAACGCGTTTTTCTCGCCACGTGCCCACAGCCAGGTACCGATGTGCTCAGGCAATACCACCACGGTGCGAGGCGTGATCAGGCCTAGCGTGCGCGCCTGCTCGAGGTAGGCGGCAAGTTTGCGGTGCAGGCGTTGCAGGTCCTGGTAGTCCCCTGGGTACAGCAGCGGCTCGACGCCCAGCAGGTTGCCATGCTCGCCGGGTTGCCCGTGGTTGACTGCCAGCTCGATGCGCAGATCGGACAGGTAGTGCCCCTGTGGGCGCTGTTGGGTCCAGAAGGCGTAACCACACAGGGCGGCGATCACCCCCAGCAGCAGGGCACTTGTCAGAAATTTTTTCATGAAACGCTACAAGGCAATGGGCATGAAGGAGCCTTAGGGTAGACGCGCTGTTCGGGATGATCAATAACTTGTCAGTTCTGGTCATTGAGCCGGTTCAAACGGCTGTTTACTGTCTGCTTCATATAACGACAGGGCCGCCTCAGGGCGCAATGCCCGTTTACCGTGATCACCAGAGAAGCCGAACCATGACCGACACTCGCTACCCGCACCTGCTGGCCCCGCTGGACCTGGGCTTCACCACGTTGCGCAACCGTACCCTGATGGGCTCCATGCACACGGGGCTTGAGGAACGCCCAGGCGGGTTCGAGCGCATGGCTGCCTATTTTGCCGAACGGGCGCAGGGCGGCGTAGGGCTGATGGTCACCGGTGGCATTGCACCCAACGATGAAGGCGGTGTTTACGCAGGCGCCGCCAAACTCAGCACCGAAGCCGAAGCCGAGCAGCACCGTATCGTCACCGAGGCGGTGCACGCCGCAGGGGGCAAGATTTGCCTGCAGATCCTTCACGCCGGGCGCTATGCCTACAGCCCGCGCCAGGTGGCGCCAAGCGCCATTCAAGCGCCGATCAACCCGTTCAAGCCGCGGGAATTGGACGAGGCGGGGATCGAAAAGCAGATTGCCGACTTCGCCCACTGCGCGCTGCTTGCGCAGAAAGCTGGTTACGACGGTGTCGAGGTCATGGGCTCGGAAGGCTATTTCATCAACCAGTTCCTCGCCGCCCACACCAACCATCGCACCGACCGTTGGGGCGGCAGCTACGACAATCGCATGCGCCTGGCCGTGGAAATCGTCAGCCGGGTGCGCCGCGCGGTGGGCCCTAACTTCATGATCATCTTCCGCCTTTCGATGCTCGACCTGGTCGAAGGCGGCAGCACTTGGGACGAGATCCAGACCCTGGCCAAGGCCATCGAGCAGGCGGGGGCAACGTTGATCAATACCGGTATTGGCTGGCACGAGGCGCGCATTCCCACCATCGCCACCAAGGTGCCGCGTGCAGCCTTCAGCAAGGTCACCGCCAAGTTGCGCGGGGTAGTGGGTATTCCTTTGATCACCACCAACCGTATCAATACGCCAGAAGTGGCCGAGGCGGTGCTGGCCGAAGGGGATGCGGACATGGTGTCCATGGCCCGTCCGTTCCTGGCCGATCCTGCCTTCGTCAACAAGGCTGCCGCCGGGCGTGCTGATGAAATCAATACCTGTATCGGCTGCAACCAGGCGTGTCTGGACCATACGTTTGGCGGCAAGCTGACCAGTTGCATGGTAAACCCAAGGGCCTGCCATGAAACCGAACTCAACTACCTGCCCGTGCGCATGGCCAAGCGCATTGCCGTCGTGGGCGCCGGCCCAGCAGGCCTTGCCGCTGCAACGGTGGCTGCCGAGCGTGGCCATGTGGTGACCTTGTTCGAATCGGCCAGCGAAATTGGCGGTCAGTTCAATGTTGCCAAGCGCGTGCCAGGCAAGGAGGAATTCAACGAGACCCTGCGGTATTTTCGCAACAAGCTGCGCAGCACTGGCGTCGACGTGCGCTTGAACACGCGCGTCGACGTGCCAGCGCTTGTGGCCGGCGGCTATGACGACATCATCCTCGCGACCGGCATCCTGCCCCGTGCACCGGCGATCCCGGGGATCGCGCACCCCAAGGTGCTCAGCTACCTGGATGTGCTGCTCGAGCGTAAGCCTGTGGGCAAGACAGTGGCTGTGATCGGCGCAGGGGGCATCGGTTTCGATGTATCCGAATACCTGGTGCATCAGGGCGTGTCCACCAGCCTGGACCGCGAAGCGTTCTGGAAGGAGTGGGGTATCGACACCCACCTCGAAGCCCGCGGCGGTGTGGCCGGTATCACACCCCAGCCCCACCCACCTGCCCGGCAGGTGTACCTGATGCAGCGCAAGACCTCCAAGGTGGGGGACGGCCTGGGCAAGACCACTGGCTGGATCCACCGTACCGGCTTGAAGAACAAGCAGGTGAAGATGCTCAATGGGGTCGAGTACCTGGCCATTGATGACGCGGGCCTGCACGTGCGCATTGGCGGCGGCGAGCCGCAGGTGCTGGCGGTGGACAACGTGGTGATCTGCGCAGGCCAGGACCCGCTGCGCGAATTGCAGGACGGGCTGGTGGTTGCGCGGCAGTCGGTACACCTGATCGGCGGTGCTGACGTGGCGGCAGAGCTCGACGCCAAGCGGGCGATCGACCAGGGGTCGAGGTTGGCGGCGCAGCTTTGATTCACCGCCCGCGCCAGATGCTCTGCTGATAGACTGGCGCCCATGCCTGTCGAACTCCCCTTGGCCCCTCTGCAACGCCTGACATTGCCCTGGCTGGCGAAGGCCCAGGTCGAGGCTGCCATCCTGCGCCTTGACCTGATCGACCCCCTGGTCAGCGGCAACAAGTGGTTCAAGCTGCGCCACCATCTGGAACAGGCGCTCGATGCCAAGGCCCCCGGCCTGGTGAGCCTGGGCGGCAACCATTCCAACCACCTGCATGCTCTGGCCGCTGCCGGCAAGCGCTTGGGCCTGGCCACGGCCGGCCTGCTGCGGGGTCATCCACGCCAAACACCCACCGTGCAGGATTTGCAGGCCATGGGCATGCAACTGCACTGGCTGGGCTACGAGGGCTACCGTGGTCGTAACGAGGCGGGTTTCTGGACGCCTTGGCACACGCACTATCCCGGCTGGCACTGCATCCCCGAAGGCGGAGGCGGGCAGGCCGGTGCGCAGGGGTGCGCGTCGATCGTGACTCAATTGCACGCGCAGCTTGCGACGCTGGGCTGGTCGGACTATGACGCCTGGTGGTTGGCCGCTGGCACGGGCACCACGCTGGCGGGCCTGGTGCTGGCCGAATCAGGGGCCCATGCCGTGCATGGGGCGCTGGCCGTACCCGAGCACTATGGCGTGGCCGAGACCGTGGCGGCACTTGCCGGCACGCAGGGCTACCGCCTGCACAGCGCCAGCCTGGGCGGCTTCGGCAAGTTCGACGATCAACTGCTGGCCTTCATCGCCGACTGCGAGCAGCAGGCCGGCGTTCCTTTCGAGGCGCTCTACACCGGCAAGGCATTGCTTGCGCTCAAGGCTCAGGTCGAAGCCGGGCTGTTCGCGCCCGGCACTCGCCTGGTGTTCGTCCATACCGGCGGTTTGCAGGGCCGCCGGGGTTACTTGTAAGGCAGCATGCGCAACAACGTATTGTCGCGTTTGACATAGTGATGATAAAGGCCGGCCAGTGCATGCAGTCCGATCAGCCAGTAGCCCCAGGTGCCGATACGCTCATGCCAGCCCTTGATGAACTTGGCCAGGTCCAGATCAGGGCCGATCAGGTGCGGCAACTCCAGGCCATAGAACGGCACCGGTTTGTCGGCGGCGCTGAGGATCAACCAGCCGGCCAGCGGCATGCCGATCATCAGCAGGTAGAGCAGCAGGTGAACCAGATGGGCCAGCCCGGTTTGCCAGGCCGGAGGTTTAGGGGATATGGGCGGCGCGCGATGAAGCACGCGCATGGCCAGGCGCAGCCACACCAGCACGAATACGCTCAGGCCCAACATGAAATGCAGGTCTTTCATCAGGTTGCGCTCTGCACTGTCGCGCGGGAAGATTCCGCGAAACTCGATACAGGCATAGACAGCGGCCAGCAGTACCAGCATCAGCCAGTGCAGGACAATGGACACGCGCGCGTAATGGCGCGCCGGGGTGCTCGAAACCATGCTTGTTCCTCATCGGTCGGTGGGGTGGCGCTCTTGGTGGCGCTCAGGTCCAGTTTACGGTTTACCCAGGCTGTATCATTGCTCTAGGTCGGTGAAAAATATGTTGCCGCCCATGAGCGGGATCTGAGGTCACAGGGCCAAGTCGCCCGGCCACTGATCAGCAACCAGAAACACCCGCTCTATCTCTTGCCAGCTGCCGTCCTGCTGCCGCTGCACATTGACCAGCAATTGCGCAGGCGCATCGGGTGCCAGCAAGTGCAGCCAGGCGGCGAACTGAGCTGCGCTCCAGACCTCGCAGGCCGCACACCGTGCGGGGGCGAGCCAGGCACTGCGCACCAGCGGTTGCCAATGCGCGCCGGGTGCGCTGATCCAGTCCTTGCGATGCAACCAGCGGCCACGCAGGTGCAGGGGGTGTACACCCAGTGGCGCCTCGCTCGGGGCCAGCGCCGGGTAGAACAGGTAGCCCCCCATCCACATGCTGGCCTGCACCGGGGGCAGGTCGAGCCGCTCAAGGGCGGTACGGCCCTGGGTGCTGGCCGACATGGGCAACTGGTGGCGGCGGATGTGTTCCAGCTTGGCTTGCAGGCGATCGTGGCAGCCAGGCCCTAGCCAGCCGCCCGGGTCGGTACCAAAGCGCTCGGGGCCCAGGTACAGCTTGATGGCCAGCTCCAGGTGATGCACCCCGTCGCGATCACGCAGCACCACATCCAGCTCGCCCAGGGTCCGGCCGTCTTCACGGATAGCCAAGTTGGCCGCCAACAGTTCCACGCCGGGCGCCTGTTGCAACGCAAATTGCCACAGGCGCTCGTAATACAGCCCAAGGCGGCGACTGCCAAGGCCCTTGAGCCAGTGCTGCAAGGGCGTGTCATCAATGTCCAGCCCGTACAACCAGGCCTGCAATGCCTGCGGCCGTTCGATCCAGAGGCTGCCTGCCAGCGGGTGGCGCTGGGGGCAGCCTGCGCGCTCGAGCAGCGGCGGCGAGAGCAGGGTCCAGGCAAGGTCACGCACCGCAGGGCGCTGTAATAGCCGGGGCAGGTGCACGAGCGAAGGAAATGGCATCATCCTGCGAGCATAGCCGGTTTGCCGCTGCTTCGTGGTTCGCCCATAATCGCTGCATCGTCACCCGTCGCAGAGCCTTGCAGGAGCCCCATGGAGCAATTTCGCAATATCGGTATCATCGGTCGTCTCGGCAGCTCGCAGGTGCTGGACACCATCCGCCGACTGAAAAAATTCCTCCTCGAGCGCCACTTGCACGTGATCCTCGAAGACACCATCGGTGAAGTCCTGCCGGGCCATGGGCTGCAGACCTCCACCCGCAAGCTGCTGGGCGAGGTCTGTGACCTGGTCATCGTGGTCGGCGGCGACGGCAGCCTGCTGGGCGCTGCGCGTGCCCTGGCGCGGCATAATATCCCGGTACTGGGCATCAACCGGGGCAACCTGGGCTTTCTTACCGACATTCGTCCGGATGAGTTGGAAGAGAAAGTCTCCGAAGTGCTCGATGGTCACTACCTGGTCGAGAACCGTTTCCTACTGCAAGCCGAAGTGCGCCGTCACCAGGAGGCGATCGGCCAGGGTGATGCGCTCAACGACGTGGTCCTGCACCCAGGCAAGTCCACCCGCATGATCGAATTCGAGATCTACATCGACGGCCAGTTCGTCTGCAGCCAGAAGGCCGACGGCCTGATCGTCGCCACCCCGACCGGCTCCACGGCCTACGCTTTGTCCGCCGGCGGCCCGATCATGCACCCCAAGCTTGATGCAATCGTCATCGTGCCCATGTACCCGCACACCTTGTCTGGGCGGCCGATCGTCGTCGATGGCAACAGCGAACTGAAGATCGTGGTGGCCAAGGACCTGCAGATCTACCCGCAGGTGTCGTGCGACGGTCAGAACCACTTCACCTGCGCACCCGGTGACACCATCACGGTGAGCAAGAAGCCCCAGAAGCTGCGCCTGATCCACCCGCTGGACCACAACTACTACGAAGTCTGCCGCACCAAGCTTGGCTGGGGCAGCCGCCTGGGGGGCAGGGACGACTGATGCTGGATCCGGCGCGCAGTTTCGACATCATCGGTGACGTTCACGGCTGTGCCTTGACCCTTGAGCGCTTGCTCGATGCCCTCGGTTACCAGCGCATTGCCGGCGTCTGGCGCCACCCTCGGCGGCAGGCGCTGTTCTTGGGCGATATCGTGGACCGCGGCCCGCGTATCCGCCAAGCCCTGCACATCGTTCACGACATGGTCGCCGCCGGGCAGGCGCACTGCATCATGGGCAACCACGAATACAGTGCACTGGGCTGGGTGACGCCGGCACTGCCGGGCAGCGGCAAGGCCTTCGTGCGCGAACATACCCCTCGCCACGCCAGGCTCATCGACGAAACCCTCACCCAGTTCGCCAATCACCCTGCGGACTGGCAGGCGTTTCTCGACTGGTTCCAGACGCTGCCACTGTTCATCGATGCCGGTCGTTTCCGCCTGGTCCACGCCTGCTGGGATGCAAGCCTGATCGAGCCGCTGCGGCGCCAGTACCCCGACGGGCGCGTCGATCGCCACTTCGTCCAAGCCTCGGCGGTGAGCGGCAGCTTTGCCGCCAACGTTTGCAACCGCCTGCTGCGCGGCACCGACATGCGCCTGCCCGATGGCCTCACCCTGACCGGTGGCGATGGCCTGACCCGCGCGTTCTTCCGCACCAAGTTCTGGGAAGATGATCCGCAGACCTATGGCGATATCGTTTTCCAGCCCGATGCGCTGCCGGCGGAGGTGGCCAACACACCGCTCAGCCACAGCCAGAAAAGCGCGTTGCTGCGCTATGCCGAGGACGAGCCCATGCTGTTTGTTGGCCATTACTGGCGCAGCGGCCGGCCCGCACCGATTCGCAGCAACCTGGCCTGCCTGGACTACAGCGCCGTGCTGTACGGCAAGCTGGTCGCCTACAGGCTGGACGATGAAACCCGTATCGACCCCCGCAAGTTCGTCTGGGTGGATGTCGACCGACCACAGGCTAGCCAATGAACATTATCCAAGTGATGCGCCTGCCGCTGACGGTCGACCTCAGCGGTTTCGTGCAGATGCTGCAACGCTTGCAGGTGCCGCACCGGGTCAGCGAGAAGGGCGAGGACCAGGTACTCTGGGCGCCTGAGGCCCTGGCTGAC
Source organism: Pseudomonas parafulva (assembly GCF_002021815.1). NCBI lineage: Bacteria > Pseudomonadati > Pseudomonadota > Gammaproteobacteria > Pseudomonadales > Pseudomonadaceae > Pseudomonas > Pseudomonas parafulva. The sequence goes on from NZ_CP019952.1 coordinate 1,505,381, forward strand.
GAGGTGTTGCACCTCTACCAGCGCTACCCCGATGGCAACGCCGACCTGCAGGCCGAGCCTGACGCCGCGCTACCCGACCAGCAGGGGCAGGACATGTCACAGCCGTCGCTGCTGGCCCAGGCCAAGGCCTGCAAGGTCACCGCCCTGACGCTGTTGCTGACGTTCGTGGTCGCCGGGCTTACGGGCCTGGGCGACAACTTCACCACCATCGGCTGGTTCACGTTTCTCGATTTTCACGTGCAGGGCGATTACCTGTACTTCACGCCGCTGGCCGAGGGTCTGGCGCACGGGCAATGGTGGCGGCTGGTCTCGCCGATGCTGCTGCATTTCGGTGCGCTGCACCTGGCCATGAACAGCCTGTGGTTCTGGGAGCTGGGCAAGCGCATCGAATTGCGCCAGGGCCCATGGACGCTGCTGGGGCTTACCGCGCTGTTCAGCCTGGTATCGAACCTGGCCCAGCACTACACCACAGGGCCTGGCCTGTTCGGTGGGCTTTCAGGCGTGCTCTATGGCCTGCTCGGGCACATCTGGCTGTACCAATGGCGGGCACCGAACCCGCACTTCAACCTGCCCAAGGGCGTGCTGGTGATGATGCTCCTCTGGCTGGTGGTGTGCCTGACCGGCGTCGTCGGCACGCTGGGCCTGGGCCAGATCGCCAACGCCGCGCACGTCGGAGGGTTGCTCATCGGATGCCTGACCGGGCTCTTGGGTGGGGCGCTCTCCCGGCGTAAACTGTCGGCTTGAATCAGGAGACAACATGTCCACTTTCGCGCAAATGATCGAAAACATCACCCCGGAAATCTACGAGAGCCTGAAGCTGGCCGTGGAAATCGGCAAATGGTCGGACGGCCGCAAGCTGACTGCCGAGCAGAAAGAGCTGTCCCTGCAAGCGGTCATTGCCTGGGAGATGAAAAACCTGCCCGAGGACCAGCGCACCGGTTACATGGGCCCGCAGGAATGCGCGTCCAAATCCGCCCCCGTCCCCAACATCCTGTTCAAGTCGGACTCGGTACATTGATCGAACTCGCTCGTGGCTCGTTGAGCAAGATGGCCGTCAGCCTGGCCGACCCCGTGGTGCAATACAGCTTTCGCCTAGGCGATACCCTGGTGCCGGTCAACCCCCTGATCGGCAAGCCGCTGCGCCTGCAATACCTGGGTGCCATCCATTGCAGCCACTGCGGCAAGCGCACCAAGAGCAGCTACAGCCAGGGTTACTGCTACCCCTGCATGACCAAGCTGGCCCAGTGCGACATGTGCATCATGGCTCCGGAGCGCTGCCACTACGACGCAGGCACCTGCCGCGATCCGTCCTGGGGCGAGCAGTTCTGCATGACCGACCACGTGGTCTACCTCGCCAACTCCTCCGGTATCAAGGTCGGTATCACCCGCGCCACCCAGCTGCCCACCCGCTGGCTCGATCAGGGGGCCAGCCAGGCCTTGCCTATCCTCAGGGTGGCCACTCGGCAGCAGTCCGGGCTGGTCGAAGACCTGCTGCGCAGTCAGGTGCCGGACCGCACCAATTGGCGCGCCCTGCTCAAGGGTGACGCCGAGCTGCTCGACCTGCCGGCATTGCGCGATCAGGTGCTGGAGGCATGTGCCGAAGGGCTTGGCCAGCTGCAGGCGCGCTTCGGCCTGCAGGCGATTCAGCCTCTGACCGACGCCGAGGTCGTGCACATGACATACCCGGTCCAGGCTTACCCGACCAAAGTGGTCAGCTTCAACCTGGACAAGAACCCGATCGTGGAGGGTACGCTGCTGGGCATCAAGGGCCAGTACCTGATCTTCGACACCGGTGTGATCAATATTCGCAAGTACACGGCCTACCAGTTGGCCGTGCTCCAGTAAAAGGGACCTGCAGATGCGTACCGAACAACCGCAAGTGATCCATCTCAAGGACTACAAGGCGCCTGAGTACCTGATCGACGAGACGCACCTGACCTTCGAGCTGTTCGAAGACCACACCCTGGTCCACGCGCAACTGATCATGCGCCGCAACCCGGTGCACGGGGGCGGCCTGCCTGCGCTGGTGCTCGACGGCCAGCAACTCGAACTGGTGCGCGCCGCCCTGGACGATGAACCCTTGCAGGAAGGCGACTACCAGATCGACGCAAGCAGCCTGACCGTTCAGCCACGGGCAGAGCACTTCACCCTCGACACCACCGTCAGGATCCATCCCGAAACCAACACGGCGCTCGAGGGCTTGTACAAGTCCGGCAAGATGTTCTGCACCCAGTGCGAGGCCGAGGGTTTCCGCAAGATCACCTACTACCTCGACCGCCCCGATGTGATGAGCATCTTCACCACCACGGTGATCGCTGAACAGCACCGCTACCCGGTGCTGCTCTCCAACGGCAACCCGGTAGGCAGCGGCCCTGCCGAGGACGGCCGTCACTGGGCGACCTGGGAAGACCCGTTCATGAAGCCGGCCTACCTGTTCGCCCTGGTCGCAGGCGACCTGTGGTGCGTGGAAGACACCTTCACCCGCCAATCGGGCCGTGATGTGACCCTGCGCATCTATGTGGAGCCGGAGAACATCGACAAGTGCGACCACGCTATGGTCAGCCTGAAGAAGTCCATGCGTTGGGACGAAGAGGTCTACGGCCGCGAATATGACCTGGACATCTTCATGATCGTCGCGGTCAACGACTTCAACATGGGGGCCATGGAAAACAAAGGCCTGAACATCTTCAACTCCAGCTGCGTGCTGGCGCGCGCCGAGACGGCCACCGATGCCGCGCACCAGCGGGTCGAAGCCGTGGTGGCCCATGAGTACTTCCATAACTGGTCGGGCAACCGCGTTACCTGCCGCGACTGGTTCCAGCTGTCGCTCAAGGAAGGCTTCACGGTGTTCCGCGATGCCGAATTCAGTGCCGACATGAATTCACGCACCGTCAAGCGCATCGAGGACGTTGCCTACCTGCGCACCCATCAGTTCGCCGAGGATGCGGGCCCCATGGCCCACCCGGTGCGCCCGGACAGCTTCATCGAGATTTCCAACTTCTACACCCTGACCGTGTACGAGAAAGGCTCGGAAGTGGTACGCATGGTGCGCACGTTGCTGGGGGCCGAAGGCTTCCGCCAGGGCAGCGACCTGTATTTCGAGCGTCACGATGGGCAGGCGGTGACCACCGACGACTTCATCAAGGCCATGGAAGACGCCAACGGCGTGGACCTGACGCAGTTCAAGCGCTGGTACAGCCAGGCCGGTACGCCGCGCCTGGAAGTGACCGACGCCTACGACGAAGCGGCGCTCACCTATAGCCTGACGTTCCGCCAGAGCTGCCCACCCACTCCGGACAAGGCCGAGAAGCTGCCCTTCGTGATCCCGGTCGAACTGGGCCTGCTCGATGCCCAAGGCAACGACCTGCCGCTGCAATTGGCGGGCGAGTCCTCGGCAGTGGGCAGCACCCGGGTGCTGTCGGTGACCGAGGCCGAGCAGACTTTCGTCTTCCAGGGCATCCAGGCACGGCCGTTGCCGTCGCTGCTGCGCGGTTTCAGTGCCCCGGTCAAGCTGAGCTTCCCGTACGACCGTGACCAGTTGATGTTCCTGATGCAGCACGACAGCGACGGCTTCAACCGCTGGGAAGCCGGTCAGCAACTGGCCGTGCAGGTGCTGCAGGAGCTGATCGGCCAGCACCAGCGTGGTCAGGCGCTGCAACTGGACCCGCGTCTGGTCAGGGCGTTGGCTACGGTACTGGGCGACACTTCGCTCGATGCTGCCATGGTGGCCGAAATGCTCTCGCTGCCAGGGGAGGGCTACCTGACCGAGATCAGCCAGGTGGCCGATGTGGACGCCATCCACGCAGCCCGCGAGTTCGCCCGCCGGCAAATTGCCGAGCAATTGTTCGAGCCACTCTGGACGCGTTACCAGGCCAACCGCGCGGTCTCGCGTGACACCGCGTACGTTGCCTCTGCCGAGCACTTTGCCCGCCGCAGCCTGCAGAACATCGCCCTGTCGTACCTGATGCTCAGCGCTGAACCGCAGGTGCTGCAAGCGACCCTGGAGCAGTTCGAGCAGTGCGACAACATGACCGAGCGCCTCACGGCCCTGGCGGTGCTGGTGAACTCACCCTTCGAGGCCGAGCGCGCCAAGGCCCTGGAAAGCTTTGCAGAGCACTTCAAGGACAACCCCCTGGTCATGGACCAATGGTTCAGCGTGCAGGCGGCCAGTACCTTGCCAGGGGGCCTGGCACGGGTGAAGGCGTTGATGCAGCACCCCGCGTTCACCCTGAAGAACCCGAACAAGGTGCGCGCGGTGGTCGGTGCCTTTGCCGGCCAGAACCTGGTCAACTTCCATGCCGCCGATGGCTCCGGTTATTGCTTCCTGGCGGATCTGGTGATCGAGCTCAATGCCCTTAACCCGCAGATCGCCTCCCGGCAGTTGGCGCCGCTGACCCGCTGGCGCAAATACGACGCCGCCCGCCAGGCCCTGATGAAGGGTGAGCTGGAGCGGATTCTGGCTTCTGGTGAGCTCTCCAGCGACGTCTATGAAGTGGTAAGTAAAAGCCTGGCATGACGCCGGGGCCCGCTTGAGGGCCACGGTTTCAACTGCCGACGTTGTTACGCTGCACAGGCAGCACCTGCGGGTGAGTCGTGTTCGCCCGCAGGCGCTGAATCCTCTGCCCGCGAACGGCTCGTCCTGCGCCGATAACAAAACATAACACCCCGCCCGTTGTGCTCCGCCAAATCCTCCCGTTACGATCACCGCACGCCCTTGCAGGCCTCTATTGCGGGCATTTGTGCGTCCTGCAAGGTATTGACCCACCCAACAAAAATACAATCGGGGGCAGTCATGAGGAAATGGAGCAGGCGCGCTGGATGGCCGGTAGCGGCCGCTGCAGCGCTCACCCTTGCACTGAGTGGATGGCAAGGCGCGCAGGCTGCGTCAGCCGATGAATACTCCACCGAATCGGCCAAGGCCAGTCAAAGGCTGTTGATCGACGCTGCCCATGCAGGCACGCGTGTGGTCGTGGTCGGCGACCGGGGCCATATCCTGTTCTCTGACGACCAGGGCAGCACCTGGACCCAGGCCCGTGTGCCAACCCGCCAGCTGCTGACGGCCGTTTTTTTCCTTGATGACAAGCGCGGTTGGGCCGTCGGCCACGATGCGCAGATCCTCGCCACTGGCGACGGCGGGGCGACCTGGAGCAAACAGTTTGAAGACCTGTCACGCGAAGCACCCTTGCTCGACATCGTGTTCCTCGACGCCCAGCACGGCCTGGCCGTGGGCGCCTACGGCGCCTTGCTCGAAACCACGGACGGGGGCCAGCATTGGCAGGACGTGGCCGAGCGCCTCGACAACCCCGATCAGTTGCACCTCAATGCTATCGCCAAGGTGCGTGACGCTGGCTTGTTCATCGTTGGGGAGCAGGGCGGCATGTTCCGCTCCGAGGACAATGGGCAGCACTGGCAGAAAGTCGAAGGGCCTTACCAGGGGTCGCTGTTCGGCGTGATCGGCACTGCCCAGCCGCGTACCTTGCTGGCGTTCGGCTTGCGCGGCAACCTGCTGCGCTCCACCGACTTCGGCGACACCTGGCAATCCATCCCCTTGCAGGCTGCGCGAGGCGAGCTCGAGTTCGGCCTGGCCGGTGCCACGCTGCTCGACGATGGCACCGTCGTGGTGGTCGGCAACGGCGGCAGCGTGCTGCGCAGCACCGATGCCGGCCAGACCTTCAGCGTCCACAACCGCCCGGACCGCATCGCCCTGTCCGGTGTCAGCGCCCTACCCAACGGCGAGCTCCTGCTGGTAGGGCAGGGCGGCGCCCACATCGCCAATGCCAAGGGGCTCGACGCCGCCGACAGTGAGGCACAGCCATGAGCAGCCAGGAGCACCTTCCCATGCAGCCGCATCATCAGGACAAAGCCACACTGCTCGAACGCCTGATCTTCAACAACCGGCCGGCGGTCATCATCCTCTGTGTGCTGGTCAGCCTCTTCCTGTTCTGGCAAGCCACACAAATTCGCCCCTCCACCAGCTTCGAGAAAATGATCCCGTTGCAGCACCCCTTCATCGAACAGATGATGGAGCACCGCAACGATCTGGCCAACCTGGGCAACACCGTGCGTATCTCGGTCGAGGCGGTCAAAGGCGACATCTTCGACAAAAACTACATGGAGACTCTGCGCCAGATCCACGACGAGGTGTTCTACATCCCTGGCGTCGATCGGGCCGGGCTCAAGTCGCTGTGGAGCCCGAGCGTGCGCTGGAGCGAAGTCACCGAGGAGGGGTTTTCCGGTGGCGAGGTGATTCCCAACACCTATGACGGCTCGCAGGCCAGCCTCGATACCCTGCGCGACAACGTGCTGAGGTCCGGGCAAATAGGCCGGCTGGTGGGCAACAACTTCAAATCCAGCATCATCGACGTGCCACTGCTGGAAAGTTACCCCGACCCGCAGGACCCGGGGCGGGTGGTCAAGCTCGACTACCAGCAGTTCTCCCACTTGCTCGAAGAAAAGATCCGCGACAAGTTCCAGGCCCAGAACCCCAATGTGAAGGTGCATATCGTCGGGTTCGCGAAGAAGGTCGGTGACCTCATCGACGGGCTGGTCATGGTGGTGATGTTCTTCGGCATCGCCCTGTTAATCACCTGGGTGTTGTTGTACTGGTTCACCTGGTGCATCCGCAGCACCATCGCGGTGCTGATTACCACTTTGGTGGCGGTGGTGTGGCAACTGGGGCTGATGCACGCGGTCGGCTTCGGCCTGGATCCGTATTCGATGCTGGTGCCGTTTCTGATCTTTGCCATCGGTATTTCCCACGGTGTGCAGAAGATCAACGGCATCGCCCTGCAATCGAGCGATGCAGACAACGCCCTGACGGCGGCCAGGCGCACGTTCCGGCAGCTGTTCCTGCCGGGCATGATTGCCATCCTCGCCGATGCCGTGGGCTTCATCACCCTGTTGATCATCGACATCGGCGTGATCCGCGAACTGGCTATCGGTGCCTCCATCGGCGTCGCGGTGATCGTCTTCACCAACCTCATCCTGCTGCCGGTGGCCATCTCCTATGTGGGTATCAGCAAGAAAGCCATCGAGCGCAGCAAGCGCGATGCTACGCGCGAGCATCCGTTCTGGCGTCTGTTGTCGCGCTTTGCCAGCCCCAGGGTGGCGCCTGTTTCCATTGCCCTGGCCCTGGTCGCCTTCGCCGGGGGCCTGTGGTACAGCCAGAACCTGAAGATCGGCGACCTCGACCAAGGGGCACCGGAGCTGCGGCCCGACTCGCGCTACAACCAGGACAACAACTTCATCATCAGCAACTATTCCACCAGCTCCGATGTGCTGGTGATCATGGTCAAGACGGCCGCCGAGCAGTGTTCGGTGCATTCGACCCTGGCGCCGATCGACGAGCTGATGTGGACCATGGAAAACACGCCTGGGGTGCAGTCGGCCATTTCCCTGGTCAGCGTGTCCAAACAGGTGATCAAGGGCATGAACGAGGGTAGCCTCAAGTGGGAAACCCTCTCGCGCAACCCCGATGTCCTCAACAACTCCATCGCACGGGCCGATGGTCTGTACAACGGCGATTGCTCGCTGGCGCCGGTGCTGGTGTTTCTCAATGACCACAAGGCCGAGACCCTCGAACGGGTGACGGCGGCTGCCAAGGCCTTTGCCGACAGCCACGACAGGGAAGGCTTGCAGTTCCTGCTGGCTGCCGGCAATGCCGGTATCGAAGCGGCCACCAACGAGGTGATCAAGTCGGCCGAGCTGACCATCCTGATCCTGGTCTACCTGTGTGTGGCGATCATGTGCCTGATCACTTTCCGTTCCTTCGCCGCGACCCTGTGCATCGTGCTGCCCTTGGTATTGACCTCGGTGCTGGGCAACGCGTTGATGGCGTACATGGGCATCGGCGTCAAAGTGGCGACGCTGCCGGTGGTTGCGCTGGGCGTGGGTATTGGCGTGGACTATGGCATCTACATCTACAGCCGCTTGGAGAGCTTCCTGCGCGCTGGGCTGCCGTTGCAGGAGGCCTATTACCAGACCCTGCGCTCCACCGGCAAGGCTGTGCTGTTCACCGGCCTGTGCCTGGCCATCGGGGTGTGTACCTGGATCTTCTCGGCCATCAAGTTCCAGGCGGATATGGGCCTGATGCTGACCTTCATGCTGTTGTGGAACATGTTCGGGGCGCTGTGGCTGCTGCCGGCGCTGGCGCGGTTCCTGATCAAGCCCGAGAAGATGGCAGGCAAGGCGGGGGGCTCGATTTTCGCCCATTGAAACGACCGGTTGGTGTGCGTCCATGGGGGTATAATGCGGGGTTTTTCCACACGCAATGTCCCGTACAGGTACCCCCATGTCCCCTCTCGCCAGCGCCTTGCAACACTGCGACATGCTTTTGATAGACGGCCTTCACGCGTTCGATTTCACCTGCGACGAGCAGGGCCTTGCCATCGAATGCATGGACGGCCGCCAACTGCGCCGTTGGGTATTCACCGCCGCGCAGGTCGATGCAGCCAGTAAAGAAGTGAACGACTGGCGCATCTGCACTGCCGAAAGTGAGCACCGACTCATCTGTCTGGATGCATTTCGCGCCCCGGAAGAAGACCATGAACCGGACCTGGAAGACCCTGCTAACCGCTAGTTGCATGACCCTGACCTACACTGCCCAGGCTGCCACCTTGCTGGTTGGCACCTACACAGACGGTGCCAGCCAAGGCATCTACCGCTACGCCTTCGACAGCGAAGCCGGCACAATCCGCCCCGAGCCGCTGCAGGTGGTAGAGAGCGTCAGCCCCTCGTGGCTGGTGCTTTCCGAAGACAAGCGCCTGCTGTTTGCCGTCAATGAAACCGCAGACGGTCACGTCAGCGCATTCAACATTGCCAGTGATGGGAATGTACGCCTGCTCGATCAACTGTCTAGCCAGGGCGACGAGCCTACCCACGCCAGCCTTAGCCAGGACCAGCGTTACCTGTTCGTGGCCAACTACGCGGTCGATCCCGACCCAGGCGGCGGCCTTTCGGTGTTGCCGGTTGACAGGCAGGGTGCCTTGCAGCCGGTGATTCAGCAGGCGCGCCACCAGGCCAGCGGGGTCAACCCCGAGCGGCAGGCCAGCGCCCATGTCCATTCGGTGGTGCCGTCCCCGGACGGCCAGCATGTCTATGCCAGCGACCTGGGTGCTGACAAGGTGTTCGTCTACCGCTATGACGGGGCGAGCACGAACAAGCCACTGACCCCGTCACAGCCTGCCTCGGTTTCGTTGCCTGCGGGCAGTGGACCACGCCACTTGTTGTTCGACGCCAGCGGTAAGCATGCCTACCTGACCTTGGAGATGCATGCCGAAGTGGTGATGTTCGATGTCCGGGAGGGCGACCTGATCGAACGCCAGCGTCTGCCACTGACCGAGCGCCAGGAGGCGGCTGCCAAGGCGGGCGCGGGCTTGCACCTGTCGGCAGACGGTCGCTTTCTGTACGTCAGCAACCGCGGCACGGCCAACGAGATCGTCGTGTTCAGCGTCGGCAAGCAGGATGGACGGTTGGCGTTGGTGCAACGTCGGTCGGTCGAAGGTGACCACCCCCGTGAATTCGCGCTGGACCCCAGTGACAGGTTCCTGCTGGTCGCCAATCAGAAGAGCAACCAGATCAAAGTCATGCGCCGCGACCCGCTCACGGGCAAGCTGGGGGAAACGGTACAGACTTTCGATCAGCCGGCGCCGTCGGATCTGAAGTTCATGCGCTGACCTTCGCGTGCGATGACAGCTGTTGTCACTTGGCCATAATGGCTCTGAATAAGTCCGAGTCCAACCAGCCCTGCAGCCAGCCACGCACCCGCGGGTAGGGGGCTGTGGCAAACCAGTCGGGCTGGACCGCGGCGAACTGCCGGATCAGCGGCAACAGTGCGGCGTCGGCGATACTTGGGTGATTGGCCAGCAGGTAGGGTCGGCCGTGAAGCAGGTGCTCCAGGCGTTCCAACCAGTGTTGCGCAGCTTCGCGGTAGTCGTGCTGTGAGTGCTGTGGATAGCGCTCGGCATACTTGTACAGGTTCACTTGGGCCTTGAAGGTGGTGTCGTTGACGGCAATCAGCGCTTCGGCTTGCTGCGCCGCTTCGGGCGAGCTCAACAGGCGCCAGTCTTGCGGGTCGTTCTGCGCCAGTGCCCAGCGCATGATATCCAGGCTTTCATCGAGCACCTGGTTCCCGGTGTCCAGCACCGGAACGGTGCCCTTGGGTGACAGCGCCAGCAGGGCGGCGGGCTTGTGTTTCATTGCCACCTCCTGCACGGTCACCTCACAGCCGGCATAGCGCAACGCGAGCCGGGCACGCATGGCCCAGGGGCAGCGGCGAAACGAATAGAGGATCAACCGCACACCTCGACGTCACTCAGGCCGTTGCCCAGACGCCGGACCTGAATTTGCACCGGTATGCGCTCGTGCATTTCCTGCACGTGGGAAATCACCGCGACCTTGCGACCCTGGGCCTGCAAGCCGTCCAACGCGTCCATGGCCAGTTGCAAGGACTCGGGGTCGAGGCTGCCGAAACCTTCGTCGATGAACAGCGACTCGATGCGCAACGTGCTCGATGCCATCGAGGCGAGCCCCAAGGCCAAAGCCAGGGAAACCAGGAAGGTCTCACCCCCTGACAGCGAGTGCACCGAGCGCAGTTCATCGCCCATTTCGGTGTCCAGTACCAGTAACCCCAGCGCACTGCCGCCGCGCTTGAGCCGATAGCGCCGCGCCAGTTGACGCAGCTGGGCATTGGCATGGTGCAACAGCAGATCGAGGTTGTAGCCTTGGGCGATCTTGCGGAACACATCGCCCGAGGCCGAGCCGATCAGGCCGCTGAGCCGAGCCCAGCGCTGCCACTGCTGACGGGCCTGCTCGATCTGCTCGGCCAGGGCCTGCGAGGCGTGCTGACGTCGCTGGTCATCGGCCTGTTGGGCCCGCAGTTCGGCGCAGGTCTGCTCGTGAACGACCAGACGCTCGCGCAGTTCGAGCAGCGCCTGGTCCACATCCTGGACCGAGGTGTCGAGCGTCATCAGCGCCGCGTGCTGGCGCAGGCGCTGCTCGCGCTCCTGAAGCAGCACACGGCTCTGCTCGAGGGCTTTTTCCGCGCCCTGCAGGCGCTGGCGCAGTTCACTGGCCTGGGTGTCGTCCATGGCCAGCAGGCGATCAAGCCCTGCATCGTCCAGCTCCGGGTGTGTGGCGCGCCACTGGGCGATCTGATCCTGCAGCTGCTCGGCTTCTTGCTCCAGCGCCTGCAACTGCTCGGTGCTGGCCTTCAGTTCACCGGCCACCTGCACAGCCTGGGTGTGCAGGCCTTGCAGGCGCTGGGCGAGGTCCGCTTCGACCGCGCGCGCTTGCTCCAGCGCGGCGTCCATGTGCTGTTGCCAGGCCTCGGCACTGCCGTGCTCGCCCAGTAACTGCGCGAGCATGGCCTGGGCATGCTCGCGCTGCTCCTCCAGGGCTTTGAGCTGCTGGTCACGCTGGGCGAGGCTTTGCACACGCACCTGCTGTTGATCGTGCAGTTTGTCCAGCTGGACCTGGCGAGCTTGCTGTTCTTCCAGCTCATCCTTGCGCTGGTCGAGCTGTTGCAGGCGCTGGGCGATCTGTTGGTCAAGGGCAAGAAACGCGTTGGCCGGATCGTCTCGCAGCGCCTTGAGCGCTTCGTCGGGCAGGACCCCAGCCAAGTCCGCGAGCCCTTGCTGCAGGAGGCGCTCGTCGTTTTCCAGGGCCAGGTGTTGTTGCTCCAGGTGCCGCTGCGCTTGTTGGTGCGCGTCCTGGGCGGCTTGCAGTTGCTGGTTGAGACGCGCGGCCTCTTTCTGCAGGCTGAGCAAGGCCCGCTGGCGCTTCTCGTCGTTGCCGATCTCTGTATCCAGGCGCCGTAATTGGCCGTCGAGCCAACTGCTACGGGCATGGTCGTCCTGGGGCGCCAGAGCAGGCCAGAGGGCATGTTCATGAAGCTGCGCAACCAAAGGCTGCAACTGCTCGTCCAGCGCCGGCAGTTGTTGCTGAAAGTCCTTGAGCTGAGCATTGACCACCCCTAGCTGGGTGCGCAGCTCGACCAGGCGCGTGTTGAGCGCTGCCACCTGACGCTGGGCAGCCTCTTCTTCGGCTTGGTCATGTTCGCCCAGGCTTTGCAGCAACACTTCGGGCTGATGGAACGGGTGTTCGGCGCTGCCGCACACAGGGCAGGGCTCGCCGTCGCGCAGTTGCTCGCGCAGGGCTTGAACCGTGGTGTTGCGGGCCAGCCGCTGGCGCTCCAGCAGTTGACGCGTCAGGTTCAGCGCCTGCTCGGCGCTTTCCAGTTCAGCCTTGGCGGCGGTGCCTTCGCCAATCAGGCGCTGGCGCTCGACCATGGCGTGCTGCTGGCGATCACGCAGGGTGGCCTGTTGCTGACTCAACTCGAGCACGCGGGCGTGTACACGCGTCAATTGCTCCACGGCGCGATGCTGCTTGCGGTTGTCCTGCAGCATGCTGCCGAGCAGGTCAATCTGTTCTACCAGGGCGTCGGGCTGCGCCTTGGCTTCGCGGAATAGGGCGTCATGGGCGTCGCGCTCGGCCTGCAGGTGGGCAGTGGCCTGGCTGGCTTGAGCCTGCAGGCCGGGCAGTTCCTCGCGGCCTTTGCCCAGCCGGCCGCCGATCAGCATCACCTGCTTGAGCTGCGGCAGATAGGCATGCCACGCACCGGCCAGCCCGGCCAGGTGCTGGCTCTCGGCCAACGCCGTGTCGATCTGGGCCAGTTGCTGTTGACTGCGTTCTTGGCTGGCTTGCAGTTGCTGCAACTGCTGTTGGCCCTCAGCCACTTGATGTTCGGCCTGCTGGCTGTCGCTGCGCTGGACGGCCAGTTGCTGATCGAGGCGGGCCAGGTTGTCCTGGGCCGTATAGGCTTGGCGCAGCAGCGGGCCTGCCTCGCTATGGGCGGCCTGGGCGGCGGTCAATGCAAGATGTGCTGTTTCCAACGCCTGCTGCTGCTCGGCTGTCCGCTGTTGCAGCTCGGCGTGATGCCGGGTGTGTTCGGCAAGCCTGGCGATGATCGGCGCGCGCTGCGCCGCCAGTGCCTGCTGGCGGTGAAACTGATGGCGCTGCGGGGCAAGACGCTCCAGGCGCGCCAGGTCCAGGCGCGGCTCGGCCAAGGCTTGCCAGTCCTGCTCGGCAGCCTCCAGGGCAGTGCGGGCCTGCGCCTGCTGGGCTTGCAACTGGTCATGTTCGATCAACCCACCGCGCTGCTGCTCCAGCTGTCGCTCGCCAGCCTGGGCGGTTTTGAGCTCGCGTTGCGCCTGTTCCAGACGTTGGTCCAGGTCGGCGCGGGCATCCGCGGCCATGGGCAGCAGGTGGCTGGCTCGCTCTTTCAAGGCGGCATGCGCCTCGCCCGCCTCGCGTGCTCGGACAAAGGCCCGTTGGCCCAGGCGCGAATAGATCGCGGTATTGGTCAGTTTTTCCAGCAGTTCGCTGCGTTCGCGGTCGTCGGCCTTGAGGAACGCCCCGAACTCGCTTTGCGCCAGCATCACGGCGCGGGTGAACTGTTCGAAGTTAAGGCCCAGGCGCGTCTCGATCAGCTGCTTGTATTCGTTCTTGCCGCTGCCCAGCACCTGCTCGCTGTCCAGGTCGTAGAAGCTCTGGCGGCTGAGCTGGAGCTTGCCGTTGGCCTTGTCGCGAGCACGGTTCGCCTCCCAGCGCGCCCGGTAGCGGCGCCCGTCGACGCCGACGAAATCCACCTCGGCAAAGCCACTGCCGGTACCGCGACGCAACAGGTTGCGCGGGTCCGAAGTGGGGATCTCGCCATCGCCGTCCGGCACCTTGGCCTCACGGCCGATGTCATTCAGACGTGGCACCGTACCGAACAGCGCCAGGCACAGCGCGTCGAGCAGGGTGCTTTTACCTGCCCCGGTGGGGCCGGTGATGGCGAACAGACCCGCGCCTGCCAGGGGTTCCTGGGTGAAGTCGATATCGATCGGGCCCGCCAGCGATGCCAGGTTCTTCAGGCGAATGGCAAGAATCTTCATGGTTGCTCTTCTTCGTGCTGTACGTCCTGCAGCAGCAGGGCGAAATCGGCCAGCGTCTGCTCATCGGCAGGGTCGCCATAGGCTTGCGCCCAGGCACGGTTGAACAGGTCTTGCGGGGTCATCTGGGCCAGTTCGACGAACGCCGGGCCTTCGTCGTCGGCCGTTCGGCCGGCGTACTCGGCACCAATGCGAATCAACCGCACGGCTTTGGCGTGCAGCGCGGTTTCGATCTGCTGGCGCAGGTCGGGCTGCGGCTCGTTCAGCACGACACGTACCTCCAGCCAAGGCTGGCGGTTGGGGTCATCGAGCAGGTCCACCGCGGGCAGGTCGGCCAGTTGCGTCAAGACCTCGTTCAGTGGGGCCGGCCCTATGCGTTGCAGCGGCACGGCACGCGGAACTGGGCGAGCCTCGACACTGGCCAGCGCCGCGCCGTCGAAAGTGACTTCCAGCACCTGGTGGGGGTAGTTGACCTCCGCGAACGACAACGGAATGGGCGACCCGCTGTAGCGGATACGGTCTTCGCGGTTGACCTTCTGGGGCTTGTGCAGGTGGCCCAGGGCGACGTAGCTGATGGCCTTGTCGAAGAGCTTGGCCGGCAATGCCTCGGCGTTGCCGATGATCAGGCTGCGCTCGGAGTCTTCGGAGACCGCACCGCCGGCCATGTGCGCATGGCTGATGGCGATCAGCGCCTGGTCCTTGCGCTGCCTGGCCTGGGCGGCGGCGATCAGTTGCTGGTGGACCCGCGTGATGCCTTGCAGGTAGTCGTCGCCCAGTTGCAGGCCGGTCACCTCCGCCGGCCGCAGGAACGGCAAGGCCAGGCACCAGGCGGTCACCTTGCCGCGCGCGTTGGTCAGCGGAATCAGCAGCCGCTCGACATCCAGTTGCCCATCGTCCAGCCAGTGCACACGGCCCAGTGCGTGGGTGCGCAGGCGACGCATCAACGGCGCAGGCAGCTCGATGCGCGAGCCGGAGTCGTGGTTACCGGCGATCATCACGATATCCAGTTTCGGCTGCTGTTCGTGGGCCTTGACGATGAAATCGTACAATCGCTCCTGGGCTTTGACCGGCGGGTTGACGGTGTCGAAGACGTCGCCTGCGATCAACAGCGCATCAGGCTGGCGCAGGTGCAGTTGGCCGAGCAGCCAGTCGAGGAAGCAGGCGTGTTCGAAGTCGCGTTCCTGGCCATGGAGGCTTTGGCCCAGGTGCCAATCGGAAGTGTGAAACAGACGCATGGATGACCTGTGGGTATGAAGGTGCACGGGCGGGCAAGGGCGTTATGGTACCCCATGGACGCGGCGCTGTGCGGGCTGGTAAAGCCGGTCAGTACGCGGCGCGACGCCGGTCGACGATGTGCGGCGCTACCGGCTCACTTGGGGTACAGCGGTGGCAGGCTGCCGCTCTCGCCAGTGGGCAGCAGCACCTGTTCGGCCGGTGGAATGGTGCCGATCGCCCGCCACAGGTCTTCGCCTTGCCAGTGCTGGCCGCTTTCGCTGTACAGCGCACCGTTCAATCCATCCAGGGCGTCGGACAAGGGCACGAAGCGCGCTGCCATTTCGGCCAGGGTCTGCGGTTGTTGCCGCGCCCAGGCATCCAGGGCCTGGCGCGTGGCCTGGGGGTCGTTGGCCAGGCAGGCACGCTTGAGGTCGTCCAGCAGGGTCCGAGGGCTGGGCCCTGTCTGTGCCGCACGCAGCACCGCTGGCTGCGAACGGGCGCGCCACCACAGGGTGAAGCCCAGTAGCGTGGTCAACGCAAGCACAAGGGTCGCCACCTGCCAAGGCCACAGCAGCATGCTGCTGCCATTGCCCACCACCGGAGTCTCGGCCACCAGGGCGGGGTTGTCCTGCACGGTGATCGAGCGTGCAGGCAGGCCACTGTGCTCGAGGTGATCTTCGCGTGTGTTCCACCAGGTCACTTCCAGCGCAGGTAAGGCCAGCGGGCCGCTGTGGGTAGGGATGAGCGCCTCGCGTTCCTCGCGGGTGGCTGTCATGCCCCGTTCGCTGATCTCGTTGCGCAACAACGGCTGGTCGGGGTAGCGGCGCAGGCCGTTGGCCTCGGTGGGCGGCACTGGCGGCAACTGAGCACTGGACAGGCCTTCGGCGCGCAGGGTGACGGTGCGGGTCAACGAGTCGCCGATCTGGGTCTGCTGGGCTGCAGGATCGGGGCTCCAGCGTTCCTCCAGGGTCAGACTGCGCGCGGGCAGCCAGGGCAGTCCGGCTGGCCACTGGGCCGGGACGGGCCGTACCGTCAGGCGCAGCGGCAGTGAGCTGACCTGTATCTGGCGGCCGGCACGTCCAGCGCCGTTGCCGTTCTGCTCGGCCTGGCTGCTGGCCGCAGCCGTGGCGGTGAAGGTCAGTGAAGGAATGTCCAGGGTGCCGCTTTGCTGGGCATAGACCGCATAGCGCGTTTCGATCACGCCATGGCGCACACCCTGGATTTCCTTTTCGTAGGTGCGCGATTCGCCCAAGGGCTCGACCTTGGCGTTGTCCAGTTGCAGCGGGCTGAGGCTGCTGTCGTCATACAGCGCCACCGAATGGTAGATGCGCAGGGTCAGTACAGCCTGGGCCTGCACGTAGACATCGGTGCTGTCCAGGGTTGCCTCGATGAATACCTGGGCGTTGTCCTCGCGGTTGGCATCGGCTTGCAGCACTTGCAGGTCCACCGGCTGGCTGAACGACTGCCCCAGTTGCAGAGCAGGAATCTGCAGGCTGCCGCTGCGCCGGGGCAGGAGCGTGATGATCCAGCGGGTGCTGGCGCGGGTTTCGCCATCGAGGGTGTGCAAGCTATTCAGCTGCCGGGTGCTGCGCACCTCGAAGTCGCCTTCCAGGGCTCGCAGGTCAGGCTTGCCGAACTCGGTCACATCCTGGCTTTCGAGGGTCAGCTCCAGGCTCTCGCCGGCTTCCAGGCGGGTACGGTCGACACTGGCCTTGAGCGACGGCTCGGCATGAGCCAGCAGGTTCCAGAGCAGCATGAGGAGAAAGACGCCGCAGCGACTCATCGTGGGGTTTCCTGTTGCAATTGCTGTTCGTACCAGAATTTGCGCCGGAGCAACTGCGCGGGATTGTCGGGGATTTCTCGTAGCCATTGTTCAAGCGCCTGGCGTTGCTCGGCATCCAGCGCGGTGGTGACAGGCGTGTGGGGTGGTTCGACCACATCGTCATCCTCGCCTGGCGGGTTGCCAGGTGCACCCTGGTCACTGCCGTCGCCTTGCGCCGAGGCGCCGTCCCCCGCCTGCTCGTCGGAACCGGGCGCAGGCTCTGCCGGGCTGCCTTGTGCGCTGCTGTTCCCCTCGGTTTCACGGCCTGGCGAACCCTGGGCTTCGGTGCTGGCGGGCTGTTCGGCAGCTTTGCCCTGGCGCTGGGCCAGCATTTGCTCGACCAGGGCCTGATTGTCCAGCGCCGCCTGCAAGTCCGGCTGACGCTCCAGGGCTTGATCATACGCGTCCAGCGCTGCTTCCAGTTCACCACTGTACGCCAGGGCATTGCCGCGATTGTAGTGGGCGGCGGCGGTGTCCACCTGCAGAAAGGCCTCGGCGGCGCCGGCATAGTCGCCCGCCTGGTACAAGGCCATGCCCCGCCATTGGGGGTCACGGAAGCGGCCGGCGGCTTCGGCGGCTCGACCCTGTTCGAGCAGGCGCTGGCCTTGCTGGTCGAGGCGCAGCCACAGATCCTCGAGTTCGAACGCCTGGCCGGGCTGGGGCAGGGCGAGCAACAGGGGCAGGCAGAATAGCCAACCCCGCCGACCGGCACAGGCTGCCAGCAACAGCAATGGAATCAGCAGCCAGTACCCCTGGTCGGCCCAGCTGTCCAGTTGCAAGGTCTGGCCCTCGCTGCGTGTGCTGCGCGGGTTGTCGAACAGCCCGAGGCCGCGCAGGTCCAGGTCATCGATGCGGGCATGCCGGTAGCGCCCGCCGGTGCCGTTGATGAAGCCTCTAAGGGCTGCACTGTCCAGCCTTGGCAACAGGATCGCGCCCTGGTCATCCTTGAGAAATTCGCCGTTGGCCTGGCGCACTGGCGCTCCGTCACGGCTGCCGATGCCCAGCATCAGCAGGCTCGGACCATGGCGACCCAGTGCCTGGCTGATGCCTTGGCGCTCGGCGGCGCTGAGCGAGGACCCGACCAGCAGCAATCGCCCCTGGCCAAGGCCGCTCTGGGCGAGCAGCGCCAAGCCCTTGTGCACGGCAAGGTCTGCCCGTTGGCCGGGCTTGGGCATGATCGAGGGGTCGAGCGCTTCGAGCAGGTTGCGGGTGGTGGCCAGGTCATCGGACAGCGGCACCAGGGTATGCGCCGACCCCGCGTAGACCACCAGTGCGGTCTGGCTGTCACGGCGGTGCTCAAGTACGTCGAGGACCTTGCGGCGCGCCTGCTCAAGGCGATTGGGCGGACTGTCCTCGGCCAGCATCTGCGGGGTCAGTTCCAGCAGAATGACCAGAGGGTCGGCAGGCCGCTGGTGGTTTTCCTCCACGCGTTGCCAACTCGGGCCCAGCAGGGCCAGCACCACCAGCAGCCAGGCCAGGCCCAGGGCTATCCAGGGTAGCTTGCTGGTGGCGCCGCTGCCGCCACCGAGCAGCACGTTGTGGAAGGCCGGGGGCAGGATCACTTGCCAACGCCCGGCGCGCCTGCGCCGGTGCCATAGCTTGAACAGCAACCAGCCGAGCACGGGCACGCTCAACAACCACAGCGGGCGCAGCCATTGGGGCCACAGATCAATCATCGCGGCCTCCTCAGGCGCAGGCGTTTGAGGCGCTGCCGCCATTGTGGGTGCGGTTGCAGAAAGCGCGGCTTGCGCAGCTGGCGCTGCAGCGGGTTGTCCGGCCACTGTTCGCTGATCACCAGCAGCACGCTCAGCAGCAACGCCAGGGCCAGCGGCCAGGCATACAGGGCCTTGGCGGTACGCGCCTGGGTCGGCTGCTGCGCCACAGGTTCCAGCCGGTCCAGCGTGTCGCCGATGGCGTCGAGTTCGGCGCCATCATGGGCGCGGAAATACGCGCCCTGGGTGGTCTCGGCGATTTCGCGCAAGGACGCTTCATCCAAGTCCAGGCTGGGGTTCAGGCCCAGCAGGCCAGGGGTGCCGGTGGCTTGCGGGTCGGCGCCAATGCCGATGGTGTAGATGCGCACGCCCTCCTGAGCGGCCAGACGGGCGGCGGTGAGGGGGTGGATCAACCCGCCATTGTTGGCCCCGTCGGTGATCAGCACCAGTACCCGGCTCTGCGAGGGCCGCTGGCGCAGCCGCTTGACGGCCAGGCCGATGGCGTCGCCGATGGCGGTGTTCTTGCCGGCGATGCCGATCTGGGCTTCATCGAGGAAGGTGCGCACCGTGCGCCGGTCGAAGGTCAGCGGAGCCTGCAGGTAGGCCTGGCTGCCGAACAGGATCAGCCCCACTCGGTCACCTTCACGGTCCTGCAAAAAGTCGCCCAGCAGGGCCTTCACCAGGTCGAGCCGGCTGATGTCCTCGCCTTGCCACTGCATGTCCGGGAAGTCCATCGAGCCAGACACGTCCACCGCCACCAGTAGATCGCGCCCACTGGCTGCCACCGGCATCGGCTCGCCCAGCCATTGGGGGCGAGCGGCGGCGCACAGCAACAGCAGCCAGATCACGACGAACGGGGCCTGCTGGCGCCAGGTTGGCAGGTTCAGACGGGCGCGGCGCCCCGCCAGGCTCTCGAGCTCGTGCAGGAAGCCGACTTTCAGCACGGGCTCGCCACTGTCGGCGGCAGGCAGGACGAGCCGTGCCAGCCAAGGCAGGGGCAGCAAGGCGAATATCCACGGCCAGGCCAGTTCAAACATGCTTGCGAATCCAGGTTTCCACCGCCTGGCTGAGCCCGGCGATGGCCTTGTCGTCCAGGCGGCATTCGGGCTTGTAGGCCCCTTCGACCAACACCATCCAGCGGGTCAGGCCTGCCGCCGGGCAGCGGTTGTCAAGAAAGGCCAGCCACTGCCGGCCATTGAGCGTGTGGCTGTTGGCCAAGGGGTAGTGACTGCGACACAGCCGTTTGAGCAGGGCGTTGATCTGCTGCAGCCAGGCGCCGGCAGGCGCTTTGTCATAAGGGCGGGGCAGGCGCGCCAGTTCCTCGAGGGCGGCCACGCGCACCGGGTCCAGCGGCTGCTCGGTGCGCGGCACCGGCCGTTTGCGGGGGCGCCAGTGACGCACGCGCCACAGGCCCCAGGCCAGCACGGGCACCAACGCCAGCAACAGCCACCAGCCAGGCGCCGGCGGCCATGGGCTGATCGGCGGGGGCGCGATCAATGGCTGCAACTGGTCAAGCGGGTTCATGAGGCGTTGCCCAGGCGTTGTGCGCTCAGGTAATCGCGCAATTGCTCGATCATCTCGCTTTGCGTGGTCAGGGGCATCAGCAGCACCCTGAGCTTTTGCGCCATCAATTCCCAGCGCTCGATGCGCGCCTCGGCCTGTTGCCGGTAGGCCTGGCGCAGCCCTTCGTCCAGCGTGTCCAGTTCCAGCTGCGCACCCCGTTGCGCGAACCTCAGCAAGCCGGCTGCCGGCAGGGCGTGGTCCAGTGGGTCCGATACCGGCATCAGCAACAGGTCGCAGTGACGGGAGAGCATGGCCAGGTGCTGTTCGCACTGGGGCGTCAACGAGCGCTCATCGCAAATCACGATGGCCAGGCTGCC
Organism: Pseudomonas parafulva; assembly: GCF_002021815.1. Classification (NCBI taxonomy): domain Bacteria; kingdom Pseudomonadati; phylum Pseudomonadota; class Gammaproteobacteria; order Pseudomonadales; family Pseudomonadaceae; genus Pseudomonas; species Pseudomonas parafulva. The sequence continues at coordinate 1,525,941 of NZ_CP019952.1, forward strand.
AGGCCTCAATACTTCCCGCGCCCTGCGCAGCGCAAGGCCGAGGCTATCGGCCTGGGCCACGCCTTCGGTGTGCAGCGACTGGTTGACCTTGGCCAGGCGATTGAGCAGTTGCAGCAGGCTTTGCTTGCTGCGCCTGGGTTTGATCTCGTGGGGATCGTTGTCACCGAACACAAGCCCCCCGATCCGGTCGTTGTGCCCCAGCGCGGCCCAGCCGAACAGGGCAGCTGCCTGAGCCGCCAGTACCGACTTGAACACCAGCCCGGAGCCGAAGAACAGCCGCTGGCTCTGCTCAACGAGAATGAAGATCGGCCGCTCGCGTTCTTCGTGGAACAGCTTGGTGTGGGGCTCTTGGGTACGGGCAGTGACCCGCCAGTCGATATTGCGCACATCGTCACCGGCCTGGTACACCCGCACCTGATCGAAGTCCACACCCCGGCCCCGCAACTTGGAATGGTGCAGGCCCACCAGCGGGCTGCGTTGGCCGGGGTTGGAGAACAGTTGGATTTCGCGCACGCGGTGGCGCATGTCGATGAGTTCGGCAAGGGTGATGCGAATGCCGGGTTCGATCAGCGGGGCGCTGGACATGGGGTCAGGCAACGGCCACGACGTCGAGGATACGCTGCACGACCCGGTCCTGGTCGACCCCCGCCGCCTCGGCTTCGAACGACAGGATGATGCGGTGGCGCAACACGTCGAACAGTACCGCCTGAATGTCCTCGGGGCTGACGAAATCGCGCCCAGCAAGCCACGCGTGGGCCCGTGCGCAGCGGTCCAGGGAAATCGAACCGCGCGGGCTGGCGCCGTAGGCAATCCAGTCGGCCAGTTCGTTGTCGAATTTGGCCGGCGTACGCGTGGCCATGACCAGTTGCACCAGGTACTCCTCCACCGCGTCCGCCATGTACAGACCGAGGATTTCCTTGCGTGCTGCGAAGATCGCCTGCTGGCTGACCCGCCGTTCGGGCTTGGTCTCACCCCCCAGCGCCTCGCCACGGGCCTGGGCCAGGATGCGGCGCTCCACGGCGGCGTCGGGGAAGCCGATCTTGACATGCATCAGGAAACGGTCGAGCTGCGCTTCGGGCAGGGGATAGGTGCCTTCCTGCTCGATCGGGTTCTGCGTGGCCATGACCAAGAACAGCGGCGACAGGTCGTAGGTACTGCGCCCCACACTGACCTGACGCTCGGCCATGGCTTCGAGCAGCGCCGATTGCACCTTCGCCGGCGCCCGGTTGATTTCGTCCGCCAGCACCAGGTTGTGAAAGATCGGCCCCTGCTGGAACACGAAGCTCCCCGTCTCGGGCCGATAGATCTCGGTGCCGGTGATGTCGGCGGGCAGCAGGTCAGGGGTGAACTGGATACGGTGAAATTGCGCCTCGATGCCCTCGGCCAGTTCCTTGATGGCCTTGGTCTTGGCCAGGCCCGGTGCACCTTCCACCAGCATGTGGCCATCGGCCAACAGCACGATCAGCAGCCGCTCGACCAGCTTTTCCTGGCCAAGGATCTGGGAAGAGAGAAAGGTGCGCAGCGCGATCAGCGCCTCACGGTGTTCCATCGGCGACGGTTCCTGATAGAGGACCAGGCGGCTGATGGCAGCGGCCCGGCAAGGGTTGATACTTTAATCCATCCGAGGGGGTGGCGACCAATGGCGGCTTGGAAATTTCTCCATCCTCGGCTACCTGGCACCCGGAAATGTCCTGCCCGATGATCGCCATTGCCTGATGGTTCGGCATCGTACCGTGGCGCTTGCTTGTGCTTTTCAGCCAGGCAGGTAGCACTACAATGAATACGCACATCACCGGGAGCCACAGGGCAGACGCTATCGAAATACGTCTGGGCCTATTCTTCGACGGCACGGGCAACAATCAGCACAACACCACGGTGTCGCACGGCAAGGGGGCAAGCTACGACAATGCCTTGAGCAACGTCGCACTGCTGCATGACCTCTATGCGCAGCAACCGGAAGACGATGGGCAGCGCGTCGTGCTCAAGCACTATGTCCAGGGGATTGGCACCCAGGCTGGGGAAGCCGATGACATCTATGCATCGGCCACCGGTCGCGGGCGTACGGGCATCCAGGCGCGTGTGGAGCAAGCGCTGGCCGATATCGCCGCGCTGTTGCGCGACTGGCAGCAAGGCCATCGGCAAACGCGCATCGAGCGGATAAGTGTGGACCTGTTCGGTTTCAGCCGCGGTGCAGCGGCGGCCAGGCATATGGCCAATGTGTTGCGCAACGAGCCCGCGCGTTTGTTTCCACACTGCCCGATCGTCATCCATTTCATCGGCTTGTTCGACACGGTGGCAGCCATCGTTGCACCCCTGCAAGGGGATTTCGACCCCGCCGATACCCGTCAGGGTGGGCTGCAGCTCGGGTTGCCCGAAGGCATTGCCAACCATGTCGTGCAACTGGTGGCCGGGGATGAGCAGCGCCACAACTTTCCCCTGATAGGCAGTGGGCACGACATCGTGCTACCGGGTGTGCATTCGAATATCGGTGGTGGCTATCAGGATGTGGTCGACGAAGACGTGCTGCTGTGCAAGCCCCAGTCCCAGCGGGTAGCGGCTGGGGTGCCTGCACAACAGACCGGCGTCTACACAGCCGTCGCCGCATTGATGGTCACCGCGTTCAAGGACCTTGGCCAACCGCCTGCGCGGGTGGTTAGTTGGGAACATCCTGTGCCTGGTGGGGAGCCCCGTGAACCGCAGAAACAGGTTTATGCCGCCATTGGTCGAAGGCGACAGGTAGCCGGGCAGCTGTCACGGGTCTACTTGAGCATCATGCGCGAGTACGCAGCGCGCGCGGGCGTGCCCTTTGCACCGCTGGGCTGCCACAGGCAGCACGCTGTACCGGAGGAGCTGCGTGGCATCAGCGACAAGTTGCATGCCTATGCGTTGGGGGCCTGCCCATCGCTGGAACTGACCGAGCCGGAGCAAACCCTATTGCGCGAGCGCTACATCCATACCTCGGCGCACTGGAATGCCGTCAAGGGCATGCGCAGCAGTTCACTGGACGTGCTGTTCATCGACCGGCCGGGCGTAGCGGGGCGGGTGGTGCATCCTAATCCTGTCTAGGGTGTTCGGGTGCAGAGTGGGGCTGCCTTGCACCAAATCCGTAGGCTATCGGGTTTTCCGGGGGTGCAGCTTAGCCGCGATGGGCCGCAAAGTGGCTCCCCGACATTCTCGGCTGCAAAGCTGAAATATTGGGGCCGCTTCGCGCCCATTGCGGTCAGTCCGGCCTCCCGGCAAGCCCGCTCCCACAAAGAATCCCTCACACCTCGGTATCCTGAGCCCTGCACGCTATCGATCACAGCGATAACCACTATCGAGCGGCCGGCCTCTCGCCTGGCAGCCCTTGCTCTTATACTCGCGGCCTGATTTAGCCTCTCGTGCGCCTGTCTCAGGCGCCCTGTCATGGAAGTGTGCACAATGCCAAGCGTCAGCCCGGCCCCTCGTGGTCTGCCCGAACACCAACAGCAAAGCCTGCTCCAGCAATGGCTGGCCATTCTCTCCGTGGCCGTGGGCGCGTTCGCCCTGGTGACCAGCGAGTTTCTCCCAGTAGGCGTGCTGAACGACGTCGCCAACGATCTGGGCATCAGCGCAGGGCTTGCCGGGCTGATGGTCACCTTGCCCGGCATCATGGCGGCCCTGGCGGCGCCGACCATTTCTGTCGGTGTCGGCAACCTGGACCGGCGCTACCTGCTGATTGGCCTGACCCTGATCATGATCCTGGCCAACGCCATCGTCGCCTTTGCCGGTAACTTCCACCTGTTGCTGCTCGGGCGCGTGCTGCTGGGGGTGAGTATCGGTGGCTTCTGGGCGACCGCCATCGCCTTGAGCAGCCGCCTGGCGCCCGAGGGCGTCGGGGTGGCCAAGGCCAATTCGATCATCATGGCCGGCGTCACCCTGGCCACGGTCATCGGCGTGCCGGTGGGTACCTGGCTCAGCGGGTTGATGGGCTGGCGGATGACGTTCCTGGTCACCGCTGTGGTAGGGGTGCCGGTACTGCTGGCGCAGGTCATGCTGCTGCCCCGGTTGATGCCGGAAAAGGCGATCCGCATCAGCGACCTGCCGGCGTTGTTCATCAACCCGCAAGCGCGCGTGGGCCTGATTGCCGTGTTGCTGATCGGCCTGGCGCATTTCGCGGCCTACACCTACGTGGCCCCTTTCTTCAAGCAAAGCGCCGGCTTCGATGGCCCAACCATTGGCTCATTGCTGCTGCTCTACGGTGTGGCAGGCTTCATGGGCAACATCTTCGCCGGCTTTGCGGCCAACCGCAGTGTGCGGCATACCCTGCTGCTGGTGGCATTGCTGATAGCCACCAGCACGGCGCTGTTCCCGCACTTTGCCACTGGCATGACGGGCGCTGCCATGCTGATCGCGTTATGGGGCTTTGCCTTCGGGGCGTTTCCTGCCTGCGCGAACATCTGGATGTTCGTGGTCGCGCCCAAGGATGTGGAACGGGGCATGCCGCTGTTCGTGGCCATGTTCCAGGTCATCATCGCCGTGGGCTCGTTCTTCGGTGGTCAGGTGGTCGATCACTTGGGCACCGGCGTGCTGCTGAGTGCGGCCACGGCACTGGTAGGTTGCGGTTTCGTGACGGTGCTGGTGCTCGGGCGCAGTGTCAGCAATGCGATGGTCAGCCAGCCGGGTTGAGCCTGGCAATGATCGACCCGCGTCTGGGCGGTGTGGGGGGATTGGAATGAACGCGGCGCACCGACTAAGGGTCGCATGTTCACACCCTCCAAGAAGGAAACCTGCAATGAAAGCGATGACTCGACTGTTCACTGGCCTGGCCCTGGTTGGCGCGATGGGCGCTTCTGTTGCCTGGGCCGATCAGCCCGGCGCCGACTGGAAAGTGAACAAGGATCAGGCCGAAGCTGCCCTCAAAGGCGCCGGTTACACCCAGATCACCAAGATCGAAGCCGATGACGGTCACTGGGAAGGCGAGGGGATGAAAGCTGACGGCAAGCAGTACGAGTTCAAGGTCGACCCGCACGATGGCCGTATCGTCAAGGATGAACTGGATAACTGAGTTCAGCCTGCATTCAAAGCCCATCAGGCCCACGCAACAGCGTGGGCCTGATGCATTGGGTCAGCGGCGCAGCAGGCGCGAGACTACCATGGCCAGCGCGGCACCGATGGCTACAGCTGCAAACGGCTTTTCCTTGACGAACGACGAGACGCAGTTCACGGCATCACCGTAAGTCTTGGTCACCTGGCCGGCAGCCTGACGGCCTTCGCCTTCGGCTTCCAGGGCCGGATCGTCGATCAGACGACCTACAGCGCTCTGGGCTTTACCGGCAATGTTCTCTGCTACACCTTCGATCTGTTCGCGTTTCATGGTTCGGTCATCCTTTCGCTAACGGGATTGGTTAAATAGCAAAAGGTTAGGGCTTTAGCGCCGCCCATTGGTTCCAACGAAAGCGGTCCCAACTACTGCCGCCCCGTGCACCTGCCGCTGCTACGTGCCCTCACGCACATGCCGTTCCAGGATCCTCGGCCCGCTGCCTTCCTCGCCCAATACATCCTGTGGGTTACGTAGCGGGCATTGCTGCAGCGACAGGCAGCCGCAGCCGATGCAGTTGTCCAGGTTGTCGCGCAACGCCTGGAGCAGACGGATGCGCTGGTTCAGGTCTTCTCGCCACGCGCTGGACATTTCGCCCCACTGAGCCGCCGTGAGCTTGCTGTTGGGCGGGTAGCGCCCCAGCGCCTGCTTGATGTCATCCAGGGCAATACCGGTACGCTGGGCCACCTTGATGATCGCCAGGGTGCGCAGCACCAGCGACGGATAGCGGCGTTGGTTGCCAGCTGTGCGCGTGCTGGCGATCAAACCTTTGCTTTCATAGAAATGCAGTGCCGATACTGCGATACCGCTGCGGCGAGCCACCTCACCTACGGTAAGCATCCGTGTCGAATCTGCTGCCATGCGGGTCGATCTCCAATGAGTGGCTGTGGTGCGTCAGAACGCTGGGGGGAAAGCAGCGGCGCTGGCGGGCATGCGGTCGCGGCGTAGCTGGTTGACCAGGCTGTAGCGATCAGCGGGGTAAAGGTTTTCGCAGACCGCCATCAGGTCGCCGTTTTCCTCGCGGTAGTGGCGCACCACGCACAGCGCCGGTGAACCCGGCTCGGCACTCAATACCTGTGCCTGTTGCAGGGTGAGCGACTGTGCCTGAATGTGCTGGTCGATCACCGCGATGACTCGCCCGTAATGCTGCTCGATCAGGCGGGCAATCAACTGCTCGGGATGTGCCTGGGCCAGCTCGATCACCTGCACGTAGTCGGATTGGGCATAGACGGCGCTTGCACACAGCGCCAAGGCGTGCCCGGCAGAGGTACGGTGCAGCGCCTCGATGCAGAAGTACTGTTCCCCTGGCACCAGTCCCAGGCGCTCGGCCTCTTCAGGGGCGGCCACGAATTGGCGGATATCGCGAATCTGACGCAAGGGTGCCTGAAGATGATGGGAGAGCTCTGCCAGGTTCGTGATCGATTGCCGGTAGCCAATCTGGGGGTGGCGCGCCTGGACACGTGTCCCAACGCGCTTGCGCCGGGACACCAGGCCCAGGCTCTGTAACTGCTCGACCGCCGCGCGAACCGTGTGCCGGCTTACACCATACAGCGCGCACAGCTCCATTTCAGTGGGCAACAGGCCCCCGACCGGGTAGCGGCTGCTGGCGATTGCCTCGATCAAGTCCTTGGCCACGGTGGCATAGCGGGCTTGGTGCATGGGTCGAACCTGTCTGGATGTTGTACAAAGGCGCCAGTGTACCAGCCGTCGGTCGCTCCCGAGCCAAGCTCCCCTCCATGGCCTCATTGCCCCTTGTGCGACCTCAGTAGCAACGCTGCCACCGCACAGCCGAGCAACGCCAGGCAGGCCAGGTAGAACGCATCGCTGTAGGCCATCAGGTAGGCTTCGCGGCCGATGGTGCCCGACAAACCTTCGAGCCACTGCTGTGAGTGCCAGAGCCATGTCTGCACGGTCGGGTCCAGGCGCGCGTGCAACTGCGGCTCGAACACGGTCACGTGCTCATGGATGCGCGCACTGTGCAGGCGTTCGCGCGTGGCCACCAGTTGGGTCAGGCCGGCCGTGCCGATGGCGCCACCCAAGTTACGCAGCATCGAGAACACCGCCGAGGCGGACCCGGCCTCGCGCTTGTCCAGCCCGGCCACTGCCAACACGGACAACGCGACCATGATGAAAGGCTGGCCGATGCCCCGCACCACGGTGGAAGGGATGATCACATTGTCGGCACTGTCAGCAGTCAGGCTGGCGCCCATCCAGCAGCCCAGCGCCATGATCATGAACCCGCTGGCCACCATGAACTTTGCGCTGGTCCACCTCATCAGGCGCGGCATCAACGGCGCCAGCAGCAGCTGCATGAGCCCGTAGGCGATCAACGCCACACCCACGTCTCGTGCACTGAAGCCCTGCAGTTGCGACAGGTAGTTGGGCACCAGAAACACCAGCCCGAAGGTGGCGGCGCCGAATATGAACATCGCCAGGCTGGCCACGCCGAAGTTGTAACGGCCCAGCAACCGCAGGTTGATGAACGCGCGCGGGCCGAACAGCTGGGTTGTCACGAACAGCACCAGGGCCAATGCCGACACCACGGTCATGCCGGTGATGAACGAAGACCCGAACCAATCCAACCGGCCGCCTTCTTCCAGCACGATCTGCAGCCCGCCCAGGCCGATCACCATGGCGGCGATGCCCAGCCAGTCACCGTGGCGCAGCAGCTGCAACTTCATCGGCCTGGCCTCGATGGACCAGGCAATGGCGCACAGCAACGCGATACCAGGAAACAGCTGCAGGTAGAAGATCCAGCGCCAGGAATAGGCATCGGTCAACCAGCCGCCGATCGAAGGGCCCGCGGCCTGCGCCACGCTGTTGGCCAGGCTGAACAAGGCCATGCCCATGGCCATCCGGCTGGCCGGCAATTCGGTGATGATCAGCTGGAACGACAGCGGAATCAGGACGGCACCGGCGGCGCCCTGAATTACCCGGATCACGATCATGGTTTCAAGGTTCGGCGCCCACGAACAGGCCACCGACGCGATCAGAAAGACCAGCGAGCCCGTCCACATCACCCGGCGCAGGGAGAACACCTCCACCAGCCAGGCCGTCAAGGGGATCATCACGATCTCTGCCACCAGGTAGGCAGTGGATATCCATGAGCCTTCCTCGAAGCTGGCGCCTAGCGAGCCGCGTATCTCGGGCAGTGCGGCGCTGGTGACGTGCACGTTCATGCCGGCCATGAAACAGCCGAACAGCCCGCCCAGCACGGCCACCCAGACGCGCAGGGATACCGGTTGTTCAGTGCGCATCGGCAGGCTCCGGCGTACGCGTGTCGACGGTGGTTACCACCGACATGCCGGGCAGTATCTGCGGCCCGTTTGCGGGCAAGTCGAGCAGGATGCGCACCGGAAAACGCTGGACGATCTTGGTGAAGTTGCCCGTGGCATTGTCCGACGGCAGCAGCGCGAAGACATTGCCCGAGGCCGGCGAGAAGCTCGCCACCTGACCTTTGAATGCATGGCCAGGGAAGCTGTCCACCTGAACCTGCACAGGCTGCCCTGGGCGCATCCGAGCCAACTGGGTTTCCTTGTAGTTGGCCACGACATAGGCTTGCGCCACCGGCACCACCGCCAGCAACGGCTGGCCTGGCGCCACGTATTGCCCTGCACGCACGCGGCGTTGGCCCACTACGCCTGCCACCGGGGCGCGCAGTACGGTGTCTTGAGCGTCCTGTTCGGCCAGCCGGCGTTCGGCGCGGGCGCTTTCGAAGGCGGCCTGGCGCTGCTGCAAGTCGGCCTCGGCCTGGGCAGCGCCGGCCTTGGCCATCCGTTGCTGTGCCTGTTGTTCACGCCATGCTGCCTTGGCCCCTTGCTCGACAGCCTTGGCCTGGTTGGCGGCGGCCAGCGCCTGCTCCAGCCGTTGGGTCGTGGCGGCCTCATCGCGTACCAAGCCCTGGTAGCGCTGCAGGTCCAGCTGGCTGCGACGACGTTCGGCGCTGGCACTGTGCACGGCGGCCTCGGCCTTGAGGGTTGCCTGCGCCTGCTGCTCGATGCGCTGCATGGCCAGCTCGCGGTGAGCCCGCGCTGCGTCTATGGCTGCCTGCGCCTGGCGTTCGGCAGCGCGCGCGCTATCCCTGCGGGCCTGGTAATCGCGATCCTGCAACCGCACCAGCACAGCGCCGGCTTGAACCGGCTGGTCATCTTCGACCTCTACCGTCGCCACATAGCCTGCCACGCGCGAACTCAATGCCACCCAATCGGCGCGGATGTAGGCGTCATCGGTACTTTCCAGGTAGCGCCCGGTGGTGAACCAGTAGCCAGCGAGCGCCAGTAGCGCCAGCACGCCCAGGCCTGCGCCGCCGATATAGACCAACCGCCGTCGTGTGCGAATGGTTGCATGCTCGGTAGTCGGGGTTGGGGTGGGCGTTTCTACAGCAGCGTTCATGGTGGGGTTCCATTGTCGAGTGGAGGCAGTTGCGCTTTGCGAGCGGTGGGCGTTGGGTGGTGAGCGGTGCCTGGGGCGTGGCGGATTCACCATCCCCCGCCCAGCGCGCGAAACAGGTCGATCTGCGCCCTGGCCACCTTGCCGCGCGCCTCGAGGAGCTGGTCATGCAGGGCAATCAGCTCGCGCTCGCTGTCAAGCAGGGCCAGCCCGTCCTGGGTGCCCGCACGGTAGCTGGCCTCTGCCAGGGCGAAGCCACGCTGGCTGTGCTCAAGCGCGGCCTGCAGCGAAGACAGGTGCTGCTGCTCACCGGCATGACGGGCCAAGGCCTGGCGCACATCCTTCAGGGCCTTGAGCGCGACGCTGCGATAGTGAGCGCGCTGAGCCTGCTGCAAAGCCTGGGCCTTGCCCAACCGGGCACGATTGGCTTGCAGGTTGGGTAATTCCCAGCTGATCAGCGGGCCGACGCCGAACGTGATGGCGCCGCTGGCACCCAGGCCATTGATGTGGCGATCAGCACTAGCCAGCTGGGCGCCAAAGCGAACCTTGGGGTACAGGTCGGCGCGCACGATGTCCGTTTCCAGGCCGGCGGCTTGCAACGCTCGTTCAGCCTGGCGTACGTCGGGGCGCCGCTCGAGCAGGTGCCAGCCATCGCCTGTGGGCAGCGCTGCCGTAAGCGAAGGGATGGCAGCGCAGGGTTGGGTGTGATCGACCGTGACCTCACCCGCCAGCGTGCTCAGCTCGAACAGTGCCACCTGGCGCCGCGCCTCGAAAACGGGTATCCGGGCGCGAACCTGCTCACGCAGGCCAAGCAGCCGCTCACCGTCCAGCGCCGTAGCGATGCCGGCCTGACGCCGGCGGTCGCTCAACAGCAGGCTGCGATCAAGGGTGTGTAGGGCTTGCCTGGCTTGACTCAGGCGAGCGGTGTAGACGCATTGTTCGATGTAGGCACGGCTGGTCTGGGCTGCCACCTGCAGCCCCACGGCATCGTGTGCGGCGGCCGCGGCCTGCGCTTGCGCCTTGGCGCGATCGATTTGGGCTTGCACCTGCCCCCACAGGTCCACCTGATAGGCCAGCTCCATGCCCGGATTGAACTGCCAAGAGGAAGTAGCTCGGCTGTCACGGGCTTGGGCCAGGGTCTGATCGTCACTGTCCCTGCCGTAGGTCGCAGCAATGCCCAGCGAGGTGGCAGGCAGGCGCTGCGCCTGGAACTCGCCAATGCCGGCCAGCAGTGCGCGCACGTTGGCTTGAGCCTGAGCCAGGTCCTGGTTATTGGCCAATGCGCGCTCCACCCAGTACTCGAGTTGCGGGTCCTGGTACAGCTGCCACCAGCGCCCGGGTAAAGGCTGTGCGCTAACCCCGGCCTGGGTCTCGGTCAAAGGGTTGACCCGCATGGCCGCAGGGGGCTGTTCGCAGACGACAGGGTGCGTGCAACCTGCCAGCAGGCCGAACGTCAGCACAGTGCAAAGGCGTACGGGGGAGGGGATCATCGACAAAGTGGGCATCATGAACATCGCTTGGCAGTCATGATGCAACGTTAACGAGACCAGTCAGGCCAAGGCTGCCGCAAGCGGGACAACCATGCGCGCCAGCCGGACAATCCGAGCCGTTTCAGCGGGGGCGTGCGCTACCGTCCTGCCAGTCGCTGGGCGCGCACCCCAGGATGCGCCTGAACACGGCTGCAAAGGCGCTGGGGCTCTGGTAGCCGTGTTCGAGCGCCACATTGATGATCGGCTGACCTGCCGCCAGGCACTGCTGGCTCAACATCACCCGTGCCCGAGCGCGCCATTGGCCGTGGGACATGCCCAGCTCGCGCTGGAACAGCCGGGCCACATTGCGTGTGCTCATGTTCAGCGCCGTGGCGCACTGTTCAAGGGCATGTTCCTCGGCTGGTGCCTGCAGCATGCGCTCGCACCAGGCCCTCAGGCGTGGGTGCGTCGGCAGTGCTATGAATGTGTCGATGCGCCTTGCATGGGCGAGCTCGCCCAGAATGAGCGCCCGTACGTGCTCGCCCTCCCGGATACCGAGCATGCGCGAGGCAGCCAGGATCAACTCACGCAGCAACCCCGTCACCACGATCACCTGGCAGTGGTCGACGTGGGGCGCCAGCAGCAGGGAGCGCATGCTGACAACGCCTTCCATGACAATCGCATGGCTGACGCCGGCCGGCACCCACAGCGCATTGCCCCCATGAATCACCCAGCTTCCCGAATCGGTACTCACATGCACAGTGCCACTGGCTGCGTAGATCAGCTGGTCGTGGGCGTGGCAGTGGCTGGCCACGTGATCGCCGGGGGCGTAATCCATTTCGAGTGTTTGCATGGCGGGATCCATTGTGGGAATGGATCCAATTGTAAGGGTGGATTGTGTGTAGATGTTGCGAAGCGTGGGGTAGCGTGCGTGATAAGTGCGATTGAATTGCTTGATCTTCTTAAAAGTTGAGGCTTGATTGCGGATTATTTGGTTTTTGCAGTTGTAACTGTGTAGCCGAGCGGAGTGTCTAGGGAGCGCTCAACGATCTATCCCTGGCATGCCGGCTGTCGAGGGAGGTCGGCATGCAGGAATTGGCCGTTACAAGCCTTCCTCAAGCGCGAGCAGCGCTTCGATGGTCTGCCGACGTCGGATCAAGCGCACGGCCTGGCCTTCGATCATGACCTCCGGCAGCAAGGGCCGGCTGTTGTAGTTGGACGACATGGAGGCACCGTAGGCACCGGCATCGTGAATCACCAGCAAGTCGCCGACCTGGGCCTGGGGCAAGTCCTGGGGGCAGAGTGCCTGGTCATCCTGAGTGAACACGTCGCCTGATTCGCACAGTGGGCCGGCCACCACGGTCGGTTGCCGCGGGCGGTCCACGGGGCGGCCATCGGCATCGAGCAGGGTCATGGCATGGTAGGCCCCGTACATCGCAGGGCGCATGAGGTCGTTGAAGCCAGCATCGACCAGCACGAACGTGTTGCGGCCCACCTGCTTGACGGCACGGACTTCGGTCACCAGATAGCCCGACTCGGCCACCAGAAAACGCCCTGGCTCGATCTCCATGCGCACCGGGTGGCCCAGCAGCGCTTCGATTTCCTGGCGTGCCACTGCCCAGGTTTGCGCGTAGCGCTGCAGGTCCACCGGCGTGTCGGTAGTGCGGTACGGCGTCGAGAGCCCACCGCCGATCGAGAACGCTTCGATATCGGTGTCCAGGCGCGCGATCAGCTCGATCATGGCGCGAGCCACCTGCTCCAGATGGGTGTAGTCCACGCCGGAGCCGATGTGCATGTGCACGCCCACCAGGTGCAGGCGATGGGCCCTGATGCAGGCGAGCGCCTGCGGCAAGTCTTCATGCCAGATGCCATGCTTGCTGTTCTCGCCCCCGGTATTGGTCTTGCGGCTGTGGCCATGGCCGAACCCCGGGTTGATGCGCAGCCAGACACGGTGCCCTGGCGAATGCTCGCCCAACTGGCGCAGCATGTCGATGGAGCCTGCATTGACTTCGATCTTTTCCACGATCACGCGTGCCAGGGTAGCGCGGTCCAGCACGTCGCAGGTCAGCACCACCCCCGCAGGCTCGCCCGCCACACTGGCGCCGGCTGCAAAGGCGCGTTCCATTTCCCCAAGCGATACTGCATCGAGTACCAGGCCGTGCTCGCGCATCAAGCGCAACACCTGCAGATTGGGATTGGCTTTCTGGGCGAAGCGTACGGTATCGAATGGCTTGAGCTGTTCTATCCGGCTGAGGATGGTGGCGGCGTCGTAGGCCCACAGGGGTGAACCGTACTGGCGAACGGCGTTGGCTAGGACAGAGAAGGGAATGGTCATGATCGAATGGCTCGGCACAGGTGGAAGCCGACAGCATGGCCCGTAGACTCGATTCAGAAAAATAGCTATTTTTGCGCCGTCCATTCATCTCTGATATGCCCTGAAAATGCAGTCGGTGCTCCCATGAAACTCTCCGCCCGCCACATCGAAGTGTTCCGCGCCATCATGGCCTCAGGTAGCGTCACAGGCGCGGCGCGTCTGCTGTTCACCTCGCAGCCGACCATCAGCCGTGAGCTGGCGCGGTTGGAGCACGTGACGGGCCTGCATCTGTTCGAGCGCACGGCCGGTCGGTTGGAAGCCACCGCCCAGGCGTTGCTGCTGATCGAGGAGGTAGAGCGGGCGTATGTGGGGCTTGAGCGCATCGAGCGTTGTGCCCAGGCCATTCGCAACTTCCAGCAGGGCCAGTTGGCCGTCACCTGCCTGCCGTTGTTTTCGCAGACCCTGCTGCCCAAGGTCTGCCAGCGTTTTCATAAGCAGCACCCTGGGGTGAGCGTGAGCATCAAAGCCCAGGAGTCGCCGCTGCTGGAGGAGTCCCTGGCCACCCAGCAGCATGACCTGGGCCTGACGGAGGTCGCGCAGATACCCCGTGGGGCGAGCGGGGAATTGCTGTTCAGCGCCGACATGGTCTGCGTGCTGCCTGAACACCATCCGTTGCAGGCCAAGTCACGGCTGAGCCTGGCGGATTTTCATGAGGTCGATTTCATCAACCTGGCCAGCCTGGACACCTATCGTCAGCGTCTGGACCACCATTTTCGCGCGGCTGGGGTTAACCGTCGCACGGTCATCGAGACCACCAGCGCCGCCTCGGTGTGCGCCATGGTCAGGCAGGGCCTGGGCGTAGCCATCATCAACCCCCTGAGCGGGCTGGAGGCCGCTCAGAGTGGCTTAACCATCAGGCCGCTGGACATCTCGATCGCCTACCAGGTGATGCTGGTCAGGCCAGACCATCGACCGGCCTCGGCGGCAGTCGAGCCGTTCTGCCAGACACTGCGCGAGCAGGCGCAGGCGATGCAGCGCGCCCTGGCTTAGCCCCCGTGGCCCGCGGCAAGCCTGCCCAGTGAACGACGGATCAAAGCTCGCAGACGAAAGTGCCGGTGCCGCTCAGGATGTTCTCCAAGGTTTGCCTGATCTCGTCCAGGTCGCTCAGCGTGCCGGTCAGGTTGATCTGAAGCACCTCATCACCGCGCAAGGCGTCTCGGTCACCTGCTGCCACTTCGATCAACAGGCTCGTTGCCTTCAAGGTCACTTTCAAGCCGTCCAGGGTCGAGGGCTCATCGTCCAGGGTCAGATCAACCGTGTCTTCGTCAGGGTAGCGGGTCAGCAAGAACATCTGACCTTTGTCACTGTGGCAGCACAGGGTTGCCATGTTGTCCTCCTCTTCATCGCAGGGGGTGGCGAACAGCACGGCGGTGTCGATTTGCATGGCAAGCTCGGATCTAAGGAAACGGAAGGGAATTCTGACAGTCTTGCTTACATGCATAAACGTAAAGTTACCGCCCCTTGAACGAAATTGTCGCAGCGCTGCAAGCCTTGATGACCGGTCAGTCGTTAAGCTTCGCCCAGTCCTGGGCGTGCATGCACACGCTCAACGCCTGGTTTTCATCGGTCGCCCTGCCTGCAATCGTCTATCGTTGACCCCGGCACGGCGCACGCAGCGACGCTTCAACTATTACAAAGCCCAAGCGGAGTACCACAGATGGCGTTCTTCACCGCGGCCAGCAAAGCCGACTTCCAGCATCAACTGCAAGCGGCCCTGGCGCAGCACATCAGCGAACAGTCCCTGCCACAAGTGGCGCTGTTCGCCGAGCAGTTCTTCGGCATCATCTCTCTGGACGAACTCACCCAGCGCAGGCTTTCCGACCTGGCGGGCTGCACCCTCTCGGCCTGGCGCATCGTCGAGCGTTTCGACCCCGAGCACCCGCAGGTGCGCGTGTACAACCCCGATTACGAGCGCAACGGCTGGCAGTCGACCCACACGGTCGTCGAGGTGCTGCACCATGACCTGCCGTTTCTGGTGGACTCGGTCCGCACCGAACTGAACCGACGCGGTTACAGCATTCATACCCTGCAGACCACGGTATTGAGCGTGCGCCGCAGCGCCAACGGCGAGTTGCTGGAACTGCTGCCCAAGGGCACCCACGGTGAAGGGGTGGGGCACGAGTCGCTGATGTACCTGGAAATCGACCGCTGCGCCAACGCTGCGGAGTTGAGCGTGCTGGCCCGGGAAATCGAGCAGGTGCTGGCCGAGGTCCGCGTGGCGGTCGATGATTTCGAACCGATGAAGGACAAGCTGCGGGAGGTCGTGGCGCTGGTCGAGCAGACCCCGTACGGGCCGGCTCAGCATGAAAAGGGCGAGGTCAAGGCATTCCTTGAGTGGTTGTTGGACAACCACTTCACCTTCCTGGGCTATGAAGAGTTCACCGTCCAGGCCGATCAGGCCGGCGGGCAGATGGTCTACGACGAGCAGTCGTTCCTTGGCCTGCCGCGTCGCCTGCGCGTTGGCTTGACCCCTGAAGAGCTGCGCATCGAAGATTACGCCGTGGCCTACCTGGCCGAGCCACTGCTGCTCTCCTTCGCCAAGGCTGCGCTGCCAAGCCGCGTACACCGCCCGGGCTACCCTGATTACGTGTCCATCCGCCAGCTCGATGCCTCGGGTAACGTGCTCAAGGAACACCGCTTCATGGGCCTGTACACCTCCACGGTGTACGGCGAAAGCGTTCATGCCATCCCTTACATCCGGGTCAAGGTCGCTGAAGTCGAGCGCCGTTCCGGCTTCGATACCAAGGCTCACCTGGGCAAGGAACTGGCGCAGGTGCTCGAAGTGCTGCCGCGCGACGACCTGTTCCAGACGCCGGTCGATGAGCTGTTCAGCACGGTCATGTCCATCGTGCAGATTCAGGAGCGCAACAAGATTCGCGTCTTCCTGCGCAAGGACCCGTACGGACGCTTCTGCTATTGCCTGGCCTATGTACCGCGTGAAATCTATTCCACCGAGGTTCGCCAGAAAATCCAGCAGGTGTTGATGGAGCGCCTGAAGGCCAGCGATTGCGAATTCTGGACCTTCTTCTCCGAGTCGGTACTGGCCCGTGTGCAGCTGATTCTGCGGGTGGACCCGAAGAACCGCATCGACATCGACCCACAGCAGCTCGAGCGTGAGGTCATCCAGGCCTGCCGCTCCTGGCAGGACGATTTCTCGGCGTTGGTCGTGGAGAACTTCGGCGAGGCCCAAGGCACCAACATCCTGGCCGATTTCCCCAAAGGCTTCCCAGCCGGCTACCGCGAGCGCTTCGCCGCCCATTCGGCCGTGGTGGACCTACAGCATGTGCTGGCCCTGTCGGAAAGCAAGCCACTGGCCATGAGTTTCTACCAGCCACTGACGCGGGTTGGCGAGCGCACCCTGCACTGCAAGCTGTACCACGCCGACACCCCCCTGGCGCTGTCGGACGTGCTGCCAATCCTCGAAAACCTCGGCCTGCGCGTGCTGGGCGAGTTCCCGTATCGCCTGCGCCACGCCAATGGCCGCGAATACTGGATTCACGACTTCGCCTTCACCTACAGCGAAGGCCTGAGCCTGAACATTCAAGAGCTCAATGACACCTTCCAGGATGCGTTCATCCACATCGTCGGTGGCGATGCCGAAAACGATGCCTTCAACCGCCTGGTGCTCACAGCGGGCCTGCCATGGCGTGACGTGGCGTTGCTGCGTGCCTATGCACGCTACCTGAAACAAATTCGCCTGGGCTTCGACCTGGGCTACATTGCCAGCACGCTGAACAACCATACCGACATCGCGCGCGAGCTGACCCGCCTGTTCAAGACGCGTTTCTACCTGGCCCGCAAGCTGACCCAGGATGACCTGGAGGACAAGCAGCAGCGGCTCGAGCAAGCGATCCTCAATGCGCTGGACGAGGTGCAGGTACTCAACGAAGACCGCATCCTGCGCCGCTACCTAGACCTGATCAAGGCCACCCTGCGCACCAACTTCTATCAGCTCGATGCCAACGGCCAGAACAAGTCGTATTTCAGCTTCAAGTTCAACCCCAAGCTTGTGCCCGAACTGCCCAAGCCGGTGCCCAAGTTCGAGATCTTCGTCTACTCACCCCGGGTCGAAGGGGTGCACCTGCGCTTCGGCAACGTTGCGCGCGGCGGGCTGCGCTGGTCGGACCGCGAGGAAGACTATCGCACCGAGGTGCTGGGCCTGGTCAAGGCGCAGCAGGTCAAGAACTCGGTAATCGTGCCGGTCGGCGCCAAGGGCGGTTTCCTGCCACGGCGCCTGCCACTGGGCGGCACGCGAGACGAGATCGCGGCAGAGGGCGTGGCGTGCTACCGCATCTTCATCTCGGGATTGCTCGACATTACCGACAACCTCAAGGACGGTGGCGTAGTACCGCCGGTTGGCGTGGTGCGTCACGACGATGACGACCCGTATCTGGTGGTGGCGGCCGACAAAGGCACGGCCACATTCTCGGACATCGCCAACGGCATCGCCATCGACTATGGTTTCTGGCTGGGTGATGCCTTCGCATCGGGTGGCTCGGCAGGCTACGACCACAAGAAAATGGGCATCACCGCACGTGGGGCCTGGGTTGGCGTCCAGCGTCACTTCCGTGAGCGCGGCATCAATGTGCAAGAAGACCCGATCACCGTGATTGGGGTGGGCGACATGGCAGGCGACGTCTTCGGTAACGGCCTGTTGATGTCCGACAAGCTGCAGCTGGTAGCGGCCTTCAACCACCTGCATATCTTCATCGACCCCAACCCGGAGCCGGCCTCCAGCTTTGCCGAGCGCAAGCGCCTGTTCGACTTGCCACGTTCGGCATGGACCGACTACGACACCAGCATCATGTCCGAAGGCGGCGGCATTTTCCCGCGTAGCGCCAAGAGCATCGCCATTACGGCGCAGATGAAGGAACGCTTTGCCATCGAGGCCGACCGCCTGACGCCCACCGAGCTGCTCAATGCCCTGCTCAAGGCGCCTGTGGACCTGCTCTGGAACGGTGGCATCGGCACCTACGTCAAGGCCAGTGGCGAAAGCCACGCCGATGTGGGCGACAAGGCCAACGACGCCTTGCGTGTCAACGGCAACGAGCTGCGCTGCAAGGTGGTAGGCGAGGGCGGCAACCTGGGCATGACCCAGCTTGGCCGGGTGGAATTCGGCCTGCACGGCGGCGCCACCAACACCGACTTCATCGACAACGCCGGCGGCGTGGACTGCTCCGACCACGAGGTCAACATCAAGATCCTGCTCAACGAGGTGGTGCAGGGTGGCGACATGACCGAGAAGCAGCGCAACCAGTTGCTCGGTAGCATGACCGAGGAAGTGTCTGGCCTGGTGCTGGGCAACAACTACAAGCAGACCCAGGCGCTGTCGCTGGCAGCGCGCCGCGTGCGCGAGCGCATTGCCGAGTACAAGCGCCTGATGGCCGACCTCGAGGCCCGCGGCAAGCTTGACCGGGCCATCGAGTTCCTGCCTTCAGAGGAACAGCTGGCCGAGCGCCTCGCCGCAGGCCAGGGCCTGACCCGTGCAGAGCTCTCGGTGCTGATCTCCTACAGCAAGATCGACTTGAAAGAGCAGCTGCTCAAGTCCCAGGTGCCGGACGACGACTACCTGACCCGCGACATGGAAACCGCGTTCCCGCCGTCGCTGGTCAGCAAGTTCGCCGACTCCATGCGCCGCCACCGCCTCAAGCGCGAGATCGTCAGCACCCAGATCGCCAACGACCTGGTCAACAACATGGGCATCACCTTCGTGCAGCGGTTGAAGGAATCGACCGGCATGAGCCCTGCCAACGTGGCCGGGGCCTACGTGATCGTGCGCGACATCTTCCACCTGCCGCACTGGTTCCGTCAGATCGAGGCGCTGGACTACCAGGTTCCTGCCGAGATCCAGCTGACCCTGATGGACGAACTGATGCGCCTGGGCCGCCGTGCCACGCGCTGGTTCCTGCGCAGCCGTCGCAATGAGCAGGACGCTGGCCGTGATTGCGCCCACTTCGGGCCGAAGATCGCCCAGCTTGGGCTCAAGCTCGACGAATTGCTCGAAGGCCCAACCCGCGAACGCTGGATGGTGCGTTACCAGAGCTTCGTCGAAGCGGGGGTGCCAGAGCTGTTGGCACGTATGGTGGCGGGCACCAGCCATCTGTACACCTTGCTGCCGATCATCGAGGCAGCTGATGTGACAGGTCACGAGCCAGCGCAGGTGGCCAAGGCGTTCTTCGCCGTGGGCAGCGCGCTTGACCTGACCTGGTACTTGCAGGAAATCAGCAATCTGCCGGTGGAGAACAACTGGCAGGCCTTGGCCCGGGAAGCCTTCCGCGACGACATCGACCTGCAACAACGCGCGATCACCATCTCGGTATTGCAGATGGCCGATGCTCCGCAGGACATGGATGCACGGGTCGCACTATGGGCCGAGCAGCATCGGGTGATGGTGGAACGCTGGCGCGCCATGCTCGATGACCTGCGCAGCGCTTCGGGCCATGACTACGCGATGTATGCAGTGGCCAACCGCGAACTGGTCGATCTGGCCATGAGCGGACAGGCGACTGTGATGCCGTGTTGAGTCAATGCTGAACTGAAAAAGCCCCGGCAGTGATGCCGGGGCTTTTTTATTGTTGGATGCTGTTCACGATGTTGAAGCTCAAACTCCACGACATCATCAGGCAAACCCCCACTACTGCGTCATTTGAAACGCCGCTCTACACCCTTCTCGACCAGAATCTTGGCCGAGATCTCTTCCACCGAAAAATGCGTGGAATTGATATTGGGAATGTTCTCACGGCGGAACAGGCTCTCGACTTCACGCACCTCGAATTCGCACTGGGCAAAGCTTGAATAACGGCTATTGGGCTTGCGCTCGTGGCGAATGGCGGTCAGCCGGTCGGGGTCGATGGTCAGGCCGAACAGCTTGCTGTGGTGCTTTTTCAATACCGCCGGCAGTTGCAGGCGCTCCATGTCGTCTTCGGTCAACGGATAATTGGCCGCGCGGATGCCGAACTGCATGGCCATGTACAGGCACGTCGGCGTCTTGCCGCAACGGGACACACCCACCAGGATCAGGTCAGCCTTGTCGTAGTAATGGGTGCGGGCGCCGTCATCGTTGTCCAGGGCGAAGTTCACCGCCTCGATGCGCTCCATGTAGTTGGAGTTGCCACCAATGGAGTGGGATTTGCCCACCGAATACGAGGAATGGGCGGTCAGCTCCTGCTCCAGCGGTGACAGGAACGAGGAGAAGATGTCGATCATGAACCCATTGGAGGTGGCCAGGATCTCGCGGATGTCCTGATTGACGATGGTGTCGAAGATGATCGGCCGCATGCCGTCGCGCTCGGCGGCCGCATTGATCTGCTGGACCATGTTGCGCGCTTTTTCAGGAGAGTCGATGTAGGGCCGGGTGAATTTGCTGAAAGGAATGCTCTCGAACTGCGCGAGCAGGCTCTGGCCCAGGGTCTCGGCAGTGATGCCGGTGCCGTCGGAGATGAAGAACGCGGTTCGTTTCATTTGCGATCGGGGCCTTAGTGATGATGACGTTTCTTGATTATGATAAGTTCGCTTTGCCGAATGCGGCTGTCGGCATTCTCACTTATTTTCCAGGTACAGGCCACATGCGTCCGGCCCAGTCAAGAAGACAGGCGGGCGCCGTTGAGCTTTTCCAATACAGCTAGTGGAGAGATCACCTTGGTAGAGTACGTAGTTTCCCTCGAAAAGCTCGGCGTCCATGATGTAGAGCATGTGGGGGGCAAGAACGCATCCCTGGGCGAGATGATCAGCAATCTTGCCGGTGCCGGCGTGTCCGTGCCGGGCGGCTTTGCCACTACGGCTCAGGCGTACCGTGATTTCCTCGAGCAAAGTGGGCTCAACGACCGCATCCATGAGGCGCTCGAAGCCCTGGACGTGGACGATGTCAACGCCCTTGCCAAGACCGGCGCGCAGATTCGCCAGTGGGTGATGGAAGCCGAGTTCCCGGCGCGTCTGGACGCCGAGATCCGCACCGCCTTCGCCGAAATGGCCAATGGCAACGACAACATGGCCGTGGCCGTGCGCTCTTCGGCCACCGCCGAAGACCTGCCGGACGCCTCGTTCGCCGGCCAGCAGGAAACCTTCCTCAACATCCGCGGCGTGGACAACGTGATCCGTGCGGCGAAGGAAGTGTTCGCCTCGCTGTTCAACGACCGTGCCATCTCCTACCGTGTGCACCAGGGCTTCGACCACAAGCTGGTCGCCCTGTCGGCCGGTGTGCAGCGCATGGTTCGCTCCGAAACTGGTACCGCCGGCGTCATGTTTACCCTCGACACCGAGTCGGGCTTCCGTGACGTCGTGTTCATCACCGGTGCCTACGGCCTGGGTGAAACCGTGGTCCAGGGTGCAGTCAACCCCGATGAATTCTACGTGCACAAGCACACCCTGCAAGCCGGCCGCCCCGCCATCCTGCGCCGTAACCTGGGCAGCAAGGCGATCAAGATGGTCTATGGCGAAGAAGCCAAGGCCGGTCGTTCGGTCAAGACGGTCGAAGTCGATCGCGCCGAGCGTGCCCGCTTCTGCTTGACCGACGAGGAGGTCGTTGAGCTGGCCAAGCAGGCGATGATCATTGAGCAGCATTACCAGCGCCCGATGGACATCGAGTGGGCCAAGGACGGTGGCGATGGCAGGCTGTACATCGTCCAGGCCCGCCCTGAAACGGTGAAGAGCCGCGCCAGCGCCAACGTCATGGAGCGTTACCTGCTCAAGGAAAAAGGCACGGTGCTGGTCGAGGGCCGCGCCATCGGCCAGCGCATTGGCGCCGGCAAGGTCCGCGTGATCAACGACGTGTCCGAGATGGACAAGGTGCAGCCAGGCGACGTGCTGGTCTCGGACATGACCGACCCGGACTGGGAGCCGGTCATGAAACGTGCCAGCGCCATCGTCACTAACCGTGGCGGGCGCACCTGCCATGCGGCCATCATCGCTCGTGAGCTGGGTATCCCGGCGGTTGTCGGTTGCGGCAACGCTACCCAGATTCTCAAGGATGGCCAGGGCGTGACCGTCTCCTGCGCCGAAGGCGATACAGGCTTCATCTTCGAGGGTGAACTGGGCTTCGACATCAAGCAGAACTCGGTGGACGCCATGCCCGAGCTGCCGTTCAAGATCATGATGAACGTCGGCAACCCGGACCGCGCCTTCGACTTCGCCCAGTTGCCCAACGCCGGTGTAGGCCTGGCGCGCCTGGAATTCATCATCAATCGCATGATTGGCGTGCACCCCAAGGCTTTGCTCAACTACGCCGGCCTGCCGGCCGACCTGAAGGACAGCGTCGACAAGCGCATCGCTGGCTACGACGACCCAGTCGGCTTCTACGTGGAGAAGCTGGTCGAAGGCATCAGCACCCTGGCAGCGGCGTTCTATCCCAAGAAAGTGATCGTGCGCCTGTCGGACTTCAAGTCCAATGAGTACGCCAACCTGATCGGCGGCAAGCTGTACGAGCCGGAAGAAGAAAACCCGATGCTGGGCTTCCGTGGGGCCTCGCGCTACATCAGCGAAGCGTTCCGCGATTGTTTCGAGCTCGAATGCCGCGCCCTCAAGCGCGTGCGTAATGAAATGGGCCTGACCAACGTCGAAATCATGGTGCCGTTCGTGCGTACCCTCGGTGAGGCCAGCCAAGTCGTCGACCTGCTGGCTGAAAACGGCCTGGCCCGTGGCGACAACGGTCTGCGCGTCATCATGATGTGCGAACTGCCGTCCAACGCCATCCTGGCCGACGAGTTCCTCGAATACTTCGACGGTTTCTCGATCGGGTCGAACGACCTGACTCAGCTGACGTTGGGTCTGGACCGTGATTCGGGCATCATTGCCCACCTGTTCGATGAGCGAAATCCTGCGGTCAAGAAGCTGCTGGCCAACGCCATCGCAGCGTGCAACAAGGCCGGCAAGTACATCGGCATTTGCGGTCAGGGCCCTTCGGACCATCCAGACCTGGCCAAATGGCTGATGGAGCAGGGCATCGACAGCGTGTCGCTGAACCCGGACTCGGTGCTTGAAACCTGGTTCTACCTGGCCGAAGGCCAAAGCGCGACCTGATACCGAAAGATGCGAGGGGCGTCTGGCGCTCCTCGCCTGGTTTTTCCAGGGCGAGTTCCAGCGATGGATTTCGCCCTTTTTTGTGCGACAAGCAACCGACCTATGCAAAGCAGCAGTACATTATTTCCCGTCGCCTTGCTCAGTGCCGAGCGCCGCGGCGACCTCAGTGAAGATGTCTATCGGATCAAGGCCGGCCTGGGGCCCGATCCCAGCGTGGAGCTGGCCGTGACTCGCCTGGGCCTGGCTGATCAGAGCAGCGCCCAGGGTATACCGGTCATCCTGCTGCATGGCAGCTTTTCCAATCGGCGTTTCTGGTATTCACCCAAGGGGGGTGGCCTCGGGGCTTACTTGGCCCGGGCCGGCTTCGATGTGTGGATTCCCGAAATGCGTGGGCACGGGCTGTCGCCGCGCAATCGGGATTGGGCACAGAACACGGTGGCTGCCTATGCGCGTGATGACGTGCCGGCCATCGGTGCCTTCGTGCATGAGAAAGCAGGCAGGGCGCCCCTGTGGATCGGGCATTCGTTGGGCGGCACCACGCTGGCGGTCGCCCTGGGTAGTGGCGCATTGGCTGCGCAGCATGTAGCGGGCGTGGCGCTGTTCGGTTCCCAGGTAAGCCGCAGTTACTGGCCGTTGAAAGTGCCTCCGGTGGTGTGGGGCCTGCGCTGGCTGCTTCGCCGCTGGGGGCACCTGCCTGGCGCGCGCTTTGGGCGCGGCCCAGAGGATGAACCCGTCGGCCTTGCCTTTGAACACATGCGCTGGCACGGCTTGTTTGGGCGTTTTGGCGACAAGCAGGGTGATTGGTGGGCAGGCCTTGCGCAAGTCGACGTGCCGACGCTTGCCGTGGCCGCCGCGGCCGACCCGCAGAGCCCACCGTGGGCCTGCCGCATGTTGTTCGAGCAATTCGGGGGTGCACGCAAGCAATTCCTCTGCCTTGGGCCTGCGGCGGGCTTCGATGCCTTTGGCCATGCGGACATGCTGGCCAGCCAGGCTGCTCACGTGCAGGTATGGCCGCTGGTAGAACGCTGGCTACGTGAGCCCGGGTTGCCGGTGCATGCCTCCATCGAGGCCTTGGCGCTTGTGCCAGCTGTATGAAAGGCGCTGACCGAGCGGTCTCGGGTGACTGCGGTGTGCTCCAAGGTGTAGCCTTGGCCCACAATCGCTTTCGTTGTGACTGACAGGAGCTTGCCATGCAGCATTACGTAACGCCCGACCTGTGTGACGCCTACCCGGACCTCGTGCAGGTGCTGGAGCCGATGTTCAGCAACTTTGGTGGCCGTGATTCGTTCGGCGGCCAGATCGTCACCATCAAGTGCTTCGAGGACAACTCGCTCGTGCGTGAGCAGGTCGAGCTCGATGGCCGGGGCAAGGTGCTGGTGGTCGACGGCGGCGGTTCGC
Source organism: Pseudomonas parafulva (assembly GCF_002021815.1). Taxonomy (NCBI): domain Bacteria; kingdom Pseudomonadati; phylum Pseudomonadota; class Gammaproteobacteria; order Pseudomonadales; family Pseudomonadaceae; genus Pseudomonas; species Pseudomonas parafulva. The sequence goes on from NZ_CP019952.1 coordinate 1,550,644, forward strand.
TGCGTCGCGCCCTGTTGGGCGACATGCTCGCCGAGAAAGCGGCAAAAAACGGCTGGGAAGGCTTGGTGATCTACGGCTGCGTACGCGACGTCGATGCACTGATCCAGACCAACGTAGGTGTACAGGCGCTGGCCAGTCACCCGCTCAAGACCGACAAGCGTGGCATTGGCGACCTCAACGTCGTGGTGAATTTCGCGGGCGTTACCTTCAGGCCCGGTGAATACGTCTACGCCGACAACAACGGCGTGCTGGTCTCGCCAAGCCCGCTGCAGATGCCGGAGTGACGCGCCGCAGGCGCTGATGGAGCTTTGATGTTCGAGGAAGACAACGCGCAGTGGGGGCTGGTGCATGCCCTGGTGCTCGACGGCAAGGGCGGGGCACGCGCCATCGCCCGAACCCAGCTGGGCGACTTGCAACTGCAGCCAGAGCAAAGCCTCTGGTTGCACTGGGATCGCAGTCATCCCCAAACCCGGTCTTGGCTGCTTAGCGAAAGTGGTCTCAGTGAATTCGCCTGTGAGCTGTTGCTTGAAGAGAACACGCGGCCGCGCTTGCTGCCGATGGCCGACGAGCAATTGTTGCTCTTTTTGCGCGGGGTCAACCTCAACCCTGGCGCCGAGCCTGAAGACATGGTTTCGGTACGCATCTTCGCCCAGGCCCAGCGCGTGATTTCGCTGCGCTTGCGCCCGCTCAGGGCCAGCGACGAAATCCTGCTGCAGCTGGAGCAGGGCAGGGGGCCCAAGACCGCTTCCGAGCTGCTGTTGCTGATGGGCGAGCTACTGACCGAGAAAGTCCAGGGTTTGGTCAGCGACCTGTCCGAGCTGGTCGATGTCGAAGAAGAAAAGGTAGAGGCTGACGAGCGGCACCAGCCTGATCAGGGCAGCTTGCAACAGATCCGCCGCCGCGCGGCCGGGCTGCGACGCTTTTTGGCCCCGCAGCGCGACATTTATGCACATCTGTCACGCAACAAGTGGAGCTGGTTTGCCGAGAGCGATGCTGACTACTGGAACGAGCTGAACAACAGCCTGATCCGCTACCTCGAGGAGCTCGAACTCACCCGCGAACGTGCGGCACTGGTGCTCGAGAGCGAAGACCGCCGCCGCAGCGAACGCATGAACCGCACCATGTACCGGTTCGGCATCATCACCTGCATCTTTTTGCCAATGAGCTTCATCACCGGGTTGCTGGGCATCAACGTGGGTGGCATTCCTGGGGCGCAGAACCCTTATGGGTTTCTCCTGGCGTGCCTGGTGGTAATAGGGCTGGCAGCAGGGCAATGGTGGTTGTTCCGGCGCTTGCAGTGGGTGTAGCCACCGGCGCGCCGGCGGCCTGGTCGACGCAAGGTGTGACCCGTCGCCAAGCCGTCTCGTCTCTTGCTGATACTACGCGAGGTGCCCATGCACGATCCGTTTGAACAATCCCTGCGTGACCTGCTCAAGGCATCCCCGTCCGGCAATGACCGCCATGACCAGGATGATGCCGCCTGCCTGGGTCGCGTGCTCAAGACCGCCAACCGCCAGATTGGCGCCGGTGATCTGTTCAGCTTGCTTGGCCGTTGGAGCCAGGCGCTGATGATCGCCATCAACAATGGCTCGGCGCACGTCGCGCCGGTGCGTAGACATTCTTCCCGCAACGCTGCCGCTGGCAGCAAAGCTGATAAGGCCGACTGAATATGGAACTCGATCTCTGGACCCAGAGCCTGGTCACCGCCATGACCGCCCTATGGACCAAGGTGGCGAACTTCATCCCCAACCTGTTCGGCGCGTTAGTCGTGGTGCTGCTGGGCTTCGTGGTAGCCAAACTGCTCGATACCTTGCTCTCCAAACTGCTGGCCAAGCTTGGCCTCGATCGCCTGATGGCTGGTACGGGGCTGACCAAGATGCTGGGCCGCGTTGGCATTCAGGTACCGATTTCCACGCTGATCGGCAAGATCGTCTACTGGTTCGTGCTGCTGATCTTCCTGGTGTCGGCCGCCGAGTCGCTAGGCCTGGAGCGTGTCTCCGCTACGCTCGACATGCTGGCCTTGTACCTGCCCAAGGTATTCGGTGCCGCGTTGGTATTGCTCGCGGGCGTTCTTCTGGCGCAGGTGGCCAACGGCCTGGTGCGCGGCGCCGCCGAAGGCGTGGGGCTTGAGTACGCCGCAGGGCTTGGACGCATCGTTCAGGGCCTGGTGATCATCATCAGCATTTCGGTGGCAATCAGCCAACTGGAGGTCAAGACCGACCTGCTCAACCATGTGATCGTCATCGGCCTGATTACCGTTGGTCTGGCCGTTGCGCTGGCCATGGGCCTGGGTAGCCGCGAAATCGCGGGTCAAATCCTGGCCGGCATCTATGTCCGCGAGTTGTTCCAGGTGGGCCAGCAGGTGCGCATTGGCGAGGTCGAAGGGCATATCGAGGAGATTGGCACGGTCAAGACGGTGATTCTCACCGACGATGACGAGCTGGTTTCCCTGTCCAATCGGGAATTGCTCGAGCAGCGGGTCAATAGCCGCTGACCGAACAAAGCTGTTAATGTATGCCGCCGCAAAAAACGGCCCTCCGGGCACTTGCGGCGACATTGACCTGACTGTCGGCCAGATCCGTTTTGAATAAAGTTCCCACGCCGCCCATGCGCTACGACCCCCGCGAACTCACCGACGAAGAGTTGGTGGCGCGCTCGCATGAGGAGCTGTACCACGTCACTCGCGCGTATGAGGAGCTCATGCGTCGCTACCAGCGAACCCTGTTCAACGTGTGTGCACGTTATTTGGGGAACGACCGAGACGCGGACGATGTCTGTCAGGAAGTGATGTTGAAAGTGCTCTATGGCCTGAAGAATTTCGAGGGAAAATCCAAATTCAAGACCTGGCTTTACAGCATCACCTACAATGAATGCATCACCCAGTACCGCAAGGAGCGCCGCAAGCGCAGGTTGATGGATGCCCTGAGCCTGGACCCCGTCGAAGAGGCGTCCGAGGACAAGGCACCCAAGGCCGAAGAAAAGGGCGGGCTGGACAAGTGGCTGGTCCATGTGAACCCGATCGATCGGGAAATCCTGGTGCTGCGATTCGTCGCCGAACTGGAGTTTCAGGAGATCGCGGACATCATGCACATGGGGCTCAGCGCGACGAAAATGCGTTACAAGCGTGCGCTTGACAAGCTTCGGGAGAAATTTGCCGGTCTCGATGAAACTTAACGACCAGCAAATATCTCTAACGAACCGGCGAGTTCTGCTAGACTCGCCGACGAGTTGTCCCCCCGGTTTTGGTGGGACTGCTTAACTATCACCAGATGGGGATTTAACGGATGAAACTGAAAAACACCTTGGGCTTGGCCATTGGTTCGCTCGTAGCCGCCACCTCGATTGGCGCTATGGCACAAGGCCAAGGCGCCGTCGAAACTGAAATCTTCTACAAGAAAGAATTCTTCGACAGCCAGCGCGACTTCAAAAACGACGGTAACCTGTTCGGCGGCTCCATCGGTTACTTCCTGACCGACGACGTTGAACTGCGTCTGGGCTACGACGAAGTCCACAACGCTCGTGGCGACGACGGCAAGAACATCAAGGGCTCCAACACTGCCCTGGACGCCGTTTACCACTTCAACAACCCGTACGACGCCATCCGTCCGTACGTTTCCGCTGGTTTCTCGCACCAGTCGATCGGCCAGACCGGCCGCGGTGGTCGTAACCACTCCACCTTCGCCAACGTTGGCGCTGGCGCCAAGTGGTACATCACTGACATGTTCTACGCCCGTGCCGGCGTTGAAGCTCAGTACAACATCGACCAGGGCGACACCGAGTGGGCTCCAAGCGTTGGTGTTGGTCTGAACTTCGGCGGTAGCCCGAAGAACCAGGCTGCTCCTGCACCTGCTCCAGTTGCTGAAGTCTGCTCCGACTCCGACAACGACGGCGTTTGCGACAACGTCGACAAGTGCCCAGACACCCCGGCTAACGTCACTGTTGACGCCGACGGCTGCCCGGCTGTTGCCGAAGTCGTTCGCGTTGAGCTGGACGTCAAGTTCGACTTCGACAAGTCGGTCGTTAAGCCAAACAGCTACGGCGACATCAAGAACCTGGCTGACTTCATGAAGCAGTACCCACAGACCACCACCGTGGTTGAAGGTCACACTGACTCCGTAGGTCCAGACGCTTACAACCAGAAGCTGTCCGAGCGTCGTGCTAACGCTGTCAAGCAGGTTCTGACCCAGCAGTACGGCGTAGAATCCAGCCGTGTTGATTCGGTTGGCTACGGCGAAACCCGTCCGGTTGCTGACAACGCCACCGAAGAAGGCCGTGCTATCAACCGTCGCGTTGAAGCTCAGGTAGAAGCCCAGGCCAAGTAATTGGTTTGAAGCCTGATGAAAAACCCGGCCTCGGCCGGGTTTTTCTTTGCCTGCCTGACAGCACGTGATGTCTAGCAGGCAAGCACTGGTATGAGGCCCAACCAAGGCAGTGTTTGCCTGCTACACATTTGTCTATACGTTCACCTGCAGCAAACCTGCAGGCCAACATCGGGCTGTCCTGTCCCGTCAGCGATAGCTATAATCGCCCCCTCACTCACCCCGAGTCTTGTCTGCCCATGTATAACCTGGCCCGCCAGCTGCTGTTCAAACTGTCACCGGAAACTTCTCATGATCTGTCGTTGGACCTGATCGGTGCCGGCGGCCGACTTGGCGTGAACGGCAAGCTGTGCAAGCGCCCGGCCTCATTGCCGGTGAAGGTCATGGGCCTTGATTTTGCAAATCCGGTAGGTCTGGCGGCTGGCCTGGACAAGAACGGTACGGCTATTGACGGCTTCGCCCAGCTGGGTTTCGGGTTCGTCGAGATCGGCACCGTCACGCCTCGCCCGCAACCGGGCAACCCCAAACCGCGCCTGTTCCGCTTGCCAGAGGCAACTGCCATCATCAACCGCATGGGTTTCAATAACCTGGGTGTTGATCATCTGCTGGGCCGTGTTCGCGCTGCACGTTATACGGGTGTGCTGGGTATCAATATTGGCAAGAACTTCGACACCCCCGTCGAGCGTGCGGTGGACGACTACCTGATCTGCCTGGACAAGGTCTACAGCGCGGCCAGCTATGTCACGGTCAATGTCAGCTCTCCAAACACACCGGGGCTGCGCAGCCTGCAGTTCGGGGATTCGCTCAAGCAATTGCTCGATGCCTTGGCAGAGCGGCGGACGCAGCTGAGCGTGCGCCATGGCCGGCACGTTCCCTTGGCCATCAAGATTGCCCCTGACATGAGCGATGAAGAAACGGCACTGGTAGCCGCTGCGCTTGTGGAGTCAGGCATGGACGCGGTCATCGCGACCAATACCACGCTCGGGCGTGAGGGCGTGGAGGCGCTGCCCTATGGCGGCGAAGCGGGCGGACTCTCAGGTGCGCCAGTGCGCCAGAAAAGCACGCGTATCGTCCAGGTATTGGCCGGTGAAATGGGCGGCAAGCTGCCGATTATCGCAGCTGGGGGCATCACGGAAGGAAAGCATGCGGCAGAAAAAATCGCCGCAGGTGCGAGCCTAGTGCAGATTTACTCAGGCTTCATCTATAAAGGGCCGGCACTCATTCGTGAAGCCGTGGACGCCATCGCCGCCATGCCCAAGCGGTAAGCCCACCCATAAAAAAGGGCCCCTTGACGGGGCCCTTGGGCCTCAGCCCGCCGCCCTGGTGGGGCGTGCCTGGTAAATCGGGTGAATGTCCTCTATCAGCCTACGGCGTGATTTTCGTTGAGCCTGTGGATACCGGCGGTGCCAGTCATACCGTCCCAGTTGTCACCGCGGCCCTCCCGCCAGCCATTGATCCAGGCTTGACGAACAGATGGCAGGGTAAAGGGGCAAAGCTCCCGGGATTTGCCGGTGACTCCATATTGGTAGCCACGTGAAAATGCTCTTTCCAACGGATCACGCTTAAGTCTTCTCATAGGGTGTTGCCCTCACTTGTTGACTGTAATGTCCCGTCGGCCTCCTGGAGGCCGGGCAGAATCGTTCTGCCGGTGTGGGCTCGCTGCCGGCGTCGCGAGCCTGAAGTGCCGCTTCGTTGCGATGCGACCTGTGCTCAGTTCTAACCAATGCGGGTGACGGTGGGAATGATCGATTTGTCATAAGCACGTAACCTTTCCAAGGGTGAGGGGATAAGTAAATAAATGCGACTCATCTTTATTCCCGCTGTCAGCCCGCAGAATCAAGGGTTCGTCGAAGTTTGACGCCATTTTGCCATCACCCTTGCGAGGCGTTTGAAATAGCTCGAAATGCGACGAAGGGTCACATCGGCCCCGGCTTCGCAAGAATTTTATGTACTGCTCGATGATCTAAGCTGTCTGTGCCGTCAGGCAGAGATGGGTAAGTCGGGCGGCCCGGTCATTGCGCCTCCGCAAGGGGCAGATGGCCACTTGCACACCTGTTGGAAAGGCGTGCAGGTAAACAGGGCGTTGCGATGCGTCGCAGCGCCAGTCTAATAGCCCTAATGTGCTGGATAACTCATGTCGGACCGTTTCGAACTCTACCTCACTTGTCCCAAAGGCCTTGAAAGCCTGCTTGCAGAAGAGGCCCGCAGCCTGGGTCTGGACGAGGTCCGTGAACACACCTCGGCCATCCGCGGGGCTGCCGACATGGAGACCGCCTACCGCTTGTGCCTGTGGTCTCGGTTGGCAAACCGCGTATTGCTGGTACTCAAGCGTTTTTCCATGAAAAACGCCGACGACCTGTATCACGGTGTCAACGCCGTGGAGTGGGCTGATCACCTGGCCGCCGATGGTACCCTGGCAGTTGAGTTCAGCGGTCATGGGTCGGGAATCGACAATACCCATTTCGGCGCCCTCAAGGTCAAGGATGCCATTGTCGACAAACTGCGCAACCGTGACGGGCTACGCCCGTCGGTGGAGAAGATCGACCCGGATGTGCGCGTCCACCTGCGTCTTGACCGGGGCGAAGCGATCCTGTCGCTGGACCTTTCCGGCCATAGTCTGCATCAGCGGGGCTATCGCCTGCAGCAAGGTGCAGCACCGCTCAAGGAAAACCTCGCCGCCGCGGTGTTGATTCGCTCCGGCTGGCCACGCATCGCGGCCCAGGGCGGCGCACTGGCCGACCCCATGTGTGGTGTCGGCACCTTCCTGGTCGAGGCGGCCATGATCGCCGCGGACATCGCTCCCAACCTCAAGCGTGAGCGTTGGGGGTTCACGGCGTGGCTGGGCCATGTGCCCGCGCTCTGGCGCAAGGTGCATGAACAGGCGCAGGCGCGCGCCGAGGCTGGCCTGGCCAAACCTGCATTGTGGATCCGCGGCTATGAAGCCGATCCGCGCTTGATCCAGCCAGGGCGCAACAACGTCGAGCGTGCAGGCCTGAGCGATTGGGTGAAGATCTATCAAGGCGAAGTGAGCACATTCGAGCCGCGCCCGGACCAGAACCAGAAAGGCTTGGTCATCAGCAACCCACCCTACGGGGAGCGTCTGGGTGACGAAGCCAGCCTGCTTTACCTTTACCAGAACCTTGGCGAACGCCTGCGTCAGGCATGCATGGGTTGGGAAGCTGCCGTCTTTACCGGCGCTGCGCAGCTGGGCAAGCGCATGGGCCTGCGTAGCCACAAGCAGTACGCATTCTGGAACGGTGCACTGCCCTGCAAACTGCTGTTGTTCAAGGTCCAGCCGGACCAGTTCGTCACCGGCGAGCGCCGGACCGAACAGCCGCAAGCCCCGCAAGCACACGAGCCGGCGCCATTGGCCAGCGAGCCTGCACGCCTGTCCGAGGGTGCGCAGATGTTCGCTAACCGCCTGCAGAAAAACCTTCGGCAACTGGGCAAGTGGGCTCGCCGCGAACAGGTCAGCTGTTACCGTCTGTACGATGCGGATATGCCCGAATACGCCCTGGCTGTAGACGTGTATCAGGACTGGGTGCACGTGCAGGAATACGCGGCACCGCGTTCGATCGACCCCGACAAGGCACAGGGTCGTCTGCTCGACGCGCTGGCGGCCATCCCCCAGGCCCTTGGTATTTCGCCACAACGCGTAGTGCTCAAGCGCCGAGAGCGTCAAAGCGGAACCCGTCAGTACGAGCGCCAGGGCACGGAAGGTCGTTTTCAGGAAGTGTCGGAAGCTGGGGTCAAGCTGCTGGTCAATCTTACCGACTACCTCGATACCGGCCTGTTTCTGGACCATCGGCCGATGCGCGTACGCATTCAGCGTGAGGCGGCCGGCAAGCGTTTCCTGAACTTGTTCTGCTATACCGCGACGGCGACTGTACATGCCGCCAAAGGCGGGGCGCGCAGCACCACCAGTGTCGACCTGTCGAAAACCTATCTGGACTGGGCGCGGCGCAACTTGGCGCTCAACGGCTTTTCAGAGCGCAATCGTCTGGAGCAGGGCGATGTCATGGCGTGGTTGGAGGCCGAACGTGAAAGCTACGACCTGATCTTCATCGACCCGCCCACGTTCTCCAACTCCAAGCGCATGGAAGGTGTGTTCGACGTCCAGCGCGACCACGTTCAGTTGCTGGACTTGGCGATGGCGCGTCTGGCCCCAGGTGGCGTGCTGTATTTTTCCAACAACTTCCGCAAGTTCCAGCTCGACGAGCACCTGTCTGCTCGTTACGCCGTGGAAGAAATCACCGCCCAGACGCTTGACCCGGACTTCGCCCGCAACAACCGCATCCACCGTGCCTGGAAGCTGCAGTTGCGTTGATGCGCCGTTGCCTGTGCCCTTGCAGGGCACAGGCCGTGCAGGTCACTTGGCGGCTGTACTGGCGCCTGCGCTGGGCTGGCGGTAGAGGTCCAGCAGCACCTGGTCAAGCACTTGAGAGGCGCCCCACGGTTTGGGGTCGTTGAGGATAGCAGCGACTGCCCAGGTATGGCCGTTGCTGTCACGGCTGAAACCAGCGATTGCGCGTACGGTGTTGAGCGTACCGGTCTTGATGTGGCCCTCACCGGTCATGGCGGTACGCTTGAGCCGTTTGCGCATGGTGCCATCCATACCCACCAGCGGCAGCGAGCTCATGAACTCGGCAGCGTAAGGGCTTTTCCAGGCCGCTTGCAGCATGGCTGCCATCTCACGAGTGCTCACGCGCTCGGCCCGGGATAGGCCTGAGCCGTTTTCCATCACCAGATGCGGTGCAGTGATGCCTTTCTTGGCCAGCCACTGGCGCACGACACGCTGCGCGGCACGGGCGTCATCGCCATCGGCATCGGTCCGGAACTGGGCACCCAGGCTCAGGAACAGCTGCTGAGCCATGGTGTTGTTGCTGTACTTGTTGATGTCACGGATGATTTCGACCAAGTCCGGTGAGAATGCACGCGCAAGCAACCGGGCGCTTTTGGGCACGTTTTCGATGCGATCGGCACCTTGGATGGTACCCCCCAGCTCGCTCCAGATGGCACGTACCGCACCGGCGGCATAGGTCGGGTGATCGAGCAGCGAGAGGTAGGTCTGGGAGTTGCAGCCATCGCCCAGTTGACCACTGACCGTCACGGTGATGCCGTCCGGCTGTGGCACGGGGTTGTAGCGTACGTCGCCGGCGCAGTTCTTGCTGTTGATAGCCTTGACCTGATTGTCTATGCGAATGCTGGCAATCGGTGGCTCCACGGCAACGCTGACCCTGCCGCCATCGTTGCGCGCCACGAAGCGCAAGGCCTTGAGATTGACCAGCAATGCGTCAGGCTTCACCAGGAACGGCTTGTTCTGATCACCCCCGTCGTCATTGAATTGCGGAAGATTGGGCTGCACGAAATGGCTGCGGTCGAGCACCAGGTCACCTGTAATGGTGCGCACACCGTTGGCGCGCAGGTCACGCATCAGCAACCACAGCTTTTCCATGTTCAGCTTCGGATCGCCTCCACCTTTGAGATAGAGGTTGCCGTTGAGTACACCGTTGCTGAGCGTGCCGTCGGTGAAGAACTCGGTTTTCCACTGGTAGGTCGGCCCCAGCAGCTCCAGGGCAGCATAGGTGGTGACCAACTTCATGGTCGAGGCAGGGTTCACGGACACGTCGGCGTTGAACACCGTGGCTGTGCCGGGGCCATCCAAGGGCAGCATCACCAATGACAATGCCGTGTCTTGTAGCTTATTGGCCTTGAGTGCCTGCTGCACCTTGGGTGGAAGGCTTGTATTGACCGCAGCGGCCTGGCTGGTCAGGGCCAAAGGCAGCAACAGGCCGGCGAGTAGGATGGGGCGGAGCGTTTTGATCATGATCAACGGATACCCTGCAAAGAGGAGAAAGGGCATTGGGGCTGTAGAGGAATGATGGCCCCAGAACGAATGCACACGCATTATGCCCCAAGCCCCCCGGGGTTGCGCCAGTTCGATGCACATGGGTTTCACATCGGACCGCTACGGTGAGTTTGTTCTGCACTGCGGCTTGTGTGCAGATCCGAAAGTAAAAAGGCCACCCCTGGGGGTGGCCTTCTGCGAACGAACCCGACAGAGATTACTCTGCCTTGTTGATCGGCTTTTCCGGGTACCAGGCGTCGAGCAGTGGGCTGACTTCGACCTTGGTCAGTTCGCTGCGGCCTTTGAGCCAGCTTTCGACGGCAGCGCGCTGCTCTTCGGTGACCGAGCCACGCTTGACCGAGCACACCAAGCCGTAATCGTCACCGCCGACATAGTCGAGGCCGTTGGCATCCATGGCTTCGGCAAGGAACGCGTCGAGGAATGCATCGATTGCCTGGTCATCCAGATCCTCTTTGAATTCCAGGTTCAGCTCGAAGCCCAATTCCTGAAACTCGTCGACACACAGCTTCTTGCGCAGACGACGGGAGCGGTTTGTGGCCATGAAACAATCCTCTTAGGTAATAACGCCGCGCAGTCTATCAGTTAACACGTCCGGTTGCCCGCCTGCTTGCACGTGGTTGTCGACAAGTCCAGCGTCAGCGCTCGGTGCACACGGCGCATGTGCCTGGCCAGGGCTTGTCGTCGCACTCGCACTTGGGCAGGGGTGAGGTCCTCACTTTCAAGGGCGGCGCAGGCCCGCATCAGCGCTGCCGCTTCCAGCATGCGTGCTGCGCTCAGGATTTTGTGCGCTTGGGCGGCGATGGCCTGTTGATCTTGATCAGGCTTCAGGTCCATCAAGAGCGTGAAGTCTGTCTCCAGGCTTCGTTGCAGCGTCTGCAGGAATCGCAGATGATCAGCCGGGTCATGCCCAACCACCGCGTTGAGTCCATCCAGGCAATAGGGTTTGCGTCGGTTCTTTTTTCGGCGCTGCATGTTCACTGCTGCAAGGTGCTGACTCAGGGTGCTGAGGCTGATGGGTTTGAGCAGGCAATCGTCCATGCCCGAGTCAAGGCATTTGCGCCGTACCTCGGGTTGTGCGTTGGCGGTGTAGCCCAGGATCGTGCAGCGTCTGCGTCCTGTTCGTTGCTCTTCGGCACGTACCGCAGTCGCCAATTGGTAGCCGTTCATGTGGGGCATGTTGCAATCGAGTACCAGCACATCGAAGTCGCCTGCACGCCATGCCGACAGGCCTTCGCGACCGTCCTCAGCCGTCGCGTGCTGCAGCCCGAGGTAACCGAGCTGCTGCGCCATCAGTTGCAGGTTAGCAGGGTGATCGTCGATCACCAGCACTTTGAGGTGAGGGTCGGGTGTCAGCAAGCGTTCGGCAGCTGGTACCGGTGCCGATTGCACTGCAGTGTCGGCCTGTTGCAGCGGCATCTTCACCCGGACTTGTGTGCCCAGGCCTTCCAGGCTCTTGATACTGAGGTCGGCTCCCATCATTTCGCAGAGTGTGCGGCAGATAGTAAGGCCCAACCCGGTGCCGACGCGTGCGCCCTGGCTGTGCGGGTTCGCCTGAACGAACGGATGGAATAGCCGTTCTATGTCGTCCGGGCGGATACCAATGCCACTGTCGCGCACCTCCATGTCTAACAGCGAGCTGGCGCTGTCTTCGTTCTGTAGTAGCTTGGCGTGGATGCGTACCTGCCCGTGCTCGGTGAACTTGATGGCATTGCTCACCAGGTTGGACAGCACTTGCTTGAAACGCAAGGGGTCCAGCAGGACATGACAACGTGCCGCGGGCTCGATGATGACTTCCAGCGCCAGTCCTTTCTGCCTAGCCTGGCCTTCGAATATGCGCCCTACCGACTCGAGCAATTCAGCCAGGTCGACCACTTCAGGGACCAGCGTGAGGTGCCCTGACTCTATGCGCACGATGTCCAGGATATCGCCAATCAAGCCAAGCAGGTCCTTGGCCGAATGGTGGGCCAGCTGAAGGGCGCCGCGATCGACCTGACCCTGTTCGGCGCGCTTGACGGCGAGTTCGAGCATGCCGATGACGGCGTTCATGGGCGTGCGGATTTCATGACTGATGGTGGCCAGGAACGTGCTCTTGGCCCGGTTGGCGTCATCGGCCTGCTGCTTGGCTTGACGCAACTCGTTGACCAGCTGGCGGCGGTCGCTGATATCGATCCATCCGCCAATGATGCCCTGTACCTCGCCCAACGAATCCCGGTAGGGCAGGATCCAGTGGTAGATGGTGATTTCCCGGCCCTTGATGCGCAAGGGACGGTCCATGATCAACGGCGTACCAGCCGCCATCACCTTGGCGTAGTCGTTCTGGATTTGTCGGGTCTGTTCGCAGTCGGCAAACAGGCTGCTCTCCAGTTGCTTGCCCAGGACCTCCTCGGCGCTGGCCTGGACCGCTTCGAGGTAGCTGTAGTTGCAGCTTTGCAGGCAGCCTTCGCGATCACGGACGTACATCGGGTGTGGCGTACCGTTGAGCAATGCGCGCATGAATGCCACCTGATCGTTCAGGGCGCGCTCTGCTTGCTGGCGTTGACGGATCTGCAAACGCAGGCGGGCATTCCATAACAGGGCCAGCAGCAGCAATACCGCCGCACCCAGGGCTACCAATACCGTCAAGCGGCGCACCCCCTCGCCCTTGGCATCTTCGAACAGGGTGAAGCCTCGCCAGCGGTTGTTGATTACCCCCAGCTCTTCAGGTGAAATGCTCGAAAGTGCCTTGTCCAGTATTGAAATGAGGGTTTTGGAGGGGGTACTGGTGGCCATTGCATAACTGGCAGGTTCGCTGCCCACTGTGGTGCGGATGATCAGGTCGGGATTGCTGGCCAAGGCATGGTTGGCGTCGATCAGTGTGGTGATGACCGCATCCACTGCTCCGCTGTTGAGCAGGGCCATGGAGTAGTACGAGCTTTCCGTTTCTATCCAGCCAATTTGCGGGTGGTAGCGCGAGAGCATGGTGTCTAGGGCGCTGTAGCGCGTGATTGCTATCCGCTTCCCACGCAGATCGTCCAGCGAAGTGGCTGCCGCGTTGTCCTTGTGATTGACCAGCACGTAGGTGCTGTCCAGATATGCCTGACTGATCTGCAGATCGTTCTGGTCGATGCCGCCGCTTGCCAGTGCAGCGATCACATCGGCGCGCCCGTCCTTGACCCGGGCAATCATGTCCGCGATGCCACTGGCCCGTTGCACCTCGAAACGCAAGCCCGTACGCAGGCTGATCAGTTCCAGCAGGTCGGCGGTGATGCCGCGGAAATAGCCCGATTTGTCGAAGTAGGACAATGGCGCCGCCGTACCGTCGACAACGACACGCATGACTGGATGACGCTGCAACCACTGCTCTTCGGTACGCGTCAGTCGAAGCTTGCGGTCGGTCAAAAGCAAATCGCTGCCTGCACTCCAGCGTTTGAATATGCTCGAACGCAGGGCGGGGGACTGACTGTCGAGCGCAGCATTGACCAGCGCGAGCAGTACCGTGTCTTGCTTGCGTAGGGCGAAGCCGAAGCCAAATGCTTCATGGTTGCCAAAGCTGGCCATACGCAGCCTTGGCAGGTGCCCGCGGTTGAGTTGATAGTGGGTGGAAATCGTGTCGCCGATGAAGACATCGGCCTGGCCGAACGCCACCGCATTCAAGGCTTCGCTGGATGATCCGAAGGCCAGGACCTTGGCATCGGGATAGACACTGAGTACTTCTTTCCTGGGCAGGTAGTGATACAGCATGCCAAGGCGCATGCCTGCCAGGCCAGTGTCCAGCGCCCGATGTTCGTCCTCTCGCGTGACCAGCACGGGTTGGTCGATGGCGTAGGCGTGCGACAGCACCACGCCTTCATAGTTGGCGTCATAGCCGTTGGCACTGCCTAGCAGATCGATGTCGCCTTGTTTGAGCGCCTGCAGCGCCGCTTGGCGGCTTGGATAGCGCAGCACGCGTACCGGCAGGTCAAGCGCCTTGCCCAGCAGGCTGGCGTACTCTGCGGTAAGGCCTTGGTAGTCGCGCCCCCCACTGCTGATGTCAAAAGGTGGATAATCCGGGGCAGAGGTGCCGACCACCAGTTCGTGGCGAGCATTCAGCCATTGCTGTTGTTCAGGGGTGATCGCAGGCATGGCGGGCCGTGCGGTGGAGCGAGCGACCAGGGACAGCTGGGACGCGCCTTGCTGCCCGGCGTTCGCCAGGTTGCCTGGCAGTGTGGCGACCAGGAGCAGGAGGGCGATAAAACGTGCCATGGAGCCCTCAGACCAGTGCGTTGCGCTTAGCCATGTCGATCAGATCGACCAGCGTGCTGGCTTCGAGTTTGTGCATGAGGCGTTTCTTGTAGGTACTGACCGTCTTGCTGCTTAGAAACATGCCTTTTGCAATCTCCTTGTTGGTTCGCCCTTGTGCGAAAAGTTGAAGAACCATCAATTCCCGATCATTGACGGTACTTAGAAGTTGCAGGTCGTTGTCAACAGGTGCATGAGTCTGCATCGCCTGGCTGGGAAAGTAGTTGTACCCAGCCAAAACCGCCTTGACCGCGCTGAGTAGTTCGCTCAGGTCTTCTTGCTTGCAGACATAGCCCGCTGCCCCTGATTGCATGCAGCGCACTGCGAACAGCGCTGGCGACTGCGCGGTCAGCACCAGGATTTTCTGTGACATTGCCATCGACTGAAACCGTGCCAGTACTTCCAAGCCATCGAGCTTGGGGATGCTGATGTCCAGGATGATCAGGTCTGGATTGGTTTCGCGAATCATCTGCATGGCATCCACGCCGTTGTCCGATTCGCCAGCGATTTTGTAATTCTGATTTTCCAGAAGCATGCGCACTGCCAGCCGGATTACCGGATGGTCGTCGACGATGAATATGGAGTACATGTTCTACTTCCCTGCTATCAATGAGGGTGACAGTTGGCACCTTAACCCAGTTGAAAGCGGCAAGTAATGCGGGGGCGGCTCAATAACCGTATATAGGAAATGGCCTACAAATTTAACAAAAACTACTTACGTACGGTTGCATCAACAAGCAAAGTCAAACCTTGTTTGTTAGCTGATGTTTATGGTTTGAACTTGGTATCCAAGGTTGGTTGAATTGGATGTAAGTCTTTCCTGATTCACCCGTTTGAAAGCGCAGGCCGACAGATTTTCTGCGCATCTTCATGCAGAGCCGGAACGCCCTGTCATCTCCCGTGCCATTTCGCTGGCGTAGCTGTCGGTCATACCGGCTATGAAATCGATCATGCGCAGGAAAGCCTGATAAAGCGAACCATGGGGGTCGGGGGCATTGTTGCCTAGCAGGTCCAATACCCTACGGCTCTTGAACGAGGGAGTGCGCCCCCCATGTTGCTCCAGTGCGGCGCCACAGAAGGTGTTCAACAGGATTTCCAGCGTGGTGTAGGCACCGATTTCGTGAAGCGTCTTGCGCTTGTCCTGAAAAATCTTGTTTCGCGCCATCGCCTTGGCGTGCAGTACGCAACGTTTAGCGGGGCCGTGCATGTGCTCGACAAGATCACCGGTCAAATGGCCGGCGAGCAGTGCATCCTGCTGTTCCACGAAGGCCAGTGCCGCCGCATTGGTCAGGTGTTCGATAGCCTTGCCGCGCAGGATCGCCAACTTGCGGCGCCTCGAGTCACTTGGACCGAGCTGCCTGTAGGTTTCCGGCAGGTCGCTGCCTACCAGATCGAGCAACAGCGTTTCAACTTCAGCGTACTGCAGAAGCTCCATTTCCAGGCCATCTTCCAGGTCGATCAGGCCATAGCAGATGTCATCGGCAGCCTCCATCAAATACACCAGGGGATGCCGTGCCCAGCGCTGATCGTCTACTTGAGGCAGGCCCAGGCGACCTGCAATCTGTTCCAACAGCGGCAATTCGCTCTGGTAACTCCCGAACTTATGCTTTTTATAGCCCAGAGCATCGGCATGACGCGCGCTCCAGGGGTACTTGAGATAGGTTCCCAGGGTGGCATAGGTCAAGCGGGTGCCCCCATCGAACTGGTGGTACTCCAGCTGCGTCAGTACCCGAAAGCCTTGGGCATTGCCTTCGAAATTGAGGAAGTCGGCACGTTCATCATCGCGCATGTCGTCCAGCCAACCACGATTGGCGGCCTGCTGAAACCAATGACGGATGGCATCTTCACCGGAGTGTCCGAAGGGGGGGTTGCCGATGTCATGGGCAAGGCAGGCCGACTGCACCACCATGCCCAAGTCACTCGGATCACACCAGTCGGGCAGGCTTGTACGTAGCGTTTCCCCAACGCGCATGCCAAGGGACCGGCCTACGCAACTCACCTCCAGCGAATGTGTCAGGCGCGTGTGAATGTGATCGTTGCTGGTGAAAGGATGAACTTGCGTCTTGCGCCCCAGGCGACGAAATGCGCCGGAGAAAATGATGCGGTCATGGTCTTTGTGAAACGGGCTGCGTCCCAATTCTTCAGCACTGTACTGAGCTTTGCCCAGGCGTTCGCGGGTGAGCAGGGTATGCCAATCCAAGGCGCAGTCTCCAGAAGGGGTTGCAGCGAAGCATACGCCGCGTCAGTGGTTCTTGTTCGCGAACAACCACTGACGCGGCGTGAGGTGGGGATCACCGGCGACGACGGTTGCTCTGCATGAAGAGCTTGACCAAGGGAATCAGGCTGGCACCTAGACGGACAAGGCGGGGAAGACCACCACTTCGAACGCCCTTGCCTGTCAGAAAGCCCATGGCCACTACCGCCCCTATGCCCCACAAGGGTGCATGCTTGATGCCAAGCCCGGCATGGAGCGAGCTACCCATGCCGCGTATGCGCCGCACAGGCTCGAGCAATTGGCCGGTTTCATGGCGGATTTCCTGGCGGTGCATTTCCATGCGCAGGCGCAGCAGCGCTTTGCGCAGTTCACGCGGATTACGTGTATTGGGCAAGTCAGGCAGGTTCATGGCAGAAGGCGCTCCCGATCTTTGGCCAGTTCCTCAAGCGTGGAGTGGAAGGGCGAGGACTCGTCGAACACCGCGCCTTTTAGGCGCAGCCCACAGTACAGCGCTGCCAGTCCATAGAACACGCACAGACCAATTATGCCGGCCAGGCGATAACTGTCCCAGAGCAGAACAAGCACCAACCCGGAAAGCGCTGTCAACAGCAGCAGCGCGAAAACCAGTGCCAGGCCTGCGAACAGCAACAGGCGCAGGGTTCGTCCTTTCTGCTCCTGCAGTTCGATGCCGAACAGTTCTATATGGCTGTGCAGCAGCCCAAGAACAGCTGCACCGAGCCGCTTGCCGGTGGCACCGGTGCCGATGGCGTCATTGTCCATGAAAACCCCTTAACGACGGTTCGCCAGCAGGCCGATTAACAGGCCAACGCCGGCGGCGATACCAATGGCATGCCAGGGTTTTTCCTGGACATACTGCTCGGCGCTGCCCAGTGCCTCCTGGCTGCGTTCGCGCAATGATTCCTGGGTGACTTCCAGCGCCTCGCGTGCTTGCGCCAGGCGCTCGTGCATCTGTTCGCGCAGCACTTGCGCCTGGTCACCTGCCAGGTTGGCGGTATCGGCCAGCAGCTTCTCCGTGTCGCGGACCAGTGCCTGGAAGTCAGCCATCAGTACATCTTGTGCATGCTTTGCCGAATTGCTGGCCATGTGTCTCTCCCTGTCGGTTGATGTTGGTACTTCGAGTGACGTGGCTACTGGAAGGTTCAAGTCAGCACACTGGTACAGGCTTTGCTTGGTTTATGCATCGTTGCAGGGCGCCCTCTCAACGCGCTGCGCTGCTTCGGGGCGCGTGCCACCCGCCACGCCTAAACATTAACCCAAATTGCCCAGACTGCCAGATTGGGCTCCCGTCCATTCGTGGCAAGTGCCCATAACCGCCTTGCCAGGCACCGAATCGGTGCAGGAAGGGGGTCGACTGAGCATTGTTGGTGCCGCCGACAGGTGCTGCTGCTTCATGGATATGACTTCAAGCGCGATTCAGTCTCAGGTAAACGGTTCAAATACGTTGTTCATCCTGGTAGGCGCCATTCTGGTGCTCGCCATGCATGCCGGCTTCGCGTTTCTTGAGGTCGGCACCGTACGCTACAAAAATCAGGTCAACGCCCTGTCCAAGATTTTGAGCGATTTCGCCGTGTCGGCGATCGCCTATTTCTTCGTCGGCTATTGGGTGGCCTACGGGGTTGCGTTTTTCCAGCCTGCCGCAACCCTGGCGGCCGATAATGGCTACGCCTTGGTCAAGTGCTTTTTCCTCCTGACGTTCGCAGCTGCCATACCGGCGATCATCTCTGGCGGGATTGCGGAGCGAGCGCGCTTTGCACCCCAACTGTGCGCCACGGCATTGATCGTGGCACTGGTGTATCCCTTTTTCGAGGGGATAGTGTGGAATGGCAACTTTGGCGTCCAAGCGTGGTTACAGGTGCATGTCGGTGCGCCGTTCCATGATTTTGCCGGCTCGGTGGTGGTACATGCCATGGGCGGCTGGCTGGCGCTGGCTGCGGTTGTGCTACTGGGCCCCAGACGCGGGCGCTACCGTGAAGGGCGATTGGTCGCGTTCGCGCCCTCGAGCATCCCGTTTCTGGCCTTGGGCTCTTGGATACTGATCATCGGCTGGTTCGGCTTCAATGTGATGAGTGCGCAAACCTTGCAGGGCGTCAGCGGCCTGGTCGCTATAAATTCATTAATGGCCATGGTTGGCGGCACGCTGGCCGCGCTGCTGGTGGGTCGCAACGACCCAGGGTTCCTGCACAACGGCCCGCTGGCAGGGCTGGTCGCCATTTGCGCAGGCTCCGACATCATGCATCCCGTGGGCGCGCTGGCTACGGGCCTGGTGGCCGGAGTTCTGTTCGTGTGGGCATTCACCGCCGCGCAGAACCGTTGGAAGATCGATGATGTTCTGGGTGTGTGGCCCCTACATGGGTTGTGTGGGGTATGGGGCGGAGTCGCCTGCGGTATTTTTGGGCAGGTCTGGATGGGGGGGCTGGGTGGGGTCAGCGTTTACAGCCAACTGCTGGGAAGCCTGGCCGGTGTAGCCGTGGCGCTGGTGGGTGGCCTGGCCGTCTATGGCGTGATCCGCAAGGTACTTGGCTTGCGGCTCAGTCACGAACAAGAGTTCGAGGGGGCAGATTTGTCCTTGCACCGGATAGGCGCTACGAGCCAGGACTGATACTCAAAAGATGCAGACGTCAGTAGGGCGGCATAGAATAACGGCCTGTGCAACTGAGTGAGGATATGTGCCATGTTGCCTGAATGCCAGCTGTTCGGCACCTTGGGTTGTCATTTGTGCGAGGTGGCTGAGGCCATACTGATGCCTTTTGTCGATCATGGATTGCTCGTCGAACTGGTCGACATTGCCGAAAGCGATGCGCTGTTCGAGCATTATGGCCTTGCAATCCCCGTGCTGAGACGTCGCGACAATGCGGCGGAATTGCTTTGGCCTTTCGATGCCGAACAAGTAGCGGCCTTTTTGAGGCACCCAAACCCCTAGTGGAGATTTGACCCTGCTCCACTGCAGAAACATCAATACGATGATCCGATTCAGGCACTGGGCGCAGCCTGAGTGTCGACTCCGCCTTCTGTTATCGGATCTGAACGTCATGTTGCTCACCCCACATTTCACCCTCAACGAAATGACCGTCTCCCAGGTCGCGGCCCGGAACGGTGTCGATAACACGCCTTCCCAGCCGGTCATCGACAATCTTCGTCTGCTGTGCGAAACCCTTGAACAGGTGCGTGCCCTCTGGAACGCGCCGATCATCATCAGCAGTGGATATCGCAGCGAGCAAGTCAACCGGTTGCTCGGCGGCGCCTCCAACAGCCAGCACATGCAGGGGCTCGCCGCTGACTTCACGGTCGTCGAGCGTTCTCCCAGGGACACGGTGCACCGCATCAGCACGAGCCCGATCGCGTTCGATCAGCTCATACTGGAATACGACCGCTGGGTGCACCTGTCTGTAACCCCTGGCATTCCACGCCGACAGGTGCTCACCCTGCGCAAGGGAGGTGGTTACCTCGCGGGTCTGGTATGAGACGGATTGACGGCAACGGAAGGATGTTCGTATGCTGTACATAAATACAGTATCAAGGTGAGCCCATGCTCAACGTCGAGCAATTGAAGTACAGCGTCAACCGGATGCCCGTCGACAGGGTGGCCGATGCTGTCTTGGAGCTGCGGCTTGAAGGCCTGGTCACCGACGACCGCACGCCTTTCGGCAAGGTGCACTTCAACACCTGCTTTGCCGAGGTGGAGGCGCTGTTCCAGCGGGCTGGCTACCACCGGGGGCTGGATGTGGTGGGTTATGAAGGGCTGGTGTATGCGCTGTACGACCCCAGCCGCTGGGAGCCCGTTCAGGTGCTGCGCTGGCTCAAGGCGCGCAGCGAGTCGCTGGCCCAGGCTGGCTGATCGGCGGGGCTTGAAGGATAATACGCCGCCAAGCCAGGTTCCGAGCCCGACGATGACGCCATTCGACCCCGCCCGACTGCAAGCCAGCACGGTATGTCTGCCTCCTGGTCCATGGGCTACGGTGCTCGATTGCTTGTGCGATCACTTCAAGGCCATTGACCGTAGCCAGTGGGTGGACCGTTTTGCCCGGGGACGGGTGCTGGGCGCGGACGGCCAGGCTATTTCGGCCGGTGATCCCTACAAGCGCGGTCTGCGTCTGCACTATTTTCGCGAAGTGCCGAACGAGCGAGTGATTCCCGTGCAGGAAGCGATATTGCATGTGGACGAACACCTGGTGGTAGCTGACAAACCCCATTTTCTGCCGGTCACCCCAGGGGGTGCGTACGTGGAGCAGACCTTGCTGCGCCGTCTCATCCATCGGCTGGACAATCCGCACCTGGTGCCCCTGCACCGCATCGATCGGCACACGGCGGGGCTGGTGCTGTTCTCGGCCAACCCTGAGTCACGCAGCGCTTACCAGCGCTTGTTTCCAGAGCGGCGGATCGAAAAACGCTATCAGGCCATTGCCGCAGCGCTTGGGCAGCATACCTTCCCACTGGTGCACCGCAGCCGCCTGGAACACGGGGAGCCGTTCTTTCGCATGCATGAGGTGCAAGGGCCGGCCAACAGTGAGACGCACGCCCGCGTATTGGAAAAGAACGAGGAGCATTGGCGGTATGAACTCTCGCCCATCACGGGCAAGACGCATCAGCTGCGTGTGCACATGGCTGCTTTGGGAGCAGGCATCAGTAACGACCCGTTCTACCCGGCATTGCTTGATGTAGAGGATGACTATCAACGGCCGCTGAAATTGCTGGCGCAAAGCCTGAGTTTCGATGATCCGTTAACCGGGCAGGCCCGCCGTTTCGAAACCCGTCTGCGGCTTGACTGGTAACGTTGGTCATGCAAAGGGTCGACGATGCCGACCCTCGCGAGTTATCCGATCTAGCGGTTAAAGCGCTCCACCAGTGAATATTGGCTACCGGCCGTGCTGTTGAGGGCCTCACTCAGCACTGCCGAGTGCTGTGCCTGCTCGGCAGTTTGGTCGGCCAGGTCGGCAATGGTGCTGATGTTACGGCTGATCTCGTCGGCCACCGCAGTCTGTTCCTCGGTCGCAGCGGCAATTTGCGTGGCCATGTCGGTGATGTTCGCCACGGCTTCACTGATGCCCACTAGCGCCTCGTCAGCCTGCATGACCCGATCAACACCTTCCTGGGCCTGGCGGTGCCCACTTTCCATGGTCGTCACGGCGTTGCTGGCAGTTTGCTGGAGCTTGGCGATCAGGCCGTGAATCTGCCCGGTCGATTCAGCCGTGCGCTGGGCCAGCTGCCGCACTTCGTCGGCAACCACGGCGAAGCCCCGGCCCATTTCGCCTGCCCGTGCCGCTTCGATGGCGGCGTTCAACGCCAGCAAGTTGGTCTGGTCGGCAATGCCCTTGATGACATCGACCACACCGCCGATCTCGTCGCTGTCCTTGGCCAATTGCGTCACGGTCTGCCCAGTTTCTCCAACTGCGGCTGACAAGCGTTCGATGGCTGCCCGGGTTTCACCGGCAATTTGACGGCCCTGGCCTGTCAAGCGATTGGCCTGCTGGGTCGCATCGGCGGTGCGTTGTACATGGTTGGCCACCTCCTGGGTGGTGGCGGCCATCTGGTTCACTGCGGCAGCGACCTGTTCGGTTTCCACACGCTGGCGCTCTAGGCCTGATGAACTCATATGCGCCAGCTCGTCTGACTGCCGCGCCTGATCGCTCAGGTGCTCGGCGCTGTCCTGCAACCGTGTCAGGCAGGTCTTCATCCGGGCATCCTGGCTGAGCATGGCCATTTCCAGGCGCGCCTGCACGCCACGGCTGTCGGTATACATCTGCGCAATCAGTGGATCGGACGTGGTCTGTTCGGCCAGGCGCAACAAGCGCTTGAGCCCACGTTGTTGCCAGGTCAGGCCGAGCAGGCCCAGGGGGACCGACAACGCTGCCGCCAAGGCAAAACCCCATGAGTGTCCGAGCCAGTTGCCGATGAGGAAGCCTATCTGGCTGATCAGGATGAATGGCAACCAGTCCTGCAACACGGGTAACCAACGATCACGGCGCGGCACAGCAGGCTTGCCTTGGTTGATACGCTGGTACAGGGCCTCGGCCCGGCGAATTTGCTCGGCAGTGGGCTTGACGCGCACCGACTCGAAGCCGACGACCTGATTGTTGTCGAAAATCGGTGTGACGTACGCATTGACCCAGTAGTGGTCACCCGACTTGCAACGGTTTTTGACGATGCCCATCCAGGGCAGCCCCTGCTTGAGGGTCTGCCACATGTGAGCAAACACGGCGGGCGGCACATCAGGATGACGCACCAGGTTGTGCGCTGCGCCCATCAATTCATCGCGGGTGAAGCCACTGATTTCGATGAAGGCATCGTTGCAGTAAGTGATCACGCCTTTGGCATTGGTGGTGGAAATCAACCGCTGCTTGGCAGGGAAAGTCCGTTCTCTCTGGGTAATGGGCTGGTTGTTGCGCATGGCTAGGATGTCCGCAGGGCTTTGGACTGGTATCGGCACGGTGCGCGCTTTATTGAGGGAATATTTCTAGGAATTGACCCATGGCAGTGCATGGCAGATACGGGTGGGCTACTGGCATTTCGCGGTCGGTTCCCACTGCGATTTTCATAGGTACTTTGGTGGAGGGGAGGCTAGCAAGGGCAGATTGGAAGAAGGAGGGTGCCAGCCTGCGCACAGACTGGCACCCGCGCGGGGCCTACGCGGCGATCAACTGACGCAGCACGTAGTGCAGGATTCCACCCGCCTTGAAGTACTCCACTTCATTGAGGGTGTCGATCCGGCAGAGCACGTCGATCTGCTCCTTCGTGCCGTCTTCGCGGAGGATGGTCAGTGCCAGGCTCATGCCCGGCACAATGGCAGCCCCCTCCAGGCCAGTGATATCGATCTGCTCTCTACCCGTCAGGCCGAGTTGTTTACGGTCCTGGCCTGCCTTGAACTGCAACGGCAGCACGCCCATGCCAACCAGATTGGAGCGGTGAATACGCTCGAAGCTTTCGGCCAGCACTGCCTTCACGCCAAGTAAATTCGTGCCCTTGGCAGCCCAGTCGCGGCTGGAGCCTGTGCCGTATTCCTGGCCGGCGATCACCACCAGGGGCGTGCCTTGCTGCTGGTAGCGCATGGCGGCGTCGTAGATCGAGAGTTTCTCGCCGCTTGGCACATGCACGGTATTGCCGCCTTCTTCGCCTGCAAGCATCTCGTTGCGGATGCGAATATTGGCGAACGTACCGCGCATCATGACTTCATGGTTGCCGCGCCTTGACCCGTAGGAATTGAAATCGCGAGGCTCCACACCCTTCTCGCGCAGATAGCGACCCGCAGGGCTATCGGCCTTGATATTGCCGGCCGGAGAGATATGGTCCGTTGTGACCGAGTCGCCCAGCAACGCCAGGATGCGGGCGTTGTGGATATCGGTGATCCGAGGCGCCGGTCCTTCGAGACCTTCGAAGAAAGGGGGGTGCTGAATATAGGTCGAGTCTTCTTGCCATACATACGTGGCAGCCTCTGGCACTTCGATAGCCTGCCACTGCTCGTCGCCCGCGAACACTTCGGCATATTCCTTGTGGAACATGGCCGTGCTTACCTTGGCCACAGCCTCGGCGACTTCTTGCTGGCTAGGCCATATGTCCTTCAGATAGACCGGCTGCCCGTGCTTGTCGGTGCCCAATGGATCCTGGGTCAGGTCGACTTTCACGCTACCAGCCAGTGCATAAGCCACGACCAGAGGCGGTGAGGCGAGCCAGTTGGTCTTGACCAGTGGATGCACGCGTCCTTCGAAGTTACGGTTGCCGGACAACACCGAGGCGACGGTCAGGTCGGCGCTGCTGATGGCGTTTTCGATAGGCTCGTCCAAGGGGCCTGAGTTGCCGATACAGGTGGTGCAGCCATAACCGACGAGATCAAACCCGAGCTCGTCGAGGTAGGGCGTGAGACCCGCCGCCTCGAAGTATTCGGTGACCACCTTGGACCCCGGTGCCAGCGAGCTTTTCACCCATGGCTTGCGCTGCAAACCTTTCTCGAGGGCTTTCTTGGCCACAAGGCCGGCCGCCATCATCACACTGGGGTTGGAGGTGTTGGTGCAGGAGGTGATAGCCGCAATGACCACGGCGCCGTCGCGCAGGGTGTGGGTCTGGCCTTGGTGACTGTAGTCGGCTTCGCCCGCCTGATCGGCATTGCCCACGGCAACGCCACCCCCGCCCTCGCTCTCAAGCCTGCCGACTTCCTTGGCGGCAGGTTTGGGTTGCAGCTCGACGAACTGTTCGAACGCCTGCTTGACCTGGGCTAGGGCAACCCGGTCTTGCGGACGTTTGGGGCCGGCCAGGCTGGACTCAACCTCATTCATGTCCAGCGCCAGCGTGTCGCTGAAGATGGGCTCCTGCCCAGGCAGGCGCCACAACCCCTGAGCCTTGCAGTAGGCCTCGACCAGTTGCACGGTTGCTTCAGGTCGACCCGACAGGCGCAGGTAATCCAGCGTCACTTGATCGACGGGGAAGAAGCCACAGGTTGCGCCGTACTCCGGAGCCATGTTGGCAATGGTGGCGCGGTCAGCCAAGGGCAGTTCGGCCAGACCGTCGCCATAGAACTCCACGAACTTACCTACCACGCCTTTCTTGCGCAGCATCTGGGTGACCGTCAGCACAAGATCGGTGGCTGTGATGCCTTCGCGCAGCTTGCCCGTGAGCTTGAAGCCGATGACCTGTGGGATCAGCATCGACACAGGCTGGCCAAGCATGGCGGCCTCCGCTTCGATGCCCCCCACGCCCCAGCCCAGCACGCCCAGCCCGTTGATCATGGTGGTGTGGGAGTCGGTGCCGACCAGCGTGTCCGGGAAGGCATAGGTGCGGCCGTCGGCTTCGCGGGTCCACACGGTACGCCCCAGGTATTCGAGGTTCACCTGGTGGCAGATGCCAGTGCCAGGCGGTACCACACTGAAGTTATCGAAGGCACTCTGGCCCCAACGCAGGAACGCATAGCGCTCGCCGTTGCGTTGCATCTCAATGTCGACGTTCTCGCCAAAGGCCTGCGGTGTCCCATATCGATCGACCATCACGGAGTGGTCGATCACCAGGTCCACAGGCGAGAGCGGGTTGATGCGCTGGGGATCGCCGCCAGCCTTGGCCATGGCCGCGCGCATGGCGGCGAGGTCCACCACGGCTGGCACGCCGGTGAAGTCTTGCATCAGTACACGCGCGGGACGGTACTGGATTTCGCGGTCCGAGCGCTTTTCAACGAGCCACTGGGCCAGTGCCTGCAGGTCTTCGCCGGTAACGGTCTTGCCGTCCTCCCAGCGCAGCAGGTTCTCCAGCAGCACCTTGAGCGACATGGGCAATTGCTGCAGGTCCCCGAGCTGCCGAGCAGCTTTCGGAAGGCTGAAGTAGTGATAGGTATTGTCACCGACATCGAGCGACGTGAGGGTATTCAGGCTATCGAGCGAGGGCATTGCCAACTCCTTCTGAGCCGGTGCCCCGGCAACGTCTCTAAGGGCTGCCGGTGGCACCGCTGTGTACAGGCCCGCACGGCACGGGTCCGACTGAATGGTCAGGTTAGTCCTGTTTGCCTGACCTGACCCTTTTCTGGACCAGCGGGGCATGTCCCAGGTTCCGATCTTCCTTTATCATCGCCGCCCTGCCGGCGCCTGTGTCGCGCCAGCCGTCGTGGAGTGAGAGATGGAAACCCTGTTCATGCATTGCCGGCCCGGCTTCGAGGGTGAGGTGTGCGCCGAAATCAGTGAACATGCCGCCCGCCTGGGGATTGCCGGCTATGCCAAAGGCAAGCCTGGCAGCGCCAGCGCCGAGTTCGTCTGCAGCGAGCAAGGCGGTGCCGAGCGCTTGATGCAGGCAGTGCGGTTCAACCAGCTGATTTTCCCAAGGCAGTGGGCGCGTGGCGCGTTCATCGAGTTGCCCGAGAGCGATCGTATCAGCGTGTTGTTGGCGCACCTTGCCGACCAGCCGGTGTTCGGCAGCCTGTGGCTGGAGGTGCTCGACAGCAACGAGGGCAAGGAACTGTCGACGTTCTGCCGCAAGTTCGAAGCACCATTGCGCAAGGCGTTGGAGAAGGCCGGTCGCCTGGTGGATGACCCGAATCGCCCACGACTGCTGTTGACGTTCATCAGTGGCCGCCGGGTGTTTGTCGGGCAGGCTTTTGCTGACAACAGTGCCTTATGGCCGATGGGCATTCCCCGCCTGAAATTCCCGCGTGAAGCGCCCAGTCGCTCGACCTTGAAGCTGGAGGAGGCCTGGCATCAGTTCATCCCACGCGAGCAGTGGGAGCAGCGGCTGGGCGATGACATGACCGGTGTCGACCTGGGGGCCTCACCGGGTGGGTGGACGTATCAGTTGGTACGGCGGGGCATGTTGGTGACCGCCATCGACAATGGTCCGATGGCCGAGAGCCTGATGGACACAGGGCTTGTCCAGCATTTGATGGCCGATGGCTTTACCTGGCAGCCCAGGCACCCGGTGGATTGGATGGTGTGCGACATCGTCGAGAAACCGGCGCGCACCACGGCCTTGATCGAGACGTGGTTGGGGGAGGGGTTGTGCCGCGAGGCGGTGGTGAACCTGAAGCTGCCGATGAAGCAGCGGTATGCTGAGGTACGGCGGTTGCTCGATCGCATGGAGGCGACATTCAAGGCCCGGAAGGTGAGGGTGCTGATTGCGTGCAAGCAGCTGTATCACGATCGTGAAGAAGTGACGTGTCATTTGCGGCGGGTTGATTTGAAGGGGCGGTGAGGGTCTAACGAGGCCGAGCCAGGCGTGGCCTGTACTGCTTTGCGCTGAATCGGCCGCGATGCTCGAAATCAGGCCAAATCGATCCGTTGCCGTTGCCGTTGCCGTTGCCGTTGCCGTTGCCGTTGCCGTTGCCGTTGCTTTGGCTTTTGCTTCTAAGCGCGCGGTAGCACAGACGCCGCAGATCGCGACTTCAGGAGGCCGAGCGCAGGGCTTGCGGAGGGAGGTGACAGGCATGGATGCCTGTCAAGCGCTGGGCCCCAGGAGGGGGCCTGCAGCGCGGTCCTCCCGGGAGCAAGCCCGGAGCGAGGGAACCCCGGAGCGCAGCGTAGGGGCCGGATGATAGGAGCAGGCGGTTTTTGCTTACTTTTTGACAAGACAAAAAGTGAGCCGCCGTAAGGGCGGAAAGGTGACTGTGCGCCACCCGCGCCAATGAATACCAACTTGCTATGTGCGCCCGCGCTTTCAAGTTTCAAGTTTCAAGTTTCAAGTTTCAAGTTTTAAGTTTTAAGTTTTAAGTTTTAAGTTTTAAGTTTTAAGTTTTAAGTTTTAAGTTTTAAGTTTGATTGCGTTGGTGTGGGTGTCGAAAGAGAGCATAGTCCATTTGCGATGGCGACGCTTAATCACCTTTTCGCCCTTACGGCGAGTCACTTTTTGTCAAACGCGACAAAAATTAACCAAAAAACGCTGCGCTCCATTCATACGGCCCCTACGCTGCGCTTCGGGGTTCCCTCACTCCGGTCTTGCTCCCGGGAGGACCGCGCTGTAGGCCCCATCCTGGGGCCCAGCGCTTGACAGGCATCCATGCCTGTCACCTCCCTCCGCAAGACCTGCGTTCGGCCTTCTGAAGTCGCGAAGATCAAGATCAAGATCAAGATCAAGATCAAGATCAAGATCAAGATCAAGATCAAGATCAAGATCAAGATCAAGGTCAAGATCAACAGCAACAGCAACAGCAACAGCAACAGCAACAGCAACAGCAACAGCAACAGCAACAGCAACAGCAATAGCAACAGCAACAGCAACAGCAATAGCAACAGTAATAGGCATCGAGCATCTTATCCTGGCCGATACCACGAGCTGGAATGTCATGGTTATGTATTATAAAAAGAAAGGATGGTATGAACTAGCAATGCCACACAACTTGCATCTTATGGAGATTGGCAACCTGTCTCATTTGTATGCGGAAATTTGCCTTGCACCGCACTCAAAAGCCAACGGATTCCGGGTAGAGACGGTCTTGCCGGTACGGCGCCCCTGAACCAGCGGGCCCCACAACAGCCCCACTTGGCCCGCATCCCTCGAATGCGCCACAATACCCATCATTTGCGGAGCCCTTCATGACCGACCTCACCCCTGATGCCACCCTCGACGCCACCGGCCTCAATTGCCCAGAGCCGGTGATGATGCTGCACCAACACGTGCGCGCCCTCGCCGCCGGCGGCCTGCTGAAAGTCATCGCCACCGACCCCTCGACCCAACGCGACATCCCCAAGTTCTGTACCTTCCTGGGCCACCAACTGCTGGAACAACAGGAAGCCGCCGGCACCTTCCTCTACTGGATCCGCAAGAAAGCCGACTGAGCCTCTCTGGAACACGCTCCGCGTTGAGCCTACACTGCGTTCCCCAGACAGGAGAGCGCCATGCTGATAGTTGCCGACGAAAACATCCCTTTGCTCGATGCCTTCTTCCAAGGGTTTGGCGAGATTCGTCGCTATCCTGGGCGTAGCCTCGACGCCGCCAGCGTCCGGGAGGCCGACATCCTGCTGGTCCGCTCCGTGACCAAGGTCGATCGGCAACTGCTAGAAGGCAGTCGCGTGCGGTTCGTGGGTACCTGCACCATCGGCACCGATCACCTCGATCTCGACTACTTCGAACAAGCGGGTATCCGCTGGAGCAGTGCACCCGGTTGCAACGCCCGGGGTGTGGTGGACTATGTGCTGGGCAGCCTGCTGACCCTCGCTGACCTTGAGGGTGCATCACTGCCCGAGCGCGTCTACGGCGTGGTGGGTGCAGGCGAAGTAGGTGGGCGGCTGGTGGGCGTGCTACGCGCCCTGGGGTGGAAGGTGATGGTCTGCGATCCATTGCGCCAGGCCGCCGAAGGCGGTGACTACGTCGAGCTCGATACCCTGCTGCAAGCCTGCGATGTCATCAGCCTGCACACACCCCTCGAACGCGGTGGCCGGTACCCGACCTGGCACCTGCTAGGCCCTACAGAACTGGCGAAACTGCGCCCCGGCGCCTGGCTGATCAACGCCAGTCGAGGGGCAGTGGTGGATAATGGCGCATTACGCACGCTCCTGCAGCAGCGCGATGACCTGCACGCGGTGCTGGACGTGTGGGAAGGCGAGCCCCAGGTCGATCTGCGGTTGGCCGACCTGTGTACCGTCGCCACCCCCCACATCGCCGGCTATAGCCTCGATGGCCGTCAGCGTGGCACCGCCCAGATCTATCGCGCCTTGTGTCAACACCTGGGCGTGGATGAGCGCATTCAACTGGCCGACCTGTTGCCGCGCCCGCCAGTCGCGCAGATTGAGTTGGACGCTGAGGCCGATCTGCAATGGGCACTGGCCATGCTATGCCGCGCCGTCTACGATCCGCGCCGCGATGATGCCGATTTGCGCCGCAGCCTGAGCGAAGACGCGCAGCAGCAACGTGCGGCTTTCGACCTATTGCGCAAACACTATCCGCCACGCCGTGAAATCGAAGGGCTATCCGTGCGCATCCGTGGTAACTCGCCCCAGCTTGCGCAGCTGATTGACGCTATCGGAGCAAAAAGGGTCTGACGCTCGGGGTTGCCCCAGGGCAAAGCAGCACGCATAAAAAACCCGACGCTTGCGCCGGGTCAGGAATAAGGTGATCAGTTTTTCTGCGAGCGCTCGACCCGGCTTTCTTCCAAGGCCTTGCAGGCCTGCTGGATCATCTGCTCGGTGATCGGTACCTCCCGCCCTTGGGCGTCGATTAGCGCGCCGCTTGCCTGGGGGGACGGTGCGTGACGAGGCGTGTGGTGTTCGCGGTCATGGTGCAAGCTCATGCAGGGTCTCCTCTTCAGATGACGTCTGGTATCAACCTTGCGCCTGGCAGATCGTCGACGCGGGTGCGGCGCAACCTGAGGCTGGGCCATAGTCCACCAGAGATGGCGAACAAGTGCCAGAGCGCGGTTAGAACAATAGGCTATAGCCGCGCCAGACAGTTCCGTACTGCGGCATGAATGGTAGGCTGCATGTTCCGCCTTCGAGAGCAGATCCATGGCCTCTACAACTCCGCGCCCCAGCCGCGCTTTGCGCCTTGGTTGGCATTTTCTTCGCCCATATCGGCGGCGCCTGGTGCTGGCCTTGCTGGCACTGGTGGTGACTGCCGGCATTACCCTGTCCATGGGGCAAGGCATCCGCCTGCTGGTGGATCAGGGGTTCATGACCGGTTCCGTCCATCAGCTCAACCAGACCCTTGGCCTCTTCCTGCTGCTGGTGCTGGCCTTGGCGGTAGGGACCTTCAGTCGGTTCTACCTCGTCTCCTGGATAGGTGAGCGGTGCGTGGCGGACATTCGCCGCGCCGTTTTTGACCATCTGCTCGAGCTTCATCCGGGTTTTTTCGAAGACAACCGCAGCTCGGAAATACAGTCTCGGTTGACGGCCGACACCACATTGCTGCAATCGGTGATTGGCTCTTCCCTGTCCATGTGCCTGCGTAATGCGCTGATGGTGGTGGGGGGTGTGGTCTTGCTGTTCATCACCAACCCGAAACTGACCAGCATCGTGGTCGTGGCATTGCCGGTGGTGCTGGCCCCGATCCTGCTGTTCGGTCGTCGTGTGCGCAGCCTCTCCCGCCAGAGCCAGGACCGGGTGGCAGATGTGGGTAGCTATGTGGCCGAAACCCTGGGCCAGATCAAGACCGTGCAGGCCTACACTCATCAAGCCCACGACCGGGCACTGTTCGCCGAGACGGTGGAGTCGGCATTTGCAGTGGCCCGCCAGCGCATTACGCAGCGGGCCTGGCTGATTACCGTGGTGATTGTGCTGGTGCTAGGCGCTATCGGCGCAATGCTGTGGGTCGGCGGCCTGGACGTTATCGCCGGGCGTATGTCGGGGGGTGAGTTGGCGGCGTTCGTGTTCTACAGCCTGGTAGTGGGCAGTGCGTTCGGTACACTCAGCGAGGTGATTGGCGAGCTCCAGCGTGCTGCTGGAGCAGCAGAGCGCATAGCCGAATTACTGGCTGCGCAAAGCCAGATTCTGGCGCCGTCCAGTGCGCGGCTGCTGACGGGAGGTCGTGCACGGGGCTGCCTGACGTTGCAGCGCGTGGTGTTTGCCTATCCCTCGCGACCCGAGCACAAGGCTATCGATGACCTGAGCCTGGCCATCCAGGCAGGCCAGACGCTTGCATTGGTCGGTCCCTCCGGTGCGGGTAAATCCACCCTGTTCGACCTGCTTCTGCGGTTCTATGACCCTCAGCACGGGCAGATTCTGCTCGATGACCACCCCATCGACCAACTCGACCCCGACCACCTTCGCCAGCAGTTTGCATGGGTCGCACAGCAACCGGCACTGTTTCGAGGTACGGTGGCGGACAACATTGCCTACGGACGCCCTGGCGCTTGCCTGACCGACATCGAAGCAGCCGCGCGCGCAGCCCATGCCGACGGGTTCATACGCCAGTTGCCGCAGGGCTACCAGACTTGCCTGGGGGAGGGCGGGGTGGGTTTATCCGGTGGGCAGCGCCAACGGTTGGCGATTGCCCGTGCGTTGCTGGTGGATGCCCCGATCCTGCTGCTTGACGAGGCGACCAGCGCGCTCGACGCTCACAGTGAGCACCTGATCCAGCAAGCTTTGCCGCGCCTGATGGCGGGGCGGACAACGGTGGTGATCGCGCACCGTTTGGCCACGGTACAACACGCCGACCGCATTGCCGTGGTCGACCAAGGCAAAGTAGTCGCCACTGGGACCCACAGTGAGCTGATTGAAGCCAGCCCGTTGTATGCACGGCTGGCAGCGCTGCAATTTACGTCCGCTTGAAAGGCTGGCCCGCTGGTGCGCGATGCAGGTATGAGCCTGAGTCGTGAACAACAAAAAACCCGCACAAGGCGGGTTTTTTGAAGGACTTGGTCGGAGAGACAGGATTCGAACCTGCGGCCTTCTCGTCCCGAACGAGACGCGCTACCTGGCTGCGCTACACTCCGATGAACAAAATCCTACTGCATCCGAAATTTGCCCGCAAGTCCTTGTAAAAGAACGAAGCTTTGGCCAACTCGGATGGGCTATCAGAGTTCTTTGACGGTGCGAATCTGGTCTTTATTCAGACGCATGCGCTTGCCATCGAGCTGCTCGAACTCGTAGAAGCCGGAATCTTCATCATAGGACGGCTTGTCCACCGCCTGGATTTCGCGACCGTCGTTCAAGGTGATGACGGTTGGGGTCGAGCAACCGGCCAGGGTAGCCAGGCCCAGGGCGAGCATAAAGGCGGGAAGGGTCCGTTTGATCATCGTGTTTCTCCAGTGCGATGGTGCAAGATGACTGTTAAGACGCGGGACGTTAGTGCAAGTTCCTTGCGCGTGCAGCATAACGGCATTCGCTCGGCGCGATCCAGTGAAGACAGCGCTCCTCACGCCGGCGGGGGTGCGCTGTGATATAACTGCCGTCATTGCCATTACCAGTGACCGATACCTATGAAAGCCTCGGCAGACACCCCGTTCGTTCCTCTCAATATCGCCGTGCTCACGGTCAGCGATACCCGCACGTTCGACAACGACACATCGGGCCAGGTCTTCGTAGACCGGCTGACAGCGGCGGGCCACCGGCTCGCCCAACGCGTACTGCTCAAGGATGATCTCTACAAGATCCGCGCCCAGGTCGCGACCTGGATCGCCGATGACACCGTGCAGGTGGTGCTCATTACTGGCGGTACCGGTTTTACCGGACGTGACAGTACGCCTGAGGCGGTTACTTGCCTGCTCGACAAGCAGGTCGACGGCTTTGGCGAGCTGTTCAGGCAGATCTCCGTGGCGGATATCGGTACCTCGACCGTGCAATCGCGGGCACTGGCAGGGTTGGCCAACGGTACCCTGGTGTGTTGCCTGCCCGGCTCGACCAATGCGGTGCGCACCGGTTGGGACGGTATCCTGGCCGAACAGCTCGATGCACGGCACCGTCCCTGCAATTTCGTCGCCCATCTGAAGCAGGCGGCGGCCTGTGAAAGCCGTGGCTGAGGCCGTGCAGCCCAGGCCACTGATGCCGGTGGAACAGGCCCTCGAGCAATTGCTGGCCTTGGCAGATGCTGCGCCGATTCGCGACATCGAGCGCGTGGCGTTGGCCGAGGCACAAGGCCGAGTGCTGGCCACTGCCCTGGTGGCTTCGCTCGATCTGCCGCCTTGGCCCAACAGCGCAATGGACGGCTATGCCCTGCGCCGGGCCGACTGGCAGGGGGCGCCGCTGCCGGTCAGCCAGAGAATCTTTGCCGGCCACGCACCTGGCCCACTGCAGCCTGGCACCTGTGCGCGGATCTTCACGGGTGCACCGGTTCCCGAAGGCGCCGACTGCGTGGAGATGCAGGAAAACACCCAGGTTCAGGCCAATGGCCATGTGCAGTTTCTGCACCCCCTCAAGGCGCTGCAGAACATTCGCCCGCAAGGACAGGAAACCCGCAAGGGTGAGCAGGTGCTCGACGCCGGCACGCGTCTTGGGCCAATCGAGTTGGGCTTGGCCGCCACCCTGGGTCATGGTCAGCTCGATGTGGTACGCAGGGTGCGGGTGGCAGTGCTGTCGACTGGGGATGAACTGGTCGAGCCAGGGCTGCCGCTGGGGCCTGGGCAAATCTACAACAGCAATCGTCGCTTGCTGGTGAGTTGGTTGCAGCGCCTGGGATGCGACGTCACCGACGCCGGTATCCTGCCTGATGACTTGGCCCGTACCCGCGCGAGCCTGGCTCAGTTGCAAGGGGTGGACCTGATCCTCTCGACAGGTGGCGTCTCGGTGGGCGAGGCCGATTATCTGGGCGCGGCCCTGCGCGAGGCCGGTGAGCTGGCCTTGTGGAAACTGGCGATCAAACCCGGCAAACCGTTGACCTTCGGCCACTTCCAGGGCGTGCCAGTGATCGGCCTGCCCGGTAACCCGGCCTCTACCCTGGTGACCTTCGGCCTGCTGGCGCGCCCCTACTTGTTGCGTCGTCAGGGTGTGATCGATGTCGCCCCGCTGCGTGTGTGCCTGCCCGCCGGTTTCGATTGGCCCAAAGCTGGGTCACGGCGTGAGTATCTGCGTGCGCGCATCGAGCAGGGCAAGGTATGCCTTTACCCTAACCAGAGCTCTGGCGTGTTGCGCAGCGCAGTGTGGGCCGATGGGCTGGTCGAGGTGCAGGAGGGCACTACGCCTGGTCAAGGTGACCTCGTACCCTTCATTCCCTTCAGTGACCTACTCGGTTGACGCACGCCAGCGGCGCAGGCTCGCTCCAGTGCGCGAGCCCTGCGCCGCAATATTTGAACGACCGTGCAACAATTGGTAACGGCTAAGAGTCAAGATGCAGGTGGTCAATTATGGAGGCACCTACATGCAAGCGCGCAAGGCAATGCTGATTCTGCACGGCAAGCAAGCCATGAACGAAGACGTACGCACCGCCGTGCATGATCTGCGCGACACTGGCTGGGCATTGGACGTGCGCGTAACCTGGGAGGGCGGTGATGCCCAGCGCCTGGTCAAGGAGGCACTTGCCGCCGGTTACAGTCACATTGTCGCCGGCGGTGGTGACGGCACCTTGCGGGATGTGGCCGAAGCCATGGGCCTGGCGGGCACCGAAGCCAGCCTGGTGTTGCTGCCGCTTGGAACCGCCAACGACTTTGCCAAGGCGGCCGGTATTGCGCTGGAGCCTGCCCAGGCACTGGCGCTGCTCAATGAACCGGCGCAGGCAGTTGATCTTGGGCAAGTGGGCGAGCAACTGTTCCTTAACATGGCGACCGGCGGCTTTGGCAGCCAGGTCACAGCCAGTACGTCCGAAGACCTGAAGAAGTTGATGGGGGCCGCCGCCTACGTATTCACCGGCTTGTCACGCTTCAGTGAACTGGAGGCAGCCTCGGTCGAGTTGAAAGGCCCGGATTTCCATTGGCAGGGTGAGTTGCTGGCGCTAGGGATCGGCAACGGTCGCCAAGCCGGGGGAGGGCAGGAGTTGTGTCCGGATGCGGTGGTAGATGACGGGTTGCTGGATGTTGCGATCCTGCCCAAGCCGCAGGAAGTGGTCGGCGCATTACGCGATTTGCTGGCAGGCGATGGGCTGTTCATTCGCACACGGTTGCCGTGGGTAGAGATCAACAGTCAACAGGGCCTTGATATCAACCTCGATGGCGAACCGCTCAAGGCGGACAGCTTGCGTTTCGAAGCGCGGCCCCAGGCGTTGCGCCTGCACCTGCCGCAAGGCTGTCCATTGCTCAGTCATCGAGGCTGATGATCTTTTCGCGCACCGCGAACAGCACCAGCCCGGCGACGTCGTGAATTTGCAGACGTTTCATCACTTGCGAGCGATGGGTTTCGACTGTCTTGATCGACAGCCCCAGACCGTTGGCGATTTCGCGGGTGGACTTGCCGCGCACGATCAGGCGCAGAATTTCCAGCTGCCTGGCAGTCAGGTTGTGTCGCTCGCACGCCGGACGTCTGGCGGGTCTAGTATGACGCAAGGCCTGATTGATGACGGTGTGGGCAATGGCCGGGCTTAGGTAGCGCTCCCCGTTGCGCACCGCGCTAAGCGCCTGCTCAAGTTCAGAGGCGCTGGTGTCCTTGAGCAGATACCCATGGGCACCGCCCTCAAGGGCGCGCATGATCAACTCCGGGTCCGTGTGCATGGAGAGGATCAGCACCTTGCAGGCGCTGCCGCTGGCATTGAGCTGGGTCAAGGCGTCCAGCCCGCTGGTTGATCGCATGGAGAGGTCCAGCAGGATGATATCGGGCATCAACGTCCGCGCCTGATCCAGCAACTGCCCGCCATCGTCGGCCTCGCCGACTACCTCGTACCCGGGTATGTCACTGACCAGGGCGCGGACCCCCGCCCTGATCAACGAATGGTCATCCACCAGCAACAATCTACAGGTCATGGGTATCCACTCGGTCAGCGCGTTGCCGGCTACGGGGCGGCCAGGGGAACACGGCATCGATGCGGGTGCCCTGGCCAACATCGCTGGTAATCTTCAAGCTGCCGTCAAGGGCAGTGACCCGCTCGAGCATGCCAGCCAGTCCACGCTGACTGGCAAGGTGCGGTTCTCGGGCAGGCTTGAAGCCGCAGCCATCGTCCTCGATCGACAATGCCAGGCCCAGCTCCGTACGCCGTAGGTGGATGACGAGATTGCGCGCCCCAGCGTGGCGCAACATGTTGGTCACCGCCTCCTGGGTGATGCGAAACACTGCCATTGCGACATTTTCGGCAATGCCCCCAAGGCGTTGCTTGCAAGACAGGCTCCATTGCACGCCGCTACCGTCCAAGGTGCGCAGCAAGTGCGCGCGCAGGCTGGCCTCAAGACCAAGGCTGGCCAGCTGACGGGGGTTGAGCAGGGCAGAAACGTCGCGCACAGCGCTCAACGTATCGTCCAGCGTGGCATGCAAGGCATCGCAATGCCCCTGCACATCCCCGGGCGTTCGTCGCTGCAGCCATTGCAGCTGCAATTTCGCAGCGGTCAGCAGCTGGCCGATGTCGTCATGAAGCTCCCGGCTCAGGTGCTGGCGTTCATCTTCTTGCACTTTTAGCAGGCGCTCGGCGAGTTCCGCAGGGCGCAAGCTGATCGAGCGCGCCCCCGTACGCAGTTGCACGGCAGCGACCAATACACCGGTCAGCTGCAGCACCACCAGGCTGATGGGTACGGGGCGCTCAGTCAGGTGCAACACCAGGCAGGCGATGCAGGAAACCACACTGATGCCTGCCGTGGCCCAGCACAGCCTGGTGTACGGGGGGCTACAACGAAAAGAGGTCATCAAGCGTGGGAACATAGGTAGGGGAGCCGCTGAAGTATTGCTGATGGGGGCCTTGCACATTACTGCTCAGAAGCTTTTGCGCCGTACTTTCGATGTTTTTTCGACCACGTTTCATTCAACCTTGTGTCAAGTTGAAGCGTTTCGGTGGGGCATACTACCACCTCGAATACCCGAGGTCGCCGCCGAAGACGACTTCACCTAGATAATTCTTATTGTTGTGAATTGCCCCATAGCGGCGCCTGACTTGCTTGTCTGAGGCTATTTCCTACAACTTTGTAAATTAAAGCTACAACTTTCCAGTTTCGCCAAAGTTGTACTTCTGGCATGCAACTGCAGGGTGGCAAATTGCCCTACGGTTTGTCGCCAAGGTCGGGCTCTTGGCGGTCATGCGCTGCACCGTCACCTGTTAACCAGGCTTATGCCAGAGAAGATCGAACCGCCCTGGCCAGTTCGCCCAGCAACACAAATTGTTCTCCAGCGTCCAGGTCCAGCCGCCCCGTGTGTGCGTCCAGTAGCTCGAGCTGCCAGGCCAGCAGCCTCAGGCATGCGGCAGTAGTACGCAGCGTGTCAAGATGCAGGCATGCGCCTTGGCAGCAGGGTGCCAGTATCTGCTGAAGGGAAGTAGTGAAGTGGGCCACTTCAAGCAGCCCCAAACGCTGTGCGTCATGTGCCAAGTCGCTTAACGCAGCGTCCAGACACCTGCAGGCATCAGGGTCATTTTCGATGAGCTCAAGATGCTGCAAGCAGTCCTCTGCTCTGTGGAGGCGCTTCTGAGCCTTCTCGCGAAAACCTTCAAGCGCCTCCGAGAAGGGTAAGGCACTGTCCATCATGGCGCCTCCATGGGCAGGACAGGCGATAGAGACGGGCACGCCGTTACGATAGCTAGCAAAGCCTGACTCCATTCATGCAGTGAGAATGGCGTCACATTAATGGCTAAAAGATAGAGCGAACATCAGGTTGTACCTGAGTGCCGCTAGGGGTTTCCCTGATAGGCAAGAAAAAAACGGAACTTTTCAGCCCGTGGGAGTGGTATTAGGAAACCCGTTAAGCATGCTGTTAAAGTGACATCAAATAAGGGGGGGTGTAGCGTTTACTAGGGGTCAAGATGCTACGCCAACTGCCGATACACACACAATCGCGCATATTTTCG
Organism: Pseudomonas parafulva; assembly: GCF_002021815.1. Taxonomy (NCBI): domain Bacteria; kingdom Pseudomonadati; phylum Pseudomonadota; class Gammaproteobacteria; order Pseudomonadales; family Pseudomonadaceae; genus Pseudomonas; species Pseudomonas parafulva. Next base: position 1,589,060 of record NZ_CP019952.1, read on the forward strand.
ACATGAGCCTGGGGGCTTACCAATGGCTGGCATTCTCGACACGGTAGACCAACGCACACAACTGGTAGGTGAGAACCGGCTGGAAATCCTGATGTTCCGGCTGGCTGGGCGTCAGCTTTTCGCAATCAACGTCTTCAAGGTGCAGGAGGTGTTACAGCTGCCCAAGCTGACCCTGATGCCGCAGCGCCACGCGTTCGTCTGCGGTGTGGTCAACCTGCGAGGCCAGACCCTCCCGGTCATCGACCTGTCCCAGGCAATCGGCATGCGCCCCATTCAGCCAGGCCCTGACAGCACCATCATCGTCACTGAATACAACCGCTCGGTGCAGGCGTTTCTGGTGGGCGGGGTCGACCGCATCGTCAACCTCAACTGGGAGTCCATCATGCCGCCACCGACCAGTGCCGGCCGTCAGCATTACCTGACCGCCATCACCAAGGTGGACGACAAGCTGGTAGAGGTGATCGATGTGGAAAAGGTGCTCGCCGAGATCGTGCCTTACAACGCTCGCGTTTCGGGCGAGAAGCTGGCCGATCCGGTTCTGGCAAGGGCACGTGGTCGCGAGGTGCTGCTGGTGGACGATTCCAGCGTGGCCCTGGCCCAGTTGCGCGACACGCTCTCGCAGTTGGGGATGAAACTGCACGTTGCCAGTGATGGCCTCAAGGCGTTGCGCATGCTCAAGGCTTGGGCCGATGCCGGGGAGGACATGTGCGAAAAGCTATTGATGATCTTTACCGATGCTGAAATGCCGGAAATGGACGGTTATCGCCTGACCACCGAGATCCGCGAGGATGCGCGCCTGCGTAAGCTGTACGTCGTACTGCACACGTCGTTGTCGGGCAGCTTCAACGAATCCATGGTCAAGAAGGTGGGTTGCGACAATTTTCTGTCCAAGTTTCAGCCTGATCGCCTGGTCGATGTGGTCAAGCAGCGCCTGTTGCTGGACAACACCAACGCGTGATCGCGCGCCCTGCCGGGTATAAGCTGACGTTTTTGTGAATTATGAGGCGGCAGGGATGTTTCTCAGCAAGCTCTATCGGTATCCGGTCAAGTCAGGGCGGGCACAATGCCTGCAAGCCTCTCCCGTGGGTCTGCTTGGACTGGAAGGAGACCGTCGCTGGATGCTGGTGGAGGAAGAAAACGGGCGCTTCCTGACCCAGCGTGCCTGGCCGCAGCTCGGGCAGCTCGAAGCAGTGGAGTCACGCGGGGCACTGTTGCTGCGGGCGCCTGGGCAAGTGCCGCTGAATGTGGTGGCCCCAGCCGAGGATGCCCCGCTGCGAGGGGTGACCTTGTGGCGCGACACCTTGCGCGTGCCGGATGCCGGCGATGAGGTCGCCGGCTGGCTCAGTGGCTGGCTAGGCAAACCGGTGAGGTTGGTCTACTGCCCGCAGCAGCGGGCCAGGTACCTGCCCAATGGCTATGGCACCGACCGTGACCGTGCCGCCTTTCCCGACGGTTTCCCGTTGTTGCTCATTGGCCAAGGGTCGCTCGATGAGCTCGATCGCCGTATCGGCCGGCCCATGGACATGCTGCGGTTCAGGCCCAACCTGGTGGTTCAAGGGGCCGAGGCTTTTGCAGAGGATGGCTGGAAACGCATTCGCATCGGTACGGTGGAGTTTCGTGTTCTGAAGCCAAGCGTGCGCTGTATTTTCACCACCATCGACCCTGCCACCGGGGAGCGCAGCCCTGAGCGGGAGCCCATGACCACGCTTAGGACGTTCCGGGAAAAGGAAGGGGACATACTGTTTGGGCAAAACCTGGCCGCCGATGGCAGCGGGCACCTGGAAGTTGGCATGAAGGTGCAGGTGCTCTGAGTCGCCGGGCAGCTGGACGCCGGTGTGACCGGCGCCCAGGCTTGATCAGCCGGCAGTGGCCCTTACATGTCGTCGAAGTAGCGCTCGTGCCAGTCCACCAGAGGTTGTGGCATGTTGAGCTTCTGCCCGTAGATCACCGAGTAGGACAGCACGTTCTGAACGTACTGACGGGTTTCATCGAACGGAATGGACTCGACCCACACGTCGAAGCTCAGGTGCTTGGCACCTTTGAGCCATTGCCGCACGCGGCCTGGGCCTGCGTTGTAAGCCGCTGACGCCAGTACTCGGTTGCCGTTGAACTGGCTGTGCACTTGGCTGAGGTAGGCGGCCCCCAGCTGGATGTTCTTGTCCGGGTTCAGGACCTGTGCGGGCGATGCCAGTGGGATGCTGAACTTGCGCGCCGTTTCTTTGGCTGTAGCAGGCATCAACTGCATGAGCCCGCTGGCGCCCACGGGGGAGCGAGCATCTTCCATGAAGGCGCTTTCCTGACGGGTGATTGCGAACACCCAGCTTGAATGCAGGCCGCGCACCTTGGCTTCGCGTACCAGGGTGTCGCGGTGCGCCATGGGGAAGCGCACATCCAGGTCATCCCAGTACTTGGCCTGGCTGATGGTGCGAATGGCCGGGAAATACCAGCGCAACTCGTAACCCAGGCGCGCCTGGGCAACCATTTCGTCGCGGTTGAAGTGACGGCTAACGTGATACCACTCGCGGCGACCTTCGACGATCTGACCGCGAGCATGGAATTCAAGGGCGCGTTGGATGCCAGGGGTGTTGCGCACTTTCTTGACCAGCTGTGGGCTGAGCACCAGGGGCTTGTTGTTCAGCTGGTAAGGGGCTTGCGCACGGTCCGCAGCCAGGAAGCCATAGAAATCACGCTCGCGGGCAACGGCCTTGTACAGCTGCGGGACTTGCGGATTCTTCGGCTGTGCCAGCTCCAGGCTGCGCGCCTGCCAGTACTTCCAGCGACTGCTCTGGGCCAGGTCGCCGCTCAGGCGCTTGGTGAGCGCGTAGGCGTCTTCCCAGCGGCCCAGGCGCAGCAACAGGCGCAAGCGCCATTCACTGACGGTGTCGTCCCGCAGCTCCGGGTCGTAGCGGGTCATCAGGTCAAGCGCGCGCGGGTCATAGCGCCGGGCCAGGGTCAGGCCGATCTCGCGGGCAATGGCCACTTTTTCATCGCGGGAAAAGTGCATGCGCTGGGCGTAGTCGTCAAGCAGCCCCATGGCGCGCTCCGGGTCCTGCCGTGCAAGGCGGCGCAGGCCGAGGCTGACGACGTCCGAGGTGGCCTCGTCGGCCTGGGTGAAGCGTGATGGCTGGTTGAGCAGTTCGGGTTTCTGCGCCACATCGATCAGCAGGCGGCCTTGTGGCGCCAGCGTGGTCAGGGTCTTGACCAAGTTCTCGGCCAGGCCGTAGTTGCGCGCCTGGGCAGCAAGCTTGGCCCGTTCCCAGCGTTTGCCCTCCGTGAGTTGCCCCTCTGCGGCCCACATGGCGAACAACGGGTCGCAGGCAGCAGGCTGGGACTTGCCCACCGACCACAGCTTGTCTGCCGTGGCAAAGCCTTCGGTGCGCATCCCGTGGCTAAGCTGGTACTGGCCGTTCAGGCAATCGAGCTCGGTGAAGTTGAGCTTGGGATCGTAGTAGTTAGCGAAGGTCTGCCACTCGCCGCGTTCGGCCAGCCAGCGCAACCAGCGCAGTTTCATCCAGTTGGCTTGCGGCAGATCGCCATGCTTGGCCAGGAAACCCTCGATCTCCTCGTTGCTGGCAGATTTCAGGCGCGCGGTCAGTTCGTCATAGGCCAGGTAAGGTGTCAGCGGATAGTCGCTCAACGCCTGGGCATAGCGCAGGTACGGGCCCTTGTCGCCCTTGGCCAGCGCACGCTTGGCTTCATCGTAGTATTGACGTTGCACGGTGATGTCGGTGGCCTGGGCCGCGCCGGTGGCAGCGGTGAGCAACAGGCATGAAGCAATTTGTAACAGGCGGCTGCGCATGATACGTCCGGGCAGTTGAACCATGGGAAAGTGGCGGCTGGGCCAGCACTGTTGGGAACGATGGCCCTAGCTTAGCCGTTTGCGGATGACAGGTGAAAGCACTGTGCTTGTATCGGGATATTAAGTTCGACCGGATGTCGCCGTGGGTGGCAGGCGCTGGCCTTGCGGATGTCGGCGCAGGGCCAACTCAGGTAGAATGCGCGCCCGATTTATGGAGACGAACATGACCCTGCTCAAATTCAGCGATGTGTCCCTCGCATTCGGCGCCATGCCGCTGCTGGACAAGGTGTCCTGGCAGATCGCTCGTGGCGAGCGGGTGTGCATCATCGGCCGCAACGGCACCGGCAAGTCGAGCATGCTGCGCCTGGTCAAGGGCGAGCAGAAAGGCGATGACGGCGACATCTGGCGCGCCCCTGGGCTGAAGATCGGCGAGTTGCCCCAGGAACTGCCATTGGCCGACGAGCGCACGGTGTTCGACGTGGTGGCGGCAGGCCTGGATGGCGTTGGCGAGCTGTTGGCACAGTTTCATCACCTGAGTCAGAACATCCAGGGCGATGAAGACCTGGAAAAGCTGATGCACGTGCAGCACGAGCTGGAGGCCCGCGATGGCTGGCGCCTGCAGCAGGTGGTTGAAAGCACCCTGAGCCGCCTGCAGTTGCCGGCGGACAAGACCTTGGCGGAGTTGTCCGGCGGCTGGCGCCGTCGTGTATTGCTGGCCCAGGCACTGGTGTCCGAGCCCGACCTGTTGCTGCTCGACGAACCGACCAACCACCTGGACATCGGTGCCATCGCCTGGCTTGAGGAAGCACTGCGCGGGTTCAACGGCGCTGTGTTGTTCATCACCCACGACCGATCCTTCCTGCAGAACCTGGCCACCCGCATCCTCGAGCTCGACCGAGGCGGCCTGATCGACTGGAACGGCGACTACGCCAGTTTCCTGGTGCACAAGGAGGCCGCGCTGGCCGCCGAGGAAACCGCCAACGCCCTGTTCGACAAACGCCTGGCCCAGGAAGAGGTGTGGATCCGCCAAGGCATCAAGGCCCGTCGCACCCGTAACGAGGGCCGCGTGCGGGCACTCAAGGCGCTGCGCGTTGAGCGCGGCGAGCGCCGGGAGCGGCAGGGCAAGGCCAACATCCAGATCGAGGCGGCCGACAAGTCGGGCAAACAGGTCATGGTGCTCGAGCACGTCAGCTTCTCGCACCCGGACGGGCCGATGCTTGTCAAGGATTTTTCCATGGTGCTGCAGCGCCAGGACCGTATCGGTCTGCTGGGGGCCAACGGCACCGGCAAGACCACCTTGCTCAAGCTGATGCTGGGTGATCTGGAGCCCACGTCGGGCAAGATCGAACGCGGCACCAAGCTTGAAGTCGCCTATTTCGACCAGATGCGCCATCAGCTGGACCTGGAAAAGACCGTCATCGATAACCTCGCCGAAGGCCGTGACTTCATCGAGATCGAGGGGCAGAGCCGGCATGTGCTGAGCTACCTGGGTGACTTCCTGTTCAGCCCGCAGCGGGCCCGCACCCCGGTCAAGGCATTGTCCGGCGGCGAGCGTGCGCGTCTGCTGCTGGCCAAGCTGTTCAGTAAGCCGGCCAACCTCTTGGTGCTCGACGAACCCACCAACGACCTGGACGTGGAAACCCTCGAGTTGCTCGAAGAGGTGCTCTCCAACTACAAGGGTACCGTGCTGATGGTCAGCCACGACCGAGCGTTTCTCGACAACGTCGTGACCAGCACCCTGGTGTTCGAAGGCGATGGCTTGGTCCGCGAGTACGTGGGCGGTTACGAAGACTGGATTCGTCAGGGCGGTTCGCCAAAGCTGCTTGGGGTCACCGAGAGCAAGGGCGGCAAGTCAACGCTCAACAGTGCGGTGGTGGAGAAGGTCGAGGCCAAGCCGCAAGCCGTCGCTGCGCCAGTGGTCGAGGAGTCGAAGAAAAAGCTCAGCTACAAGCTGCAGCGTGAGCTGGAGATGCTGCCAGGTCAGATCGACGCGCTGGAACAGCGCATGGCCCAGGCTCAGGAAGAGGTGAGCGCGGCCGGTTTCTATCAACGTCCGATCGCGGAGACGTCAGCGGTGCTGGCGAACATCGAGAAGCTGCAAGGTGAGCTCGATGCCCTGGTGGAACGCTGGGCCGAGTTGGAAGGCTAAGCAGACAGTGCGCTTAGGGCCTGCGCGTGGCGGGCGAGCCCGCTACCAGGTGCCGGAGGGAGGAGACAAACCCGAGGCACCTGGCGTTGCGGCTTGACGTGCCGCGATGGACAGGTTCAGTCCTTTTTCTGCAGTCGCACTGCCAGCACATCGCAGGGTGCGCCATGCAAAACGTCATTGGCCGTGGAGCCCAGTAGCAGCGCCAGGCCGTGGCGACCGTGGCTGCCCACGACGATCAGGTCGCATTTCTGGTCTTTGGCCAATTGATGAATTTCCTGACGGGGCTGTCCGTAAGTCAAGTGCGAGTCGCCGCGCTGAATGTCCGGATATTTGTTGAACAGGCGATCCATGCGTTCCTTGGCCTGGTCGAACTGCTGCTGTTGCAATTGCGACAGATCCATCGGCACGTCCCCGCCAAACGCCATGGCCATGGGTTCGACGATGTGCACCAGTGAGACCTTGGCGTTGGTTGGCTGGGCCAGCGCCATGGCGCGCTTGATCACAGGGTCGCATTCTTCCGTCAGGTCGACGGCGACCAGCAGATGTTGGTAGGTCATGAGCTCTACTCCAGGCAATCGCTATAGAAGAAGTATGGTCGCTTTCGGGCGGGTCATGCGTGAAAAATGGCTAACCAGCTCATTTGCAACGGTTTATGGGAACTACTGATATGACGGTATTGCTGGTGGTGTCAATCCTTGCGCTGATTCTCAGCCCGCTCTCCTGGCTGCGCAACTCGCGCAATCAGAGCGAGCAGATGCGCTTGCGCCTGGAGGCGCGGCGCATGGGTCTGGCCATGCAGCTGGCGCCTCAGCAGTGGCCGTACTGGTTGGAAAAGCAGCCGCCGAGCCCATGCCCGCAATATCATCGGGCCCGCAAGCGGGGGCATGTCGACAGCTTCAGCTTCTGGCAGATCAGCCCTGGCGTATGGTGCAACCAGTGGCGAGAACCTTGCGAAGACCCACGCTTCATGCAAGCGCTGGCCCGTCTGCCGGCAAGCGCCTACAAGGTCGAGGCCGATGCGCGGATGATAGCGCTCTACTGGACGGAGCGCGGAGATACGGCTGGATTGCAGGACGTTGCCTATGTGCTGGAGACACTGGCCTGACCCCAAAGGCACTCGGCGGGCTGTCCAAGACACCCTGAGATGCGGTGCAACGACACAGCGGCGATTCGGCGGTCCCTGACAGGGGCCTGCTCAATCGCCGCTTTGTCATTCTGCCTCAAGCGAAGGCGGGGCAGGCCAGTGAATTCATCGCGTCATGTGGGGGCTGGCGCTTGTGCCCGGATCAGCCAGACTGCAGAGCACGCCAAGGCTGACAAGGTTTGAAAATTGCCAGCATGAATGGGCAGCGATCAGCCCCATGATCGGTCGTGCCCGGCCTGTGGAAAGTGACCGCAAAGTCGGCTTTTCTGCCGTGGGTGCAGCATTTGACAATGCAGATCTTTTCGGAGAATGTGTGCACACCCAAATCAAACGGGCGTATGAATTGAGCGTTTGCATTGCACGTCACTCATTCATGTGCTCGACTCGCGCGCTGACGGGTGTGCCTGGGGCAGGTGGCCATGATGGCTGCGATGCCGCAGCGATCGGCGTGTACAGTTCAGCTTCCATATCTTGGAGATCAGTTGATGATTTACGAAGGTAAAGCCATCACGGTTAAGGCTCTTGAAAGTGGCATCGTCGAGCTCAAGTTCGACCTCAAGGGTGAGTCCGTCAATAAGTTCAACCGCCTGACCCTGAGCGAGCTGCGCCAGGCTGTGGACGCCATCCAGGCCGATGCGTCGGTCAAGGGTGTCATCGTCAGCAGCGGCAAGGACGTGTTCATCGTTGGTGCCGACATCACCGAGTTCGTCGACAACTTCAAGTTGCCCGAGGCCGAATTGGTCGCCGGCAGCCTGGAAGCCAACCGTATCTTCAACGCATTCGAAGACCTTCAGGTGCCCACGGTTGCGGCCATCAACGGTATCGCCCTGGGCGGTGGCCTGGAGATGTGTCTGGCAGCCGACTACCGCATCATGGCCACCACCGCGCGCATCGGCCTGCCCGAAGTGAAACTGGGCATCTACCCAGGCTTTGGTGGCACCGTGCGCCTGCCGCGCCTGATCGGCTCGGACAATGCCGTCGAGTGGATCGCCGCGGGCAAGGAAAACAGTGCCGAAGACGCCCTGAAAGTGGGTGCCGTCGATGCTGTGGTCGCGCCTGAGTTGCTCATGGCCGGCGCTCTGGACCTGATCAAACGCGCCATCAGCGGCGAGCTGGACTACAAGGCCAAGCGCCAACCCAAGCTTGAAAAACTCAAGCTCAATGCCATCGAACAGATGATGGCCTTCGAAACCGCCAAAGGCTTCGTCGCTGGGCAGGCAGGCCCGAATTACCCAGCGCCTGTGGAGGCGATCAAGTCCATTCAGAAAGCGGCTAACTTCGGTCGTGACAAGGCACTGGAAATCGAAGCGGCGGGCTTTGCCAAGCTGGCCAAGACATCGGTCGCACAGAGCTTGATCGGCTTGTTCCTGAACGATCAGGAACTCAAGCGCAAGGCCAAGGCCCATGACGAGATTGCCCGTGACGTCAAGCAGGCGGCCGTGCTGGGCGCCGGTATCATGGGCGGTGGCATCGCCTATCAGTCGGCGGTCAAGGGCACCCCGATCCTGATGAAGGATATCCGCGAAGAGGCCATCGAGCTTGGGTTGAACGAAGCGTCCAAACTGCTGGGCAATCGGGTCGAGAAAGGTCGGCTGACACCGGCCAAGATGGCCGAGGCGCTCAATGCGATTCGCCCGACGCTGTCCTACGGTGATTTCGCCCACGTAGACATCGTGGTCGAGGCAGTGGTCGAAAACCCGAAGGTCAAGCAGGCCGTGCTTGCCGAGGTGGAAGGGCAGGTGAGGGAGGATGCGATCCTGGCATCCAATACCTCGACCATTTCCATCAATCTGCTGGCAAAAGCGTTGAAGCGCCCGGAAAACTTCGTGGGCATGCACTTCTTCAACCCGGTGCACATGATGCCGCTGGTGGAAGTGATTCGTGGCGAAAAATCCAGTGAAGCGGCAGTCGCCACCACCGTCGCCTACGCCAAGAAAATGGGCAAGAACCCGATCGTGGTCAACGACTGTCCAGGGTTTTTGGTCAACCGCGTCCTGTTCCCGTACTTCGGCGGCTTCGCCAGGCTGGTCAGCGCGGGGGTGGACTTCGTGCGCATCGACAAGGTCATGGAAAAATTCGGCTGGCCCATGGGCCCAGCGTACCTGATGGACGTGGTGGGCATCGACACCGGGCATCATGGCCGTGACGTCATGGCCGAGGGGTTCCCCGATCGTATGAAGGATGAGCGCCGCTCTGCCATCGACGCCTTGTACGATGCCAACCGCCTGGGCCAGAAAAACGGCAAGGGCTTCTACGCCTATGAAACCGATAAGCGCGGCAAGCCGAAAAAGGTCGCCGATGCCAGCGTGCTCGAGGTGCTCAAGCCCATCGTGTACGAGCAGCGTGAAGTCAGTGACGAGGACATCGTCAACTGGATGATGATCCCGCTGTGCCTGGAAACCGTGCGCTGCCTTGAAGATGGCATCGTCGAGACCGCCGCCGAGGCGGACATGGGCCTGGTCTACGGCATTGGCTTCCCACCCTTCCGCGGCGGTGCGCTGCGCTACATCGATACCCTGGGTGTAGCCGAATTCGTCGCCCTGGCCGATCGCTATGCCGACCTGGGGCCGCTGTACCACCCGACCGCCAAGCTGCGTGAGATGGCCAAGACGGGCCAGCGCTTCTTCAACTGAGCGGTCAACGAGCTAGAGCGAGAGATTTGATATGAGCCTTAATCCAAGAGACGTGGTGATCGTCGACTTCGGTCGCACGCCAATGGGCCGCTCCAAGGGTGGCATGCACCGTAGTACCCGCGCCGAAGACATGTCGGCGCACCTGATCAGCAAGTTGCTTGAGCGCAACGACAAGGTCGATCCCAAGGAAGTCGAGGACGTGATCTGGGGCTGTGTGAACCAGACCCTGGAGCAGGGCTGGAACATCGCCCGCATGGCATCGCTGATGACCCAGATTCCGCACACGTCCGCGGCACAGACCGTCAGCCGGTTGTGCGGCTCGTCGATGAGCGCGCTGCACACCGCCGCCCAAGCGATCATGACCGGCAACGGCGACGTGTTCGTGGTAGGCGGCGTCGAGCACATGGGGCACGTGAGCATGATGCATGGCGTAGACCCCAACCCGCATCTGGCGCTGCATGCGGCCAAGGCTTCGGGCATGATGGGCCTGACGGCCGAGATGCTGGGCAAGATGCACGGCATTACGCGTGAGCAGCAGGACCAGTTCGGCCTGCGCTCGCACCAGCTGGCGCACAAGGCCACCGTAGAGGGCAAGTTCAAGGATGAGATCATTCCCATGCAGGGGTATGACGAGAATGGTTTCCTGAAAGTGTTCGACTTCGACGAAACCATTCGTCCGGAAACCACCCTCGAGGGCCTGGCGTCGCTCAAGCCGGCCTTCAACCCCAAAGGTGGAACGGTGACCGCAGGCACTTCTTCCCAGATCACCGACGGTGCGTCGTGCATGATCGTGATGTCGGGGCAGCGTGCAATGGACCTGGGTATCGAGCCTCTGGCGGTCATTCGTGCCATGGCTGTGGCTGGCGTCGACCCCGCGATCATGGGCTATGGCCCAGTGCCGGCCACCCAGAAAGCCCTCAAGCGCGCGGGCTTGAGCATGGCCGACATTGACTTCATCGAACTCAACGAGGCGTTCGCCGCACAGGCCCTGCCTGTGTTGAAAGACTTGAAAGTGCTCGACAAGATGAATGAGAAGGTTAACCTGCACGGCGGTGCGATCGCCTTGGGCCACCCGTTTGGTTGCTCCGGGGCGCGTATTTCCGGCACCCTGCTCAACGTCATGAAGCAAAATGGCGGCACGCTGGGGATTGCGACCATGTGTGTCGGCCTTGGCCAAGGTATTACCACTGTATTCGAACGCGTCTAAGGCGCAGGAGAAGGACAGCGACCGGGGCCTTGTGCCCCGGTTTTGTTTTTTCGGTTTCAATCGAACCAGGAGGTAGTCCACATGCAGATCCAGCCAGGTGTGTACCGGCATTACAAGGGCCCGGAGTACCGTGTGTTCAGTGTCGCGCGGCACTCTGAGAGCGAGGAGTGGATGGTGTTCTACCAATGCCTGTATGGTGATTACAGCTTCTGGGTGCGCCCGCTGTCGATGTTCCGCGAGTCGGTGGAAGTCGACGGCGAACAGGTGCCACGCTTTGCGTTGATCAAGGCCGAAGAGGGGTTGTGCGGGACGTCGGCCAAGTCGCAGGCGTGATGTTCTGAACTTGACCTCGCAGTTTCGCCACTATATATAGCGGTGCCGCGTCTGGTACCTGACGTGTTTTCAATCTTCAGATTCAGGAATACTCCGATCCATGGGCAAATCGCTGGTCATTGTGGAATCCCCGGCCAAGGCCAAGACCATCAACAAGTACCTGGGCAACCAGTACGTGGTGAAGTCGAGTATCGGCCATATCCGAGACCTTCCCACCAGCGGTTCGGCGAGCGCGAGCAAAGAGCCGGCCGCCAAGCGTGGCAAGGCGGCGGGTGAGGCACCGGCCCTTTCGCCCAAGGAAAAGGCGCGCCGCCAATTGGTTGCACGCATGGGCGTCGACCCGGACCAGGGCTGGAAAGCCAAGTACGAGATCCTTCCTGGCAAGGAAAAGGTGATCGACGAGCTGCGCCGCCTGGCCAAGGATGCCGACACCATCTACCTCGCGACCGACTTGGACCGCGAAGGGGAGGCAATCGCCTGGCACCTGCGTGAGGCCATCGGTGGCGACGATACCCGCTACAAGCGCGTGGTGTTCAACGAAATCACCAAGAAGGCCATTCAGGAAGCGTTTTCGCAGCCTGGTGAGCTCGACATTGATCGGGTCAACGCGCAGCAGGCGCGTCGTTTTCTCGACCGTGTGGTGGGCTACATGGTGTCCCCGCTGCTGTGGTCCAAGATTGCCCGCGGCCTGTCGGCCGGGCGGGTGCAGTCGGTAGCCGTCAAGCTGGTGGTCGAGCGTGAACGCGAGATTCGCGCCTTCATTCCTCAGGAATACTGGGAAATCCATGCCGATCTCGGCACCGCCAAGAACGCCAAGGTTCGCTTCGAAGTCGCCCGTGAAAATGGCGAGGCCTTCAAGCCGCTGAACGAAACCCAGGCCATGGCCGCGCTGGAGAAGCTCAAGGCATCGAGCTACAGCGTCGTCAAGCGTGAAGACCGCCCGACTAGCAGCAAGCCATCGGCGCCCTTCATCACCTCGACCCTGCAACAGGCAGCGAGCAATCGCCTGGGGTTCGGCGTGAAGAAAACCATGATGATGGCCCAGCGTCTGTACGAAGCGGGTTACATCACCTACATGCGTACCGATTCGACCAACTTGTCGAGCGATGCGCTGGAAATGGCGCGCAGCTACATCGAGCGCGAATTCGGCAAGCAGTACCTGCCCGAAACGCCGCAGGTGTACGGCAGCAAGGAAGGGGCCCAGGAGGCGCACGAAGCCATCCGGCCGTCGGACGTGAGCACCCACCCGACCAAGCTCAGCGGTATGGAGCGCGATGCCGAGCGGTTGTACGAGCTGATCTGGCGTCAGTTCCTGGCCTGCCAGATGCCGCCGGCCCAGTACCTGTCCACCAGCGTGACCGTGGCAGCGGGCAGCTTCGAGCTGCGTGCCAAGGGCCGCATCCTGAAGTTCGACGGTTACACCCGCGTGTTGCCGCAGCAGAGCAAGCCTGGCGAAGACGACGTGCTGCCTGAGATGGTGCAGGGTGAAGCGCTCAAGCTGATGCAGCTTGACCCTAGCCAGCACTTCACCAAGCCGCCTGCCCGGTTCACCGAGGCCAGCCTGGTCAAGGAAATGGAAAAACGCGGCATTGGCCGACCATCGACCTACGCGGCGATCATCTCGACCATTCAGGACCGTGGCTATGTAACGTTGCACAACCGTCGCTTCTATTCGGAAAAGATGGGCGACATCGTGACCGAGCGGCTCTCCGAGAGTTTCTCCAATTTGATGGACTACGGTTTCACCGCCGGCATGGAGGAAAACCTCGACGACGTCGCCCACGGCGAGCGCGACTGGAAGAACGTGCTGGACGAGTTCTACGGCGACTTCAGCAAGAAATTGCAGACGGCCGAATCCAGCGAACACGGCATGCGTGCCAATCAGCCGACGATGACCAACATTCCTTGCAAGGAGTGCGGTCGCCCGATGATGATTCGTACAGCGTCCACGGGCGTGTTCCTGGGCTGCTCCGGTTACAGCCTGCCACCTAAAGAGCGCTGCAAGTCCACGGTCAACCTCGTGCCTGGTGACGAGATCGCTGCTGACGATGAGGGCGAATCGGAGTCGCGCGTGCTGCTTGGCAAGCACCGCTGCCCAGTTTGCGCAACGGCGATGGACGCTTACCTGCTCGATGAAAAGCACAAGCTGCACATTTGCGGGAACAACCCTGATTGCCCGGGTTACGAGATCGAAGAGGGCAGCTATCGCATCAAGGGCTACGAAGGCCCAAGCCTTGAGTGCGACAAGTGCGGCAGCGAAATGCAGCTCAAGACCGGACGCTTCGGCAAGTTCTTCGGGTGCACCAACCCTGCGTGCAAGAACACCCGCAAGCTGCTCAAAAGCGGTGAAGCGGCGCCGCCGAAGATGGACAAAGTCGACATGCCCGAGCTTAAGTGCGAGAAGGTGGACGACACCTATGTGCTGCGCGATGGTGCTTCGGGGCTGTTCCTGGCTGCCAGCCAGTTCCCGAAGAACCGCGAAACACGTGCGCCCCTGGTGTGCGAGATTGTCCCGCACAAACATGAAATCGATCCCAAGTACCATTTCTTGTGCGAAGCGCCGCAGAAAGACCCCGAGGGTCGACCAACCGTAATTCGCTACAGTCGCAAGACCAAGGAGCAGTACGTCCAGTCGGAAGTGGACGGCAAGCCCACGGGTTGGAAAGCGTTTTACGATGGCAAGGCCTGGAAAGTCGAAGACAAGCGCTGAGTTCCAGCGTCCAGGGATGGGGCCGTGCTGCGGTCTTTCGTGAGCTGATATCACGAAAGGCCGCAGCACGGCCCCTTTCATTTATGATGCAGCAATCCGCTAAGCCACTTGATGGGAGGGCAGCACATGGCCCAGGAGCTCTATACCCGCACTAATCAAAAACTGTACTTTGCCGGGCTGGCACTGGAATCGATGGCCAGGGCTGAACAGAGCCAGGCCATGAACGCCCAGGGGCTGGTGCAGGCTGAGCGGGAGTCGGCCTTGTTTCATCTGCATGGTGCCTTGCTTGGCCTATGTCACGAAATCAGTGGTTACTACCGCTTGCCTGCGCTGGCAAGCGTTGAGCAGGCTCTGGCGCAGGACGCCTTCAATGGCATCGCCATACCAGAAGTTGCCGAGCTCCTGGAGCTTGCCCGGCAACGGGAAACCTGGCTGGCGCAGATGCTGGCTGCCTATGCTGACTTGTTCCGAGCGCCTGTGATGCGCAAACCACCCAAGACTGACGTCACCCAGCCGTTGATCCAGGCGGTCAGCCTCGATGAGCAGGTGCCTGCGCCGCTGTCCCGTGCCGAGCTTGAGGCGTGGCGCAGCGATCTCAAGGCACTCGTCAGGCGTTTTCGCGATGCGTTGAGTGAGTGCTGACAGCGTCGAGCGCTGGTACAATGCTCGCCTTTCGTGGAGAACCGCCCTTTATGTCTACGTCTTTTCTGGAAATTGTCGAGTTGCCTGATGGCCGCATCGAACTGCGTCGCGCCGAGGATGAAGGCTCACTGGTAACCCTGGATTTCTCAGAGGATGCCAAAGTATTCCTGCAGGGTCAGCACGTCGAGGTGGCCAAAGCCATGCTCAGCGTGGGTGTGCAGATGGCTGGACGGCTTGTGGATGGCGAGCTCGAACGTGACGAAGGGCCGCGCGTTCTGCACTGAAACGCGCAGTCGTGAGATGGCTGCCACCGGCCTGGCCGGTGTCGGCGGCAAACGTATCGAACAAATGAGTGTGGGAGTGTCGGAAAAGCGTTGCGCTTTTTGGGCGTTCTTTACTCGTCATGGCGAGCATGGCCTGGAGCGGTCAGGCCGGTAGTACGAATGCCGCAGTGTCAGCCGAAACGAATGTTCAGGCTTTGCGCGTTACCTACGCTTGCCGCACGCAACAGCAGCTGACGTGCGTTGGCATTGATGCTCCCCAACCAGCTGACCACGGTATGGCTACGGCCCAGGCGCAAGGCTTCGCACGCCAACTGCAAGGGAAGCTGGTTGCCCCGCGGATGAAGCAGCAGAATGCGTTCGCGGTTGAGCCCAGCCCTGCGCAGCCAGGCCTGTGTCAGGCTCGACGGTGGTGCAATGAGGGTCAACCAGCGTGTTTCGTCTTCTTCGCTGAGTTCGCGTAGCACAGGTGCCAGCAAGGTGTGACAGTGACTAGGGGCGCCGTGCAGTGACAATTCGCTGAACAGGTCGGGCATGTCGCTCTTGCGCGCCAGTTCGCTGGCCTTGAGGCCAGGCAGGACAGGCTGGGCGAGGAATGCTTCGAACAGCGGCAACTGGACTTGCTCGGTTGTATGGGTGAATGGCTGCATGACGCCTCCTGATTCAGCGGCGAATGACGCCGACGCTCAAGCCCTCGATCACCAGTTCCTGATCTTTCAGGTTGACTTCGATAGGGGCAAATTCCGGGTTTTCGGCCAGCAGCCAAACCTTGTTGCCTTCGCGCTTGAAGCGCTTGACGGTGACTTCGTCGCCGATGCGCGCCACGACGATCTGGCCGTTGCGGGCTTCGCGGCAGGTATGCACCGCCAATAGGTCGCCATCGAGGATACCGACGTTCTTCATGCTCATGCCGTGCACACGCAATAGATAGTCGGCCTGGGGGTGGAAGAAGGCTGGGTTGATGTTGCAGGATTGCTCGATATGTTGCTCGGCAAGGATCGGGGCGCCGGCAGCAACGCGGCCGATGATCGGGAGCCCGGCTTCTTCGGCCTTGGCTTCGAGGCCGGGAATGCGAATGCCTCGGGAGGCGCCTGGCGTCATCTCGATAGCGCCTTTACGGGCCAGCGCCTTGAGATGCTCTTCGGCGGCATTGGGTGACTTGAAGCCCAGCTCCTGGGCAATCTCGGCACGAGTCGGCGGAAAGCCGTTATCCTCGAGGCTGCGCTTGATGAAGGCGAGGATTTCGGCTTGGCGTGGCGTCAGTTTCAACATGATCAGCGCTCTGTCTTTTTGTACAGTGCCTGGGATTATATACAGTATTCAGCTCGCCGCAAGCTCTCCCACCGCCCAGGCCAGCTGATGGCCACGGATTACACCGCGTTCGCCGCCAAACGCCCTCGCATCGGTATGGTTGACCGGCCGGTCACGAACGCTTGACAGAAGGGGGGTTGAAACGTATGTTTCAAACACCTGTTTGTATGGCGGAGTGCTTGGAGTAGTCATGGCCCAATCGGAAACCGTTGAACGCATCCTCGATGCTGCCGAGCAGCTGTTCGCCGAGCGCGGGTTCGCCGAAACCTCGTTGCGGCTGATCACCAGTAAGGCCGGCGTTAACCTGGCGGCGGTGAATTACCACTTCGGTTCCAAGAAAGCGCTGATCCAGGCGGTCTTCTCTCGTTTCCTGGGGCCATTCTGCGCCAGCCTTGAGCGCGAGCTGGAGCGGCGCCAGGCCCGCCCCGAGCACAAGCCTACCCTCGAAGAGTTACTGGAGATGCTGGTCGAGCAAGCCCTTGCCGTGCAGCCGCGCAGCAACAACGACTTGTCGATCTTCATGCGGCTGCTGGGCCTGGCGTTCAGCCAGAGCCAAGGCCATTTGCGCCGCTACCTCGAAGACATGTATGGCAAGGTGTTCCGCCGCTACATGTTGCTGGTCAACGAAGCCGCGCCACGCATTCCTCCGCTCGAATTGTTCTGGCGTGTGCATTTCATGCTCGGGGCTGCTGCGTTCAGCATGTCGGGCATCAAGGCGCTGCGAGCCATCGCCGAGACTGACTTTGGCATCAACACCTCCATCGAGCAGGTGATGCGCTTGATGGTGCCGTTCCTGGCTGCCGGCATGCGTGCCGATACCGGCGTCACCGATGCGGCCATGGCCAGCGCCCAGTTGCGCCCGCGCAGCAAGACTGTCAGCGGTGCAGCCCCCGCCAAGGCATGAACTCGCCAGTCGCCAGCCCTAAGCGGGCTTTCCCCTGTCTCTATTGAAGGATTTCTCATGACCGCCAGCCTGCAAGGCTCCTTGATGGTGGATATCGCCGGTACTTGGCTGACCGCCGAAGACCGGCAGCTGTTGCGCCAGCCCGAAGTGGGGGGGGTGATCATCTTCGCCCGCAACGTCGACAGCCCGCGCCAGGTGCGTGCGTTGTGCGCGTCCATTCGTGCGCTGCGCCCGGACCTGATCCTGGCCGTCGACCAGGAGGGCGGTCGGGTACAGCGTCTGCGCCAGGGGTTCGTGCGCCTGCCGGCGATGCGTGCCCTGGCCGACACTGCCAATGCCGAGTACCTAGCCGAGCAATGTGGCTGGTTGATGGCGACCGAAGTCCTTGCCGTTGGCCTGGACCTGAGCTTCGCTCCGGTGCTGGACTTGGATCACCAGCGCAGCGCGGTGGTGGGCAGCCGCGCCTTCGAAGGTGATCCGCTGCGGGCTACGCAATTGGCCGGCGCGTTCATCCGCGGCATGAACGCGGCAGGCATGGCTGCCTGTGGCAAACATTTCCCAGGCCATGGTTGGGCAGAAGCCGATTCCCACGTGGCGATACCCACTGACGAGCGTAGCCTGGAGCAACTGCGTGGGGCAGACCTGGTGCCGTTCAGCCGCCTGAGCGGTCAACTGGCGGCAGTGATGCCTGCCCATGTGATCTACCCGCAGGTCGACAACCGTCCGGCAGGCTTTTCCCGCCGGTGGCTGCAAGATATTTTGCGCGGCGAGCTAGGTTTCGACGGGGTCATCTTCAGTGACGACCTGTCCATGGCCGGTGCTCATGTGGTCGGTGATGCGGCCAGCCGCATCGAGGCCGCGTTCAGTGCCGGGTGCGACATGGGGCTGGTTTGCAACGACCGTGCTGCGGCCGAACTGGCGCTGGGTGCTGCTCAGCGTATGCGGGTCACGCCGTCACCTCGGATCGCCAGCATGCGCGGCCAAGGCACCGCCTGCACCGATTATCGCCAGCATCCGCGTTGGCTGCAGGCGCTGTGTGCGCTCAAGGACGCGCAGTTGATCGACTAGCCGCTCATCGTCCAGCAGTCTGTCGGAACGCGTATACCCAGCGGGTACGCGTTCCGACAGCTGCTACCGACCGCGCTTGCCCGGCAACGGCGCAAACAGCGCCTCTATTTCCTCGTCCCCCAGTCGCCATTGCCCGGCCTTGCCACCGTCTAGCAGGCTGGCAGCCAGCGCTGCTTTTTCCTGCTGCAACAGCTGAATCTTTTCCTCCACCGTGCCGCGGGTGATCAGCTTGAACACGAACACGGGCTTGTCCTGGCCAATGCGGTAGGCCCGGTCGGTCGCCTGGTTTTCGCTGGCCGGGTTCCACCACGGGTCGTAATGGATGACGGTGTCGGCTGCTGTCAGGTTCAATCCCACCCCGCCTGCCTTGAGGCTGATCAGAAAGACCTGGCTGTCCCCCTCCTGGAACTGCTGGACAGGGGTGCGGCGGTCGCGAGTGTCGCCGGTCAACAGGCTGTAACGGATGCTGCGCTTTTTCAGTTCCTGCTCGATCAACGCCAGCATCGAGGTGAACTGGGAGAACAGCAGCACGCGGCGGCCTTCGCCCATCAGCTCTTCGAGCATCTCCAGCAGCGCGCCCAGCTTGCCCTTGTCGCTCTGGTTGCCCTTGATGTCCACGCCCTTGACCAGGCGCAAGTCGCAACACACCTGGCGCAGCTTGAGCAGTGCATCGAGGATGACGATCTGGCTGCGTGCGGCACCGTTGCGGGCTACCTCGTCGCGAACCTTCTTGTCCATCGCCACCCGCACGGCCTCGTAGGTGTCCCGCTGTGCGTCACTCAGTTCGACCCAGTGCACCAGCTCTGTTTTGGCTGGCAGCTCGGTGGCGACTTGCTCTTTTGTGCGGCGCAGCAGGAAGGGGCGAATGCGCGTGATCAGGTGGGTCAGGCGCTCGGTATTGCCCTGGCGCTCGATAGGCGTGCGGTAGTCCTGATTGAAGCGCTTGAGGTCACCCAGCCAGCCGGGCATCAGGAAGTGGAAGATCGACCACAGCTCGCCGAGATTGTTTTCCATCGGTGTACCGGTCAGGCACAGGCGCTGGGTAGCCTGCAGTTGGCACACGGCCATGGCTGCCTTGCTGGTGCTGCTCTTGATGTTCTGCGCCTCGTCGAGCAACAGCAGGTGCCATGGCTGTGCACGCAAATGCGCAAGATCGCGGGGTACCAGTGCATAGGTGGTCAGGATGAGGTCGTAATCGTGCAGGCGGGCGAAATGCTTGCTGCGGGCTGGCCCGTGCAGGGCCAGCACCCGAAGGCCGGGTGCGAAGCGCTGCGCCTCGTCCAGCCAGTTGGGTATCAGGCTGGTCGGCATGACAGCCAGTGCTGGCGCGCCTAAACGGCCCGCTTCTTTTTCCAGCAGCACATGGGCCAGGGCCTGCAAGGTCTTGCCCAGGCCCATGTCATCCCCAAGGATGCCACCGGTGCCCATTTCCCGCAGTGCTTGCAGCCAGTTGAGCCCTTGCTGCTGGTAGCCGCGCAGGTTGGCTTGCAAGCCGGCAGGGGGGGCGACCTGCAGATCCCTGGCATCGCGCAGGCGGCGACCCAGGTCGCGCACATGCTCACCGCCTTCCCAATGCAGGGGCAGCGCTTCGATCCCGTTCAGGCGCGCAGCGTCTGCTCGGCTCATGCGCAGTGCCGTCCCGGCCTCAGGTTCGCTCAGGTAGAGCTCGCCCAAGGTCGCCATCACGGCCTTGACCCGGCCATAAGGCAGAGCTACGCGCAGGGCAGGGGCATCGATCCGGCCGCGGTTGAGATCGATCAGCAGGTGCTCCTCGTCGTTGCGCTTGGCCAGTTCGCTCGGGCGTAGCAGCTCAGGGCTGTTGCGCAACAGTTGCAGGACGATGGGCAGCAGGCTGTGCCGCTGCCCTTCGACAACGATACCCAACTTAAGGTCGAACCATTCATGGCCGGGCGTTTCATCGACCGTGGCGTACCAGTCTTCTACCTCCTGCAAGTCGAACGCGAAGTCGCGGTTGACGTCCACCTGCCAGCCCGCTTCACGCAGCTGGGGCAGGTTGGTGCGCACGAATTGCAGCCAGGCCTCGTCGTCGGGAAGCAGGAACATTTCGCCGGCGCTGTCGGGCAGTGCCTTGCTCTGCCGGGTCGCGACCTTGAACCCCATGTCACGCAGGACATTGCGCAGGGCTTGCTCAGCCTTGGGCTGGCGGCTGATGCGCTGGCTCACGCTGCCCACCAGGCGCGTCAGCGGCTTGTCGGTATTGCCGCTGGCCGACAGGCCGTCGTAGTCGAACGACAGCGCGGCGCGGTGCTGCGTCTGGCGCTGCATGCGACCGGTCTTGGGCATGTAGGCGGTGAACTCCAGGCTCCCAAGTACCAGGTGCGCGGAGGGCTGGATGTCATCGACGTGTTGCTCCTGGACCTCGGTCGGCGTCGGCACGGCATGGCTCAAGGCGTTGAGCTTGTGGCTGAGCGGCACGACCAGGTGCTCCGGCACCTCGGGTGCGAGGGTCAGTTGCATCGCAACGTGGGAGTTGAGCCCATGTTCCAGGACACCGATCTCATGGGTGACCAGGTCCAGGTAGTACAGCGGAAGCAATGGGATGACGCAGTTGGATTCATCTTCGCCGGTGAACCACAAGCCACGGTATGCACCGTTGTCTAGGCGCACCCAGCGAAACTCGCCCTGGCGCACCGGCCCAGGCCGCAGTTGTGGCTGAGTGTCTAGCAGGTACAGCCGGCCCGTGTCGATAATGCGCTGGAGCAACTCGCCGCCTTCGGCCCCTGTCAACCTGTAGCCCCGCTCTTGGCCGCCCCCCTGGTTGAGCGAGGAGAGCAGACGCAGGATGCGCGCGTCTTCTTCGGTCACGAATTTTGGCCGGTCATATAGGAAGTCGTAGACCGATTGCACCCGGCTGAAGCGAATGCCGTCTTCTGTTTCGGTGCCCTTGCGCACGACCACCGAGCAACTGGCATCGTCCTGGAGGTTCAGGTTGTAGCAGACCGAGCGCCCACGCTTGTCCTTGCCAGGTTCGGCCGGTGCGGGCGCTTGTTCGAGGTTGCTGAGCCAATGCTGGAGCTCGGCTGACATCTGCGCAGAGGTGGGCTTGGCTATCAGTGGCTTGTCGAAGGGATCGCTGATCAGCAGCAGCGCGGCTGCGCAGTGCTTGCAGTTGCGCGCAACAGGGCAACTGCACCGGCCTTCTACAAGGAGGCGCCCGGCATGCACGCTTACTTCGATGTTCTGCCGGTAGGTTTGTCCTGCACTGCCTTTGCACAGAGCGGAAAACCTTCGCCCGTTTAGGTGCTCCAGCTCAGCCATGCCCTCGCTCGCGTAAACCTCGCCTCGCCTCAGAGTGCCTGCGTCGAAACATTCGATCCAGTTGGGGTACTCGTTCAGCAGCTCGAAGGCATCAGGTCCGTTACGGCTCATGGGCTACTGCTCCAGCATGTCCAGCGATGGCATCTTGGGTGTGCCGGGTGGGGTTATCTTTAGGAGCATGGCCAGATGACCGCCGTCCAGGTAGGTCAGTTGTCCGCCTTTCACATTGCTGTTGGCCTGCCGAAACTGCTCGCTCTGCAGCACGCTGCCGTTGCCGTCGAGCTGGTTGACCCAAAGGTTGGCTTCGACCTGGATGAAGCGACCCTGGGTGATGCTCAGGTTGCCCTCGATCGGGAAATGGCCGAACTGCTCGGTACCTTCACCGAATGCGATGCGACTGGGCCCATCGCCTACCTGCTGTTGCCAGGCCCGGTGCATGAGTACCGTGTAGTCGGCCGTGGCGCTCAAGCGTGTGGCCTCGTCTTCGAGCACCGGGCGCTGCTCTGCGCCTTTGTCCAGCCGTGGCGCGCCAGCGCTCCAGTCTTCAGGCGCGAACGGGCTGGTGAACGCGGGTACGTTGTTCTGCCTTACCAGGATCATTTCGACCTGATACGGGCCCTGGGCGAATGCCGCTGGGGCAAACGCCACCAGCAGCAGGGTCAGACAGCGAATGGCGCGCATGGATCTTCCTTAGGCAGGCTTTGGTGTCAGGCGCTCGAACAGCGCCTCAAGGGTGTTGAAACGCTCATCAGGCCGCTCCATCGGGACCATGAAGCGGAACTGGGTGGCGCCTTCGAACTTGTAGCGCTTGGGCTGACCCTGGATCAGCTTGATCAGGGTCAGAGGATCGACTGGCGTTTCGGCCTCGAACTCGAGCTTGCCGCCATTGGGGCCGGCGTCGACTTTCTTGATGCCCAGTTTCTCCGCCTGCAACTTGAGCAGCGTCAGGCGCATGAGGTTCTTGGTGGGCTCTGGCAGAAGGCCGAAGCGGTCGATCATCTCGACCTGCAGGTCTTTGAGGCCTTCCTCATCGGCCGCCGAGGCGATGCGCTTGTACAGGATCAGCCGCGCATGCACGTCCGGCAGGTAGTCCTCGGGGATCAGGGCTGGCAGGCGCAGGTTGATTTCCGGGCCGCCGCCCAGCGGTTGTTCGAGGTTGGGCTGGGTGCCCTTGCGGATCGCCTTGACGGCGCGCTCGAGCATTTCCATGTACAGGGTAAAGCCCACCGCCTGGATCTGACCGCTCTGGCCGTCCCCGAGCAACTCGCCAGCCCCGCGGATTTCCAGGTCGTTGGTCGCGAGCACGAACCCGGCGCCCAGGTCCTGGGTGTTGGCGATGGCTTCGAGGCGTTTTTCGGCGTCGCCGCTGACCTTCTGGCGCGTTGGCGTCAGCAGGTAGGCATAGGCCTGGTGGTGGCTGCGACCGACCCGGCCACGCAATTGGTGCAACTGGGCCAGGCCGAACTTGTCGGCACGCTCGATGACGATGGTGTTGGCGCTGGGCACGTCGATGCCGGTTTCGATGATGGTCGAGGCCACCAGTACGTTGAAGCGCTTGTGGTAGAAGTCGCTCATCACCTGCTCCAGCTCGCGCTCGCGCATCTGGCCGTGACCAATGCCGATGCGCGCCTCTGGGACCAGTTCGGCCAGGTCGGCGGCACATTTCTCGATGGTTTTCACATCGTTGTGCAGGTAATACACCTGGCCACCGCGCAGCAGTTCGCGCAGCAGCGCTTCCTTGACGGTGCTGTTGTTCTGTTCCATGACGAAGGTGCGTACCGACAGGCGCCGGGCCGGCGGCGTGGCGATGATCGACAGATCGCGCATGCCCGCCACGGCCATGTTCAAGGTGCGCGGGATGGGCGTGGCGGTCAGGGTCAGGATGTCCACTTCGCTGCGCAGCGCCTTGAGCTGCTCTTTCTGACGCACCCCGAAACGATGCTCTTCGTCGATGATGGCCAGGCCCAGGTCCTTGAAGCGCACGTCGTCCTGGAGCAGCTTGTGGGTGCCGATCAGGATGTCGATCTTGCCCTCGGCCAGCTCGGCCGCGGCGTTGGCCACTTCCTTGGCCGACTTGAAGCGGCTCATCACCTCGACGGTGACCGGCCAGTCCGCAAAACGGTCGCGGAAACTGTTGTAATGCTGCTGGGCCAGCAGGGTGGTGGGCACCAGCACAGCCACCTGGCGACCGCTGTGCACGGCGATGAACGCTGCACGCATGGCCACCTCGGTCTTGCCGAAGCCTACGTCGCCGCACACCAGGCGATCCATGGGCTTGGGCGCCAGCATATCGGCGCGTACCGCTTCGATGGCCGCTTGCTGGTCGGGGGTTTCTTCGAACGGGAAGCCTGCGCTGAACGTGGCGTAGTCGGCGGCCGGGTCGGCGAACGCGTAACCCTTGCGCGCTGCACGGCGGGCATAGATGTCGAGCAGCTCGGCGGCGACGTCGCGTACCTGTTCGGCGGCCTTGCGCTTGGCTTTCTGCCAGGTTTCCGAGCCCAGGCGGTGCAGGGGCGCCAGCGCGTCATCGCTGCCGGTGTAGCGGGCGATCAGGTGCAGGTTGGCAACCGGTACGTAGAGCTTGGCGCCCTCGGCGTATTGGAGGGTCAGGAACTCGGCGGCCTGGCCGTCGATTTCCAGCGTCGCCAGGCCCAGGTAGCGGCCCACGCCATGATCGATATGCACCACCGGCGCGCCTTCACGCAGCTCGGTCAGGTTCTTGATGACGGCATCGTTGGCGGTTTCACCGCGCTTGTCGCGGCGGCGGCGCTGCATCACCCGCTGACCGAACAGCGGGCTTTCGGCGATCAGGGCCATGGCCGGGTCGTCGAGCAGCAGGCCTTCGTCGAGCGGTGCAATGGTGATGTTCAGGCGTTCGCTACCGGTGACGAAGTCGGTCCAGCCTTCGACCGTGTTCGGGCGCAGCTTGAGCCGTTCGAGCAGCTCAAGCAGCACTTCGCGGCGTCCGGCCGATTCTGCGGTGAACAACACGCGCCCATCGAACTGGTCGAGAAACCCTGCCAATGCCGCCAGCGGCTGGTTGGCCTTGGCTTCGATGGCAAGGTCAGGCAGGGGGCGAGCGGCGAAGCGCTGGCGCCCGGCGCCTGGGTCCAGGTCATCGCGGCTGACCACCACCCGTGGCCACTGCTTGAGGCGCGCGAAACAGTCTTCAACCGGCATGAACAGCTCGGCCGGCGGCAGCAAGGGCCGGCTCAGGTCGCCCCGGCGGTCCTCGTAGCGCCCGCGTACGTCGTTCCAGAAGTGTTCGGCCGCCTGCTCAACGCCCGGCAGCGAAAACACCTGGGTATCGGCCGGCAGGTAGTCGAACAGAGTCGAGGTTTCTTCGAAGAACAGCGGTAGGTAGTACTCGATACCGGACGGGATGATGCCGCTGGCCAGGTCCTGGAAGATCGCGCTGCGGCGAAAATCCACGTCGAAACGCTCGCGAAAGCGTGCCTTGAACCGGGTGACTTCCTCTTTTTGCATCGGAAATTCGCGTGCCGGCAGCAGGCGAATGGAGTCGACCTTGTCGATCGAGCGCTGGGTCTCGGGGTCGAACGTGCGCAGCGTTTCGATTTCGTCGTCGAACAGGTCGATACGGTAGGGCAGCTTGCTGCCCATCGGGAACAGGTCGATCAAGGCCCCACGCACGGCGAACTCGCCATGCTCATAGACGGTGTCCACGCAGCGGTAACCACTGGCTTCCAGGCGGCTGCGCATCTGCTCCACATCGATGGTCTGGCCCACGTCCAGCACCAGGCTGCTGCCCAGCAGGAAGCGGGTAGGGGCCAGGCGATGCAAGGCCGTGGTGATGGGCACTACCAGGATGCCGTGGCTCAGCTCCGGCAGCCGGTACAGGCTGGCGATGCGCTGGGAGATGATGTCCTGGTGGGGCGAGAACAGGTCGTAGGGCAGGGTCTCCCAGTCGGGAAACGGCAGCACCGGCAACTCGGGCGCGAAGAACTTCAGTTCCTGCTCCAGGCGGTCGGCGGCCTGGCTGTCTGCCGTCAGCAGCAGGGTGAAGCGGCCAGCGCTGCTGGCGGCCTCGGCGATGGCAAGGCTGAGGGCGGCACCGGGCAGGTTGCCCCAGGTTTGTTTGCCGGCGGTAGCCGACAGTTGCGGTAGGCGCAGAACTGACACGGGAGATTGCACTCCAAGCGTTTCGGCAAAGAGACCGATTGTACCGGTGACGCTGGCGGCTGTCAGGCTCCAATGGGGCAGGATGATCGATGTGCGTGACCACGACAGGCGCTCATTGCCGGTTACGCATCGGGGCGTCATAATGTAGCCCCTTTTTTCTGTCCCTACATGTGGAAGGTTCCCGTGACTCAGAAGCCCGACCAGTGTCTTGGTGAGTGGATCGATCGTGAAGCCCTGGCTGAAGCGATGATCCCGCTTATCGGTCAGCTCTACCGCAACAACAATGTGGTGAGCTCGATCTATGGCCGCAGCCTGATCAACCGTTCGGTTATCTCGATCCTCAAGGCACACCGCTTTGCGCGTCATCGCCAGACCGACGAAACCGAACTGTCCGTTCACGAGACATTCCCCCTGCTCAAGGCCATGAGCGAGCTGAAACTGGGCGCCGCCTCGGTCGACCTGGGCAAGCTGGCCAACAAGTTCAAGCTCGAAGGCAACGGCCGCAGCGCCGAGCAGTTCGTGCGTGAAGAACTGGCTGACGTGGTGGGCCAGCAGAACGCCGCCGCGCGCAAAGGCACCGACGTCGTGCTGTATGGTTTCGGCCGTATCGGTCGCCTGCTGGCGCGTATCCTGATCGAGAAGACCGGTGGTGGCGACGGCCTGCGCCTGCGTGCCATCGTCGTGCGCAAAGGCGCCGAGAACGATCTGGTCAAGCGTGCCAGCCTGCTGCGTCGTGATTCGGTGCATGGGCCGTTCGATGGCACCATCACCATCGACGAAGCCAACAACACCTTGACGGCCAACGGCAACCTGATCCAGATCATCTACGCCAAGAACCCGAGCGAAGTCGACTACACCCAGTACGGCATCGACAACGCGCTGATCGTGGACAACACCGGCGTATGGCGTGATGCCGACGGCCTGGGCCAGCACCTGGCCTGCCCGGGTGCCAGCCGCGTGATCCTCACCGCACCTGGCAAGGGTGCCCTGAAGAACATCGTGCATGGCATCAACCACGGCGAGATCACGGCCGATGACAAGATCATCTCCGCCGCCTCCTGCACCACCAACGCCATCGTGCCGGTGCTCAAGGCCGTCAACGACCAGTACGGCATCGTCAACGGCCACGTCGAAACCGTTCACTCGTTCACCAACGACCAGAACCTGATCGACAACTTCCACAAGGGCAGCCGCCGTGGCCGCGCCGCGCCGCTGAATATGGTCATCACCGAAACCGGTGCTGCCACCGCCGCCGCCAAGGCCCTGCCTGTGCTCAAGGGCAAGTTGACCGGCAACGCCATTCGCGTGCCGACGCCGAACGTGTCGATGGCAATCCTCAACCTGAACCTGGAAAAGGCCACCAGCCGCGAGGAAATCAACGAGTACCTGCGCCAGACGGCCATGCACTCGGACCTGCACAAGCAGATCGACTATGTGAGCTCCCAGGAAGTGGTCTCCACCGACTTCGTGGGTTCGCGCCACGCCGGTGTGGTAGACGCCGAAGCCACCATCTGCAACGACAATCGCGTCGTGCTCTACGTGTGGTATGACAACGAGTTCGGCTACAGCTGCCAGGTCGTGCGCGTGATGGAAGACATGGCCGGGGTCAACCCGCCTGCCTTTCCACGCTGATCGGCCAGTCAGACGCTGAACACACGGGAACCTTTGGGTTCCCGTTTTCGTTTGCGCTGCCGTGCAAGGGCGCTTGTCCTAGCAGAGCGCAGGGGGTCATCGAGTGACTCAGCGCAACATTTCAGGGACAATAACCGCCGTTTCGCAGGTGCCTGGGCGGTTTTTCCGTCTGAGCAGGCAGTGCAAGGTGGTCGAAAGCGTGGACAAGGATGATTGCCGCCAGGGAGACGGTGCTTTATGTAGTGCGGGCGAAATTGGCCTACGACGCGACCAAGGGTTAATGTGCGCGCCGTTCACGCTTGATTAGACTGCACCCGATTTTTCTCATGGCGCCGAGGCGGCATGATCGTGCGCCGCAAGCGACCGTGGCTTGCGGGCCAGTTCTGAAGGAGTACGCATGGCTGTCTACAACTACGACGTAGTGGTGCTGGGTTCCGGCCCGGCCGGGGAAGGTGCGGCAATGAACGCCGCCAAAGCAGGGCGCAAGGTGGCAATGGTCGACACCCGTCGCCAGGTCGGGGGGAACTGCACCCACCTGGGCACCATCCCGTCCAAGGCACTGCGTCACTCGGTGCGGCAGATCATGCAGTTCAACACCAACACCATGTTCCGCGCCATCGGCGAGCCGCGTTGGTTCTCTTTCCCGGACGTGCTCAAGAGCGCCGAAAAGGTCATCGCCAAGCAGGTGGCCTCGCGCACGGGCTACTACGCCCGCAACCGCGTCGACCTGTTCTTCGGCACCGGCAGCTTCGCTGACGAGCAGACCGTCGAAGTGGTCTGCCCCAATGGCGTGGTGGAAAAACTCAACGCCAAGCACATCATCATCGCCACCGGTTCGCGCCCCTACCGACCAGCAGACATCGACTTCAACCACCCGCGTGTGTACGACAGCGACACCATCCTCAGCCTCAGCCACACCCCGCGCAAGCTGATTGTGTATGGCGCCGGCGTGATCGGGTGCGAGTACGCCTCGATCTTCAGCGGCCTTGGTGTGCTGGTCGAGCTGGTGGACAACCGAGGGCAACTGCTCAGTTTCCTGGATTCGGAAATCTCCCAGGCCCTGAGCTACCACTTCAGCAACAACAACATCACCGTGCGCCACAACGAAGATTATGAGCGGGTCGAGGGCCTGGACAACGGCGTCATCCTGCACCTGAAGTCGGGCAAGAAGATCAAGGCCGATGCCTTGCTCTGGTGCAACGGGCGGACCGGCAATACCGACAAGCTTGGGCTGGAGAACATCGGCATCAAGGTCAACAGCCGCGGTCAGATCGAAGTGGACGAGGCCTACCGCACCAGCGTGCCGAATATCTACGGCGCAGGCGACGTGATCGGCTGGCCGAGCCTGGCCAGTGCCGCGCACGACCAGGGCCGCTCGGCCGCAGGCAGCATCGTCGACAACGGCAGCTGGCGTTTCGTCAACGATGTGCCGACGGGCATCTATACCATTCCGGAGATCAGCTCGATCGGCAAGAACGAGCAGGAACTGACCCAGGCCAAGGTGCCCTATGAAGTGGGCAAGGCCTTCTTCAAGAGCATGGCCCGGGCGCAGATCGCCGGTGAGCCCCAGGGCATGCTGAAAATCCTGTTCCACCGCGAGACCCTGCAGGTGCTGGGTGTGCACTGCTTCGGCTACCAGGCATCCGAGATCGTGCATATCGGCCAGGCAGTGATGAACCAGCCAGGCGAGCTGAACAACCTCAAGTACTTTGTGAACACCACGTTCAACTACCCGACCATGGCAGAGGCCTATCGGGTAGCGGCCTATGACGGTCTGAACCGGCTTTTTTGAGCGGCTCCGACCGGTGGCCTGAGCCGGTCGGAGAGACCGAATTCAACCCTGCCCGAGGGTGGTCCTGGCCAAACCGGGAAAGTCTGTAATCAGGCTGTCCACGCCAAAATCAGCGAGCCTGCGCATCAGCGCCGGCTCGTTGACCGTCCATACCGATACGTGCAAACCCTGCTTCTGCGCTTTTTGCAGGCGTTCCGGGGTGCACAACGTCCAATTCAGTGCCAGCATCTGGCAACCATAATTCTGTGCAACCTTCAGCGGGTCGAGCCAGGCGTATTCGGCCACCAGGCCGCGTTGCACGTCCGGCACCAATTCTTGAGCGGCGCCCAGCACTTCGCGTGAACTTGAGGTGATCGTCACCTTGTCCAGCAAGCCGAACTGCTGGGCCAGCTCGCGTATGGCCAGCACCGTAGTGGCTGCGCGGGTGCGCGAGGCGCTCTTGACTTCCAGCTGCCAGTGCTCGAACGGGCACTTCTCGAACAGCTCTTCCAGGCGTGGGATGGGGCAGGGCTGGACCCAGCCCGGGCCACCCTGACGTGCGTCGAGCTTGACCAGGTCTTCGGCCGGGTGCTCGACCACCTTGCCGCGCTTGCCGGTGGTGCGCTTGAGGGTAGGGTCATGGATCACCATCAGCTGGTTGTCGGCCGACAGGTGCAGATCCAGCTCGCAGCGCATGATGCCGTGGGACAGGCACTGGCGGAAGCTGTTCAGGGTGTTCTCGGGTGCTTCGCCCTTGGCGCCGCGATGGCCGTAGATCAGGGTCACGTTCGTTCCTTCAGTGAGAAAATGAGTCAGGGTGATGGGGCGTTCTGTTCCAGTTGCTGGCGTCTTTGCTGTTGCTGGCGTTGCAGAATGTAGCGGGCAAGCAGTTGGCGCTGGGCATCGACCATGTCGATGAATTCGATGCCGACCTCGAAGCCGCCCTGGGGCCTGGCCTCGCAATGGGCGATCTTGCCGCGCAACAGCAGGCCGTGGGCGCGCGGCATCAGCACCATTTGTACCTTCACCTGGGTACCCTGTGCAAAGGGCTCTGGCTGGATGCACTCCAGGCCACCTTCGGACACCACGACTGCCTGCGGCTGGCCTACCTCGCCCAGCAGGGTATGGGCGACCACGGCGCTGAGCACGTCCAGGCGCTTGTTTTGTACCCGCAAAAACGCTGCAAGGGTGCGGTCCTTGTCGCTGAGCTGGCGCAGCAGGTGCTGGGCCTCGAAGTCGGCCAGGTGCAGCTCGCTGAGCAGATTGAACAGCGGGGAATCATCCTGCAACACATCTGGATCCAGGGCTTCGGCCGCGCTCAATGGGCTGATTTGAAGTGCGATCCGATCGGCGATGCGGTAGTATTCGCGGCGATCTTCTTCGTCTAATGTCGTCATGGCGAACCCATGGTAGCGGCGGTGGTCCGAGTGTAAAGCCGCCATAGGCGCCTCGCCACAAGGACGTTCCCTTCCATCCGAACAAGCCCCGACATGTTCAGACCTCTTTTCGCATTCATCGGCACGCGTTATACCCGTGCCAAACGTCGCAATCACTTCGTCTCGTTCATTTCCCTGACCTCGATGATCGGCCTCGCCCTGGGCGTGGTAGTCATGATCGTGGTGCTGTCGGTGATGAACGGGTTCGACCACGAGATGCGCACCCGCGTGTTGGGCATGATCCCTCACGCCACGCTCGAGAGCGGCCAGCCCATCGCCGACTGGCCTGCCCTTGCCGAACAAGTAAAGCAGAATCGGCAGGTGGTGGCGGTCGCGCCCTTCACCCAGATGCAGGGTCTGCTCACCCATGACGGCAAGGTGCAGAAGGTCCTGCTCAACGGCATCGATCCGGCCCGGGAACGGGAGGTGTCGATCATCGACAACTTCGTCCAGCAGGGCCGGCTGGACCAGTTGGCGCCCGGCGAGTGGGGCATCATGATCGGTGACAAGGCCGCGGCCAAGTTGGGTGTGGCCGTAGGCGACAAACTCACCTTCGTGGCCCCGGAGGTCAGCGTCACGCCGGCCGGCATGTTCCCGCGCATGAAGCGCTTCACCGTGGTGGGCACCTTCCATGTGGGGGCCGGCGAGATCGACGGTTACCTGGGGCTGACCAACATCGCCGACCTGTCGCGCCTGCACCGCTGGAAGCCCGACCAGGTGCAGGGCCTGCGCTTGAAGTTCGATGACCTGTTCCAGGCCCCGCGCGTGGCCTACGACATCGCCCAACAACTGGGTGACCAGGATTTCTATAGCCGCGACTGGACCCGTACCCATGGCAATCTCTACCAGGCCATTCGCATGGAAAAAGCCATGATCGGCCTGCTGTTGCTGCTGATCGTCGCGGTTGCCGCGTTCAACATCATTTCCACACTGGTGATGGTGGTCAACGACAAGCGGGGGGACATCGCCATCCTGCGCACGTTGGGCGCCACCCCTGGGCAAATCATGCTCATCTTCATGGTGCAGGGCACTGTGATCGGTGTGGTGGGCACGTTGATCGGGGCCGTGGTGGGCATCATTGCGGCGCTCAACGTCAGCACGGTCATCGCCGGTATCGAGCACCTGATCGGCCACAAATTCCTCAACGCCGACGTGTATTTCATCGATTACCTGCCCTCGCAGATCCAGGCCCAGGATGTGTACATGGTCTGTGGTGCGGCATTGGTCCTGAGTTTCTTCGCCACCCTGTACCCTGCCTGGCGTGCGGCACGCACCCAGCCGGCAGAGGCGTTACGTTATGAGTGAGTCGCGCATGAGTGATAAAGCCGTTCTGAGTTGCCGCAACCTGGGCAAGTCCTACGATGAGGGCCCCGAGTCGGTGCAGGTCTTGTCTGGCCTGAACCTGGAACTGCACGCCGGCGAGCGCATCGCCATTGTCGGCAGTTCGGGGTCGGGCAAAAGCACCTTGCTCAACCTGCTGGGCGGCCTGGATCGCCCCACCCGGGGCAGTGTCTGGCTGGCCGGCGAAGAGCTGTCGGCGTTGGGCGAGCGCGCCCGGGGCCTGCTGCGCAACCGCGAGTTGGGCTTCGTGTACCAGTTTCATCACCTGCTGCCCGAATTCACGGCCCTCGAGAACGTGTGCATGCCACTGCTGATAGGCCGTACGGCTATTCCAGAGGCGCGTGAACGTGCCGAGGCGCTGCTCAAACGCGTTGGGCTGGGGCATCGCCTCAATCACAAGCCGGCCGAGCTGTCTGGCGGCGAGCGTCAGCGAGTGGCCATCGCACGTGCGCTGGTCAACCGCCCAGGCCTGGTGATGCTGGACGAACCCACCGGGAACCTCGATCACCATACTGCACAGGGCATCCAGGAGTTGATGCAGGAACTGTCCAGCGCTTCGCGCACGGCGTTCCTGGTGGTGACCCACGACCTGAGCCTTGCGCGTCAGATGGACCGTGTACTGAAACTCGACAATGGCCACCTGGTGGCGATCTGACCGACCGAGCGGGGTGACCCTTTCATCCCGCGACCTGTTTTGATTGGGTGTATCCGCACATGTTCAGACCCCTGCCCATCTTCATCGGCGCGCGCTATACCCGGGCCAAGCGTCGCAACCATTTCATCTCGTTCATCTCCATGACCTCGATGATCGGCCTGTCCCTGGGCGTGCTGGCCATGATCGTGGTGCTGTCGGTGATGAACGGCTTCCAGCGCGAAATGAGCTCGCGCATCCTGGGCCTGGTACCCCACGCGGCCATCCTGGGCCAGCAGCCGCTGGACAACTGGCAGCAGGTGGCCGATGCGGCCATGAAAAACCCTGCCGTGGTTGCCGCGGCCCCGATCACCGAAATGGAAGGCATGCTGTCCTACAAGGGCGCCATGCAGCCGATTCAGGTTGGCGGTATCGACCCGGCCGAGGAAAACAAGGTGTCGATCGTAGGGCGGCACATCGTTCAGGGCCGCCTGCAGGACTTGCAGCCGGGCGAGTTTGGCGTGGTGATCGGCGAGCTGACGGCCCGCCGCTTTCGGCTGAATACCGGGGACAAACTGACCTTGATCGTGCCGGAGATCAGCAGCGAGCCTGGCGGGATCACCCCACGCATGCAGCGCTTGACCGTGGTGGGCATCTTCAAGGTGGGCGCCGAACTCGATGGTTCCCAGGCCTACATTCACATGGCCGATGCCGCGAGCATGCAGCGTTGGGCGCCCGGCCAGGTGCAGGGTGTGCGGCTGAAACTGCATGACCTGTACGCCGCCCCGCAGGTGTCCAAGGCCATCGCAGCGCAGCTGGGTGAGGGCTATCGGGCAGATGACTGGTCCCATACTCAAGGTAGCCTGTTCAGCGCCATGAAGATGGAAAAGACCATGATCGGCCTGTTGCTGCTGATGATCATTGCCGTGGCCGCGTTCAACATCATCGCCACCTTGGTCATGGTGGTAAACGACAAAGGGCCGGATATCGCCATCCTGCGTACCCTCGGGGCAACGCCTGCGCAGATCATGGGTACGTTCATGGTCCAGGGCAGCTTGATTGGCGTGGTCGGCACGCTGATCGGCGGCGTGCTGGGGGTGATCGCCGCGCTCAACGTGAGCCAGATCGTGGGCTGGCTGGAGCGGATCAGCGGTCAGCATATCTTCACCTCCGACGTGTACTTCATCAGCAGCCTGCCATCGGAGCTGCAAAGCGGGGACGTGGTGATGATCTGCGCGGCGGGGCTGGTGATGAGCTTCTTGGCTACCCTCTACCCAGCCTACCGGGCTTCCCAGGTACAACCGGCCATTGGCTTGGCGGTTTGACGGAGCCTTTACCGGCCTGTGAAGTCCAGCGTGAAGCGGGTCCAGTCGGACTCGCTCGCCACCTGAATCCGCCCGCCATGGGCCTGCACGATCGACTGCGTGATCGCCAGGCCCAGGCCGGCGTGTTCGCCGCCGTCATGCCTGGAAGGGTCTACCCGGTAGAAACGATCGAACAGCCGTGGCAGTGCCGTCGCCTCGATGGCGCTGCCGGTGTTGGCCACGGTAATGCTCGGCCCTGCCGCCAGTGTGATCCGCACCTGTCCGCCCGCCGGCGTGAAGCGCAAGGCGTTGTCGAGCAAGTTGCAAAGTGCCCGGCGCAGCATGGTCCGGTCGCCGGGCAGCCACGCTTGCCCCTCTCGTGTCAGCTGCACGGCCGCTTCTTCAGCCGCCAGGGCGTAATACTCCAACAGCGAATCCACTTCATCATGCAGCGCCAGTGGAGTGTCACCGGGTGCCAATAGCCCCTGGTCGGCTTTGGCCAGGAAGAGCATGTCATTGATCATCTGCGCCATTGCTTGCAGCTCTTCGAGATTGTCATGCAAGGCCTCCCGGTAGGCGTCGAGGCTGCGTGGACGAGTCAGGGTGACCTGGGTGTGGGTCAGCAGGTTGGACAGCGGCGTACGCAGTTCATGGGCGATATCGGCCGAAAACGCCGACAGGCGCTGAAACGCATCGTCCAGGCGCTGCAGCATGGCATTGAGGCTGTCAGCCAATTGGGCCAGTTCGGCAGGCATCTGCTCCACAGGTAGGCGAGTGGTGAGCGAGCGGGCAGAGACGCGTGCGGTGATGCGCCCCATCTGCCTCAAGGGGCGCAGGCCACTACGTGCTGCCCAGCCGCCCAGCAGGGCGGTGACCAGCGCCGACAGCCCGACTGTCAGCCAGACCAGACGCTGCATGCCTTGCAGAAAATGCTGGTGATGGGTGATGTCAAGGTACAGCACAAGGTGCGGTGAGGCGCTGCCGGGCATCAGCGCCACAGCAAGGCTACGGTAGTCCGTGCCCTGCGCGTGCAGCGTGTTCAAACCCGTGGAGGAGGGCGCAGGGGGGAGGCCAGCGCGGCTCTCGAACCAGGTGGCGCCATTGCCTGAGGTGACCCGCACGGACAGGTCGGCCTGATGACTCAGCTCCTCGTGCAGGGCAGGCAGGCGGGTTTGCAGATCGGCTTGTGTGCCGACGTCAGTGAGGTGACGGCGCAACAATGACAGGCGCGACGCCAGCAACTGCTGGTCGAGTTCGATGAAATGCTGCTCGCTGGCCTGATTGAACACAAGGCCCGCCCCTAGCGAAACCGCAGCTGTGCAGGCGGCGAACAGCAGCGCCAGGCGGCTGGTCAGCGAAATGCGGCGCCTCACGATGAACGCACTTCCAGCACATAACCCATGCCGCGCACCGTGTGGATCAGCTTGTCGTCGTAGGCATCGTCCACCTTGGCCCGCAGTCGCCGAATGGCCACTTCGATCACGTTGGTGTCGCTGGCAAAGTTCATGTCCCATACCTGGGACGCGATAAGCGCCTTGGACAGCACTTCACCCTGACGGCGCAACAGCAGCTCGAGCAAACCGAATTCTTTCGCGGTCAGGTCGATGCGCTGGCCGCCGCGCTCGACACGCCGGCGAATCAGGTCAAGGCGCAGGTCCGCCACCGCCAGCGAGGTATCGGCACTGGGCGTAGCCCCGCGCCTGAGCAGGCTGCGCACACGCGCCAGCAGCTCCGAAAAGGCGAATGGCTTGATCAGGTAATCATCGGCGCCCAGTTCCAAGCCATGTACCCGGTCCTCGATGGCATCGCGGGCGGTCAGAAACAGCACAGGCGTATCGATACCGGCTTGTCGCACGGCCTTGAGGATCTGCCAGCCGTCGCGCCCTGGCAGCATCACATCCAGGATCAGCAGATCGTGATCGCCCGT
This sequence comes from Pseudomonas parafulva, assembly GCF_002021815.1. Lineage (NCBI taxonomy): Bacteria > Pseudomonadati > Pseudomonadota > Gammaproteobacteria > Pseudomonadales > Pseudomonadaceae > Pseudomonas > Pseudomonas parafulva. Next base: position 1,624,702 of record NZ_CP019952.1, read on the forward strand.
CAGGGCCAGGAACTGGCCTGTCTCGCCATCGGTGGCCAGCTCTACCGTGAAGCCGGCCTCGCTCAGGCCCTGATGCAGGTACTGGCCAGTACGCACTTGGTCTTCGACGATCAACAGTTTCATTGAGGCAAGCTCCGGCTGGCGATGCGGCGCCGCGGTGGAGTCCAGCCGGCGCACAGGTGCCAGGATCATACGTGACCTGCGCGGCGTTCGGCCAAACTGACAGGCTTGTAATGCAGCGGTCAGGTTCATGGCAGTCGCATGGGCTTAACATCGCGCTGTTCAATCCAACGAATGGAAACCCCGATGTCTCGCTTTATCTTTGCCTGCGCACTGACGCTGGCCAGTAGTCTTGCTCAGGCAGGCACCGCCCATACACTGGCTTTCGGTGAGCCTGCGCCAGCCGAAAAAGCCACCCGCACGGTCGAGGTGAGGCTCAAGGACATCGCCTTCGAGCCCGCCAGCCTCACTGTCAAGGCGGGTGAGACGGTGCGCTTCGTGTTGATCAACGAAGGGCAATTGCCCCACGAGTTCAACCTGGGTGACAAGGCCATGCATGCCGAACACCAGAAGCAGATGATTGCCATGCAAGGCGAGCTGTTCACTGCGGCCGTAGGCGAACAGGGCATGGGGCATGGCGCCATGAGCGGACATGATCATGGCGCAGGCCATGGGCATGGCGGCGGTAACACGGTGCTGGTGATGCCTGGCCAGCGCGCCGAGTTGACCTGGACCTTCAAGGCCTCTGCACCCATCGAATTCGCCTGTAATGTGCCAGGCCATTACCAAGCGGGCATGGTGGGGCCGCTGATCATCGAATGAGTGGCGCTGCAAGGCGGCAAGCAAAAGGGTAGACTGGGCGCCCTACGCGTCATCCTGTACACGACACGATTGCCCCAGAATGGGGGCGCGCACCGTACGAACGCTAGCGTCCACTCCACACTTTCAGGTCAGTTCCAATGCACCCTGCCGCCGAACACTCCCCGCTGGGCAAGTCCAGTGAATACGTCGCCACCTATTCCCCGGAGCTGTTGTTCCCGATCCCACGCACCGCCAAGTGGGCGGAGCTGGGTGTCACCGCGCAGACGCTACCGTGGCAAGGTGTGGATTACTGGAATTGCTTCGAGCTGTCCTGGCTGCTGCCCTCGGGCAAGCCCGTGGTAGCCATAGGCGAGTTCGCCATCCCGGCTGATTCGCCCAACATCATCGAATCGAAGTCATTCAAGCTTTACCTGAACTCGTTGAACCAGACCGTTTTTGCGGGCATTGAGCCGTTGCAGGCGTGCCTTGAGAGGGATCTCTCGGCGGCCGCCGGCAAGGCGGTAGGGGTCAAGGTCAAAACGCTGGAAGAGGTTGAGGCCCAAGGCGTGGTCGCTTTGCCAGGCACCTGCATCGATGGGCTGGACGTGGCTATTTCCAACTATGCGCAGCCGCAACCGGAGCTGTTGCAATGCGATGCCCATCAGGTGGTCGAAGAGACGCTGCACAGCCATTTGCTCAAGTCCAACTGCCCGGTCACCGGACAGCCTGACTGGGGGAGTGTGGTAGTGGCCTACAAAGGCAGCGCGCTTGATCATGCCAGCCTGCTGACCTACCTCATCAGCTTCCGCCAGCATGCGGACTTCCATGAGCAATGCGTGGAGCGCATCTATCTGGACCTGAAAAATCTAGTGCAGCCTGAGCACTTGACCGTTTATGCCCGGTATGTGCGCCGAGGTGGGCTGGACATCAACCCCTACCGCAGCATGGGGGAAATCGTCGTGAACAATGGGCGGCTGGCCAGGCAGTGACCGCCGCAGAGGTGCGCCTGCGTTGAACTGCAGCCGATCCTGACAGCAGGCCATGTGCTGTTCGCCTCTGGCCTGAGTGCGGGTCAAGACAGGCCACTGCGCTGCGCTGGGCGCGCAGCAGCCCGAGCGGTATGTTTCAGATACCCATGCTGTGCAGCGAGTTGGCAATGCTGCGCAGGGTGGCCGTCAGGTCAGGGTGGTCGGCTTCAAATCGCTCCACGGCGAGGTTCACACCGTCGGCCAGGTTGTTGTCAGGCGTGGCGTTTTCCAGCTTCAGTTGCGCTTCGATCTGGCGCGCTTCTTCGTGGAGCGCAGCCAGCTCTTCGTCCGAAAGTGGCACGTTGCGATCCAGTTGCTCGCGCAGGCTGTTGAGGCGCTCTTGCAATTCGCGGGCAGGCATTGGCAATTCTCCATCATGGGTTTGGCAAGCCATGGACCTCAGCGAGGCGGCAAAGGTTCTGGCCTGTATTGAGCGTAAACCCTTCGCCTTGGATTTGCATGACTGGCAGCCGCTGGGCTGTGTCTGTATTTCTCGCGTATCAACTGCCAAGCGATGATTTTCATCCACAAGGCAGGCGACCAATGGCTTTTCCGCTGAATCTTGCAGCCATCGCGTAGCACGACTGACGCAACACTTGGTCACATTAAACTTCATGGCTGCCGAAAGCTGTCTATCGGCCTGCAAAACTCTATACTGCCGCACTACAGCAGCGCGCCCGTTGCGCTTGCGGCCGATAATCCTGATGGAGAAACACTATGCGTAGGATCGGTGCCAGTGTGATCGAACGAGTCACCCAGGCCTGTGTATGCGCCAGCATGCTGCTGGCGCCCGTGGCGGCTACCCAGGCCGCGACCGAAGAAGACCCCTGGGAAGCGGTCAATCGCCCGATCTTCCGCTTCAACGATACCCTCGATACCTACGCGCTCAAGCCGCTCGCCAAGGGCTACGACACCGTGACGCCGCAGTTTCTCGAAGACGGCATTCACAATATGTTCCGCAACCTGGGCGATGTGACCAACCTGGCCAACAACGTCCTGCAGCTCAAGCCCCATGCGGCAGGGGTGGACACGGCGCGCCTGATCGTCAACACCACCTTCGGCCTGGCGGGGTTCTTCGATGTCGGCACCAAGATGGGCCTGCAGCGCAGCGATGAAGACTTCGGTCAGACCCTGGGCTACTGGGGTGTACCCAGCGGCCCGTACGTGGTCATTCCGTTGCTCGGCCCCAGCACCGTGCGCGATGGCGTAGCCAAGTACCCGGACACCTTCACCCGGCCTTATCGCTACGTGGACCATGTCCCTACCCGCAACTCGGCCTTCGCCCTGGATGTGGTGGATACCCGTGCGAGCCTGCTGCCGGCCGAGAAGCTGATTCAGGGGGACAAATACATCTTCATTCGCAACGCCTACCTGCAGAACCGTGAGTTCAAGGTGCGCGACGGCGAAGTCGAGGACGATTTCTAACCCTACCGCATGGCCAGGATGCGCAGCCCGAACGTATGCTGCCCATCCGCCTGGGCCGCGATCCACACCACTTCCGCCGTGGCGTGCAAGCCTTCGAGCGACGGGTGATCAGACTCCAGGCGCACCTCCAGCCGATCCCCGACCTGGAACGGCTGAGGGGCTTTTACTTGCATCCCGCTACTGGACAGGTCGAGACACACGGCGGCGATGACGTTACCCTCGTGCACCAGGGTGACCGGCGTGTCGATGCGCATGCGGATGAAATCGCGTTTCTCGCTGTGGCTGGTGGCGGTATCGAGCATGCTGCATCCTTCCTGTGAGGTTACATCGTGAAGGTTTCTTATAAGTCTCGGTGATTTGCCCTGTAAAGCCGCTCAAGCGTACCGTTCGATGCTTGAAACCCCTGGCGGATGGGAGTACCGTCTGCGCCTTACACCGCATATCTCTCAGTTGCCGGGTAGGCCTTCTTGCCCTACAACTGCAAAGAGCCTGCGACCTGTTAAGAATTCCCGCAGCTGTTGGTCTGCCTTACCGGCTCGCTGCACAAACCCCAATCGGCGCCGTTCGCCCACATGCAGAAAACCAGTGCAACGCTGCTGATCATCGATGACGACGACGTGGTCCGTGCAAGCCTCGCCGCGTATCTTGAAGACAGTGGCTTCAGCGTTCTCCAGGCTGGCAATGGCCAGCAGGGGCTTCAGGTCTTCGAAGAACACCAGCCTGATCTTGTGATCTGCGATTTGCGCATGCCGCAAATGGGCGGGCTCGAACTAATTCGTCAGATCAGCGCGCGTGCACCGCAGTTACCCGTGATCGTGGTGTCGGGTGCCGGTGTCATGGCCGATGCGGTGGATGCATTGCGCCTGGGCGCTGCGGACTACTTGATCAAGCCACTCGAAGACCTGGCGGTGCTGGAGCACTCGGTGCGCCGTGCGCTGGATCGCGCCCACCTTGTGCTGGAAAACCAGCGCTACCGCGAGAAGCTCGAGGCTGCCAACCGCGAACTGGAGGCCAGTCTGCACCTGTTGCAGGAAGACCAGACCGCCGGTCGGCAAGTGCAGATGAACATGTTGCCCCAGAGCCCTTGGCATGTGGGTGATTTTGCCTTCGAGCACCAGATCATCCCGTCGCTGTATCTGTCAGGTGACTTCGCCGACTACTTCCGTGTGGATGAGCGGCGCATTGTTTTTTACTTGGCCGACGTGTCCGGGCACGGCGCTTCTTCGGCCTTTGTCACCGTGCTGCTGAAGTTCATGACCACCCGCCTTCTGTTCGAATTCAAGCGTGGCAAAAACATGCGCGAGTTCCAGCCTTCTGAAGTACTCAGCCACATCAACCGTGGGTTGATCAACTGCAAGCTGGGCAAGCACGTGACCATGGTGGGCGGGGTGATCGATGAGGACACCGGGTTGCTGACCTATGCCGTAGGCGGGCACTTGCCGCTGCCGGTGCTGCACACGCCCGAGCACACCCGCTACCTTGAAGGCCGCGGCTTGCCGGTGGGGCTGTTCGAGGAGGCCCGCTATCAGGACCTGGTGATCGAACTGCCACCGCGTTTTAGCCTGAGCCTGATGTCCGATGGCATCCTGGACCTTTTGCCAGGTGATACGCTCAAAGATAAAGAAGCCGCGTTGCCTGAAATCGTCAGGGCGGCAGAGGGTAGCCTGGATGGGCTGCGTCAACGTTTTGGATTGGCTACGCTAGGGGAGATGCCGGATGATATCGCCCTATTGGTGTTGAGCAGGAACCTTCAATGAGTACCGGTAGAATCCAGTTCGCCGAGCAGGACGGTACCTTCGTACTGAAGTTCGTCGGTGAAGTGCGCCTGACCTTGTGTTCGGCGCTCGATGCAACGATCGAGCGAATATTCACCGCGCTGAATTTCTCGACCATCGTGATCGACCTGACCGAAACCGAAAGCATCGACAGCACCACCCTTGGCTTGCTCGCCAAGTTGTCGATCCTGTCGCGACAGAAAGTGGGTCTGCTGCCGACCGTCGTGACTACCAACCCGGATATTTCCCGCCTGTTGCAATCGATGGGGTTCGATCAGGTGTTCAACATCGTCGACCGCCCCATCCCATGCCCCGAATGCCTGTCCGACCTGCCATCCCAGGATCAGAACGAGGAGGTGGTGCGCGCCAAGGTGTTGGAAGCGCACCGTATTCTGATGGGCTTGAATGAGTCCAATCGCGAAGCCTTTCATGACCTGGTGAGTGCGCTGGAGCGCAGTTGACCCTGTTCGCTGCATTGTGACGGGCCAATGGCCGCTTCACCAGAAGTGGCCAACTACGCGGTAGCTGTAAGCGTGCGCTGATGGCAGGGCCATCAGGCAACATTGAGCAGGTGGCGCCTCTTTTTGACTGACAGCAGCCGGTGAACACGTGTCGTTTAGCTGCTGCGCTACCTGTACCCGGTGCAAGCCTACGAGGGCACAGGCTGCAGGCCAATGCCTGCGGTAAATCAAACCACCCTGAAACGGTGGGTGCCATCGCGGCCGAGCTGATCGACCAAGCCAAATTCCCAATCCAGATATCCCTGCATGGCCTCCCGGGGATTGTCCGTGCCTTCGTAAGGTCGTCGGTAGCGATCGCTACGCGGCACGGCAAGCCGTGACTCACCGCTCTCCAGCGGATTCCCGGCAGCGATCCACTGTGCAGTGCCGCCTTCAAGCAGGTAGACGGGCGTGCGCGTGAGGGCTTCGAGGTCACGGGCGGCGAAGCGTGCCAGCAGGCCGCTGCCGCAGGTCAGCACAAACCGGCTTGCCTGTGGCACGTTTTCCAAGACTTTCGGCAGTTGGGCACGGATGGCCCAATAGGCACCTGGGATGTGGCGATTAACGTAGTTGGCGCTGGTGGTGAAATCGAGCAATACGGTATCGCCTTCTTCCAACCAGGCTGCCAGTTGCTCCACCTCAACCGTGCTGACCGGTGGTAACGCTGGCAACGGTGGCTGCCACTGGCCGGTGGCGGTGAAGTCAGCAGCGTGCAAACCGTCGAGTACTGCCACCTGCCAGCCCATCTGCGCCAGCCACGAGGCCGTCATGTTCGCGCGCACGCCGTCGTCATCGACCAGCACGACTCTCGCGCCACGTACACTGGCGACGTGGTCGGTTTCCTGTACCAGCTGGCCACCTGGCACCGAGCGGCTACCTGGCAGGTGGCCTGAGCCATATTCCTCGGGCGTGCGCACATCCAACAGGTAAGTGGTGCGGCTGGTATCAGCCTGCCATTGGGCAAGCCCGGCGCGGTCGATCCTCAGGACACCGGCACGGTCGGCCACTGCGCGAGCCTTGACTCCAGCCTGGGCCTGGGTGCCTGCCTCGACTTCGCTGAAGCGTCGCTGCTGGCCGTGGGCCAACTGCTGGCCCGCCAGCGTCCAGCCGATGGTACCGTTGCGCAGCGCTGCCACGGGGTTGGGGATGCCCGCATTGACCAATGATTGAGTGCCGATGATGCTGCGAGTACGGCCAGCACAATTGACGATCACCTGGGTGCTCGGGTCCGGTGCCAGCTCAGCCACCCGCAGCACCAGCTCGGCGCCAGGTACGCTGACACTGCCCGGGATGCTCATGGTCTGGTATTCATCGAAGCGGCGCGCGTCCAGCACCACCACGTTGGCTTCTTGCTCCAGCAACGCCTGTACCTGCTCGGCGCTCAGCGATGGCGTGTGCCGCACACTTTCCACCAGTTCACCAAAGGCCTTGCTTGGTACATTCACGTCGCGGAACAGCTCCCCACCTGCAGCCTCCCAGCCGGCCAGTCCCCCTTCAAGAAGCGCCACGTCGCTGTAGCCCAGTGACCGTAGCCGCTGCAAGGCTTCTGCTGCCAGGCCCTCGCCGTTGTCGTATACGGTGATGGCGGTGTCTGCCCGCGGCACTCTGGCCAGCACTTCCAACTCCAGTTTTGACAGGGGAATGTTGGCCGCAAACAGGGGGTGGGCTTGGGCAAAGGGGGCTTCTTCGCGCACGTCGATCAGGGCTAGCTCTTCTTGCGCCAGGAGGGCACGGCGGATGTCTTGGTAGTGGCGTGTGCTGACGGTGCTCATCGGGCAGGGTTCTCTTTGGACAGGTCCCAGATATTGGGCAGGTGGGCATTGGAGTAGCCGGAGATGAAGGGTTTTTCGCTTCCGTCCACGGTGTACACGGCGCGCGTGACGGCCCCGATGTTGGCGCCGTAGACGTGAATGCTGATCGACACCTGGTCGGCGAAGGCATTGCTGACTTGATGGATGTCCCCAAGGGCCGGCGATACCGCTTCGACCTGGCCAGGCTCTAGGCGTACCGGCGCGCCCTCGGTCTGCAACGCACCGTATGCACCGCGCGCGAAGCCTTGAGCGAGCTCAGCGCCACGCAGCATGCCGATCAGGCCCCAGACGCGATGGTCATGGATGGGGGTGCGCTGCCCGGGGCCCCAGACGAAGCTGACCACCGAGAAGCGTTGGCGTGAGTCACAGTGCAGCAGGTATTGCTGATAACGCTCTGGATCGGGTTGGGCAAGATCGACTGGCAGCCAGTCGTCATGGACTACCAATTCAGCCAGCAGATGCTTGCCCCGATCAAGCAGGGTTATCTCGTCAGGCTGTTGGTCGAGCAATGTGGCGAATTGGTCGATAAAGCGGCGCAGGCGCTCCGGGCGAAGGGGGTGGGGCATGGGTCAGGCTCGGTGGTCCAGGATTTGAAAGACCCTAACAAATCGGTAATATATTCGCAAAATGCAAAATAGTAATAACCTAATATGTAAATTGAGAATATAAAGATTAGGGGGTTTGCGCTTGCGCAAAAGATGAATCTTGCATGAGGTTATGCCTAAAGCGCATTTCACAAGCTGATATTTGCGCATTAGATTATAAAAAACTGAATGTTAATGCTTTGAAGCTATAACCTGACCACCGGCCAGACCGCACGCGCGGATCGCCTCACATCCCCTAATGGGTCTACGGAGACGAACGTGCGCTATCTCAAACACCTGACAGCCACCGTGCTGGCCACAACCTTCAGCCTCGCCGCCGCTGCCCAGGCGCTGGTCGTGGGCGATCAGAGCTACAACGCCCGCGCCGTCATGGAAGCCGCCGGCGTGCTGGACAATCTGCCCTATTCACTGGAGTGGAAGCAGTTCACCGCAGGCTCGCCGGTGGCCGAGGCGCTCAATGTTGGCAGTCTGGACATCGGCTTGCTCGGCGATGCGCCGCCGCTGTTTCTGGGCGCCCTGGGGGCGCCGATCAAGGTGATCGCCGTCAGTCGGCAGAACCTTGCGGGGGTGGCCATCCTGGTGCGCAAGGACTCGCCGATACGTAGCCTCCAGGATCTACGCGGCAAACGCGCCGCAATCTGGAAAGGTTCGTGGAGCCAGCAACTGCTGTTCAGTGCCTTGGACAAGGCCGGCGTGCCCCGCGATACCCTCCAGCTGCGCTACCTCAGTGCACTGGACGCCTCCCATGCGTTGGATGGCGCAGCTGTGGATGTGATCGCTACCTGGGAGCCCTATGTCACCCAGCAGGAGCGCCAAGGTGCTCGGGTACTGGCTACCGCCGAGGGTGTGATACCGGCGCAAAGTTTCGTGGTCGCCAACAGCCAGGCCGTGGAGCACAAGCGTGCGCAGATAGCCGACTTCCTCGAGCGCCTGAAAAAAGCCCGGGAGTGGGCTCTGAGCGACCCTGCCCATACCGAAGCCTATGCCGACGCCTGGGCTCAGCGCACCCGCGCCGATCGAGACATCGCCCGCGTATGGTTCGCCCGCGCGCGCACTGACCTTGCGCCACTGGACCAGCAGGTGATCGCCGACGCGCAGAAAACCGTGGAGTTCTTCGCAGGATTGGGCCTGATCAAGGCCTATCCGGCGGCAGACCTGTTCGACACCTCGTTTGGTGCGGCCTTGGCGGGCCACGCTTCGACCGCAATTGACTGAAGGTTCCCCATGAGCAAACGACAGATCAAACTCGGCGCGCTGACCATGGGATGCGGTGGTCCGGGGCGGCATAACCTGTGGCTTGACCCCGAGCTGCCCGCAGACGCCAGCGTCAATATTGATTGGTACATCGACATCGCTCGTCAGGCAGAGGCCGCGCTGTTCGACCTGATGTTCATTGTCGACAGCCAGTTCATCACCGAAGGTTCACCCTCGCACTACCTCAATCGCCTGGAGCCGCTGACGCTTCTGTCCGCGCTGGCGGTCAGCACTCGCCACATCGGCCTGGTCGGCACGCTTACCACGTCCTACAACGCGCCATTCAACGTCGCCCGCCGGCTCGCCTCCCTGGACCTGATCAGCAAAGGCCGAGCCGGCTGGAACGTGGTCACCAGCGGCGATGCCGGCACGGCAGGCAACTACGGCCTGGATGAGCACTATGACTACGACACCCGCTACGCCCGCGCCCAGGAGCATGTAGAGGTGGTGCAAGGCCTGTGGCATTCCTATGAGGAGGATGCCTTCCCACGCGAGCGGGCCAGTGGCCGTTTTCTGGACCCCTCGAAGCTGCATCGTCTGGATCACAAAGGGGAACACTTCTCGGTCGAGGGCCCTTTGAACATTCAGCGCTCGCCCCAGGGGCAGCCGGTGATATTCCAGGCGGGCGATTCCGAGCAGGGCCGCGACCTGGGCGCCGCCACTGCCGATGTGGTATTCACCCACGCCGCCAGCATCGAGCAGGGGCAGGCGTTCTACCGGGACATCAAGGGCCGTGCCCAGCGCTTGGGGCGGGACCCGGAGCAATTGCTGGTGCTGCCGGGGGCGGAGATCTACGTAGGCGATACCGACGAAGCTGCCCGAGAGATCGAACGTCACTACCATCAGGTCGACCACAGCTTCGAACTGGCCCTCAAAGAGTTCGGGCGCAATTTTGGGTGGCATGATTTCAGTCAGTACGACCTGGACGCACCCTTCCCGCAGCAGAGTCTGGACTACGCGCGCAGCAGTTTTTACACCAACGCCAAGCGCATTGCCGACCAAGCCCGTGAGAAAGGCTTCAGCTTGCGCCAGGCGGTGGAATTCGGGCGTCAGCTGCGCCCGGGCGCGTTCGTGGGGTCGCCCTCGACCGTAGCGGCCAAGATGGCCGAGTGGTTCGAAGCCAGGGCCCTGGACGGTTTCAACATCTACATTGGGCACCCTGGGCAATTTCGCCGCTTTACCCAGCAGGTAGTACCGTTGCTGCAAGAGCGCGGGATCTATCGCACGGCTTATGAAGGCAGCACGTTGCGCGAAAGCCTTGGGCTGACCATCCCGCGGTTCAACCGGTAGACCCCAGACACCCACACGCGGGTATGGGATGACGCCCAGGCGGGTCGGGCACTGTTTGACAGCGCTCGAACCCGCGTACACCCTAGCCCAAGCGTGTCTGGCGCTGCGCCTCGAATCGCTCCACCTGCTGACGAATGCGCGGAATCAGGTCCTGGCCGTATTCCACTGCATCGCGCAGCTGCTCGAACCCCCGAAACAGGAACGTGCTCACGCCCAATTCGTAGTAGGCCAGCGCGGCCTCGGCCACTTGCTCGGCGGTGCCCACCAAGGACGTGGAATTGCCGGCCCCGCCGCCCAGGGCTGCGATCTCGGTCCACAGCCGGGTGTCATGCACTTTGCGTTCCTTGGCGAGCTGAACCAGGCGCTCGGACCCTGCATTGCTCTTGCCGAAGTTCTTTTCGCGGCGGTTGCCTTGACGGATGCCGATAGTGTTCTGGGCGTCGGCCAGAATGCGCTCGGCACGCGCCCAGGCTTCTGCTTCTGTGGCGCCGAGGATCGGGCGCAGCGACAGGCTGAAGCGAATGTGATGTTCTCGCCCGTAGCGGGCTGCAGCCTTGCGCACCTGTCTAATGCGCTCGCGCACTTGCGCCAGTGGCTCGCCCCACATCATGTACACATCGGCGTGCTTGGCCGCGACCTCCACTGCTGCCTCCGAGGCGCCCGAGAAGTAGACGGGTAATTTGCCGACGGGCTTGACCAGTGTGAGGTTGTCTTCAACTTGGTAATGGGTGCCGTGATGATCGAAGGCAGTGCGCTGCGTCCAGGTGTTGTGCATCACCTCCAGGTACTCGTCGGTGCGGGCGTAGCGGGCATCCTTGTCCAGATAGTCGCCGTCGCGCTGCAGGTCACCGCTGTCGCCGCCCGTGATCACGTTGATCGCGGCGCGGCCACCGCTCAATTGGTCGAGGGTGGCGAACTGCCGGGCGGCGAAGGTGGGCGCCTGAAAACCGGGCCTATGCGCCACCAGAAGGCCAATGCGGTCGGTCAGCGCAGCGACGTAGCTGGCCAGGATCATCGAGTCCGGCGCACTGGTGCTGACCGCCAGCAGCGCTTTGTCGAAACCGGCGTATTCCTGCGCCTGGGCGAATGCCTTGATAAACGCCAGATCGACAAGCGGGCCACGGGGCGCTTGCGATTCACTGCTTTCCTGAGGGCCGATCAGGCCGATGAATTCGAGGGTCATTGGGGTGATACTCCTGCTCCAGTGGGGAAGACGCCAAGCCATGTGGCTTGACAGGCGTTAGGTAGTGCAGTGGACGGGCGCGGCGCAGTGGTCAGATCGCTACCGGCAGCACGCTGCGCGAGTGCCCTGGTATGGCCTGGATCAGTGCCCGCGTGTAGGCGCTGGCGGGTCGGCCGAACACCTCTGCGGCCGGGCCCTGTTCGACGACCTGCCCGTGTTGCAGCACCAGCACGTGGTCGGCCATGCTTGCCACCACTGCCAGGTCGTGAGAGACCAGCACGTAGGCCATGCCCAGGTCGCGCTGTAGTTCTGAGAGCAGGGCAAGAATCTGTGCCTGCACCGACACATCCAAGGCACTGACCGGTTCGTCCAGCAGCAGTAGATCCGGCTCCAGTGCCAGGGCTCGGGCAATGGCCACGCGCTGGCGCTGGCCACCTGACAGCTCATGCGGCAGGCGATCCAGGAAATGCACAGGCAGGTGCACCTTGGCGATCAATTCCCGCGCCCTGCGCTCCAGTGCCTCACCTTTGCCCAGGCCGAACGACACCAGCGGCTCGACGATGCTGTCGTACACGGTGAAGCGTGGATCCAGCGCGGCAAACGGGTTCTGTTGCACCAGCTGGATGCGCCTGCGTAAGGGACGCAGCTGCTGCCAACTCAATGCGCTGACAGGTTGCCCTGCCAATTCCACATGGCCTTGGCTCGGCGTTTCCAGCCCCAAAGCAATACGCAGCGCTGTGCTTTTACCCGAGCCAGACTCGCCTACGATGGCCAAGGTCTGGCCCGCGTGCACGGTAAGGTTCAGGTCATGCAGGGCGGTGAACGGGCTGGGCTGCCCAGGCAAGACAAAGCGTTTGCAGATGTTGTGCAGCCGAAGCAGGGGAGGCTTATCGGTTGGCAAGACGGCGCTGCGTCGCGACACGAAGGCGGGCGCTGCCGCCAGCAGTTCACGGGTGTAGGGCTGCTGCGCACCCCAGAGAATCTGCCTGGGCGAGGCGTGCTCGATGAGCTTGCCGTGCTTCATTACCAGCAGGCGGTCAGCACGGTCGCACGCCATGCCCAGGTCATGGGTGATGATTAGCAGCGAGATGCCGCGCTCGGCCGTCAGGTGTTGCAGGTGGTCGAGGATCCGCCGCTGCACCGTGACATCCAGGGCGCTGGTGGGTTCGTCAGCCACGATCAACTTGGGCTCGCCGGCCAGCGCGATGGCAATCAGTACCCGCTGGCGCATGCCACCGGACAACTCGTGGGGGTACTGGCGAGCGCGCTGCGCGGGCTGGTCCAGACCTACCTGGGCCAGCAGAGCCTGAATGTCTGTGGCCAGGCCGGGATAACGACGGCCTCGGGCCAACACCAGTGCTTCACCGATCTGCTGGCCGATGCGCAGGGTAGGGTTGAGGCTGACCATTGGATCCTGCGGCACCAAGGCAATGGTGCGCCCACGCAAGCGGCGCCTGGTGCGCTCGTCAGCCTGGGCCACATCGACCCCGTCCACCCACAACTGACCTTGATCGATCTGGGCGCTGATCGGCAGTAGGCCGAGCAGGGCGTTGGCGAGGGTCGACTTGCCGGAGCCAGACTCCCCGACAATAGCCAGTGTTTCGCCTTTGGCCAGGCTGAACGAAAGCTGGCTCACGGCCTGGGTGCGCTGCCCTGCAACGGCGTAGCTGATGGTCAGGTTGCGCACCTTGACCAAGGGTTGCTGGCTCATCGGGCATGCTCCTCGGCGCTACGCGCCAGGTGATTGAGGCTGAACACCACGGCCACCACGAACAGCCCCGGCAGCAGGGATACCCACGGCGCTGTAACGAGAAAATGGCGCCCGTTGGCGATCAGCGTGCCCCACTCAGCAGCGGGCGGCGCTGCGCCGAAGCCCAGAAAGCTGAGCCCAGCGGTGGCCAGGATCGCGGCGCCAAAGTCCAGGGTGGCCAGTACCGCCACCGGGCCCCACGCATTGGGCAGTACGTGGCGCATCAGGGTGCGCGTCCAACTGGCGCCGGCTAGGCGCGCCGCTTCGACGTACGCCAGCGATTTGATGCGCAGCACCTCGGCGCGGGTCGTGCGGGCGAAGCCTGGAATGATCCCGACACCCACCGCAACGGCCACGGGCACCGTGCCAAAGCCGATGGCCGTGACGATCGCCAGCGCCAACAGCAAGCCGGGTAGGGCAAGCAAGACGTCGATCAGGCGCATCAGGGCTGCATCCAGGTGCCCTCCGGCAAATCCCGCCAGTACGCCAAGGCCAAGGCCGCCCACCAGGGCGATGGCCACTGCCAGCAATGCCGCCATCACCGACAGGCGCGCGCCATACACCACCCGCGTGTACAGGTCGCGGCCCAACTCGTCGGTACCGAACCAATGCACCAGGTTTGGAGGCGTGAGCTTGTCGGCGGGTGCCGTGGCGTAGGGGTCGAAACTGGTGAGCAGCTGAGGTGCCAGTGCGGCAAATAAAGCGAACAAGACGATCAGCAGCGCCAGGCTGAAGCCAGGGCGGCGCAACAGCGGCGTCAAGGCGCGATGGACGCGCTGATACCGCGTGCGTCGTTCCCAGATGCGGCGTGTGCACGGCTCATCGCTGGTTGAGGCGGCGTCGGGTGCGATCAGGGGAATATCCATGGTCATCTCAGTTCACCTTGGCCGTAGGGGTGATGCGAGGGTCGAGGTAGGGGTAGAGCAGATCGACGATCAGGTTGACGAGCACGAAAGCGGCCGCCGATACCGCGACAATCGCCAGCACTACCGGTATGTCCTGACGCAGCACGGCTTCCTGGGCCAACCGGCCTACGCCATTGCGCGAGAAGATGGTCTCGACCAGCACGGCACCGGACACCGTGTTGCCGACCTGCAGGCCGATCAGGGTCAGCAGCGGCAGCGTGGCGTTGCGCAGGCCGTGGCGGGCCTGGACCTGGGCGCGGCTGAGCCCTTTGGCGAAGGCGGTGGTGATGTAGGGTTCCTGCCACACCCCTTGAAAGCCCCGCTGCAACACTTGGGCATACACAGCGGCGCTGGGTATCGCCAGGGTGATTGCCGGCAGCACCAGGCTGGCAAAACCTTGGCTGCCAGTGGCCGGGAACCAGCCCAGCGCGAAGGCGAAGACCTGGATCAGCAACAGGCCCATCCAGAACACGGGGATGGAAAAGCCCAGCGAAGGCACCCGGGCGAGTGCCGTCTTGAGCGGTCGCCATTGCAGGTAGGCGGTCAGGTAGGCAAGGCCGACCCCACCCACCACCGACAGCACGATGGCAGAGCCCGCCAGCGCCAAGGTTTGCGGCAAGCGTTCGGCCAGCAGCGCGGTAACAGGTCGCCCCAGCGACAGCGACTGCCCCAGATCACCGTGCAGGGCACGCCACAGCAGGTCGATGTATTGCTCGAACAGGCCTTTGTCTAGCCCATAGAAAGCACGGGCCTTGGCCAATGCTTCGGGTGACAGGCCATCGGCCTCCATGCCGGAGGCACTGAGCATGATCGTCAGGGTGTCGCCAGGCAAAAGGTAGAGGATGAAATACGTGATGGTGTACGCGCCCCACAGTACCAGCAGCGCCTGACCCAAGCGGGTGATCAGATAGCGCTTCATGGCTGGCTGACCTCGATGTCGCTGAACAGCGCAAAGCCCTCGGCGGTCCAGCGGAAATCCTTGACCCGAGGTGCGGTGGCGGCTTGCCAGACGCGCTCGTACAGCGGGAAGGCGGAGGCTTCGTCGATCAGCAGGTCTTGCAGCTGCCCGTAGGCTTGGGCCCGTTGCGCATCGTCAGTCGCGGTGATGCCACTGTCGAGCAGCGCCTGTGCCCGGGTCAGGGTCTGCGGCTCGTAGGTATTGGTGGCCAGCGTGGCGCTGTTGGCCGAACGTGGGTCAAGAATCGTCTGCAAAATGATCGGGTCGGCACGGGTCATGTAGGTGGAAGTCAGGTCATAGCTGCCTGCTGCGTTACCCGCGACCCATTCGGCGCGGGTCAGTACATTGAGTTTCAGGTCAATGCCGACCTTGCGCAGTTGGTCCTGCACCAACACGTCACCGGCGCTTTCGGCCGGGGTGAGGTTGTAGCGCAATGTCAGGCGCTTGCCGTTCTTGTACCGGTAACCGTCTTTGCCCTTGGGCCAACCGGCAGCTTCGAGCAACTGTTCGGCGCCAGCCGGATCATAGACGAGCTTGTTGGCCTGGGGCTTGAAGTACGGCGTGGTGACGTCGTACACGCCGCTCACGACGGGGAACTGCGCGTTGTACACGGTATGCGCATAGCTGGTGCGATCGATGGCTTTTTGCAGCGCAAGGCGAACCTGTCGGTCAGCCAGCAAGCGGTTGTCACGGGTGTTGGGGTAGAGGTTCAACGCGGGGCCTGGCAAGGACCGGCTCTGGATGGTGGCGCCCTTGGCCTGGAACAGTTTGAGATCGACCTCCGAGAAGGGGTTGCGCGGCCACAGGATATCGGCCTTGCCCTGAAGGAACAGGCCATTTCGCACACTTTCTTCAGGGATGTAGCTGATGTTGATGGCGTCCACATGCGCAGCGCCCCGGTTATGTACGTTGGCCGAGGGCCATGCGTAGTCGCTGCGCTTGACCAGGCGGGCGCCCACTTCGGGTGTGTAGTGGTCGAGGGTGAACGGTCCCGTCCCGATGATGTTGCCCAATGAGCGCGCTTTGGCGGGCAGCTGGTACGAAGCTGGGGCGAGGATAGCCAGGTTGGTGGTGGACGTGGCCTGCAGAAAGCCTGCATTGGGTCGCAATAGCACCAGGCGCACGGTGAAGTCATCGACCACCTCGGCATGGTCGTAGCCTGCCAGGTAGGTAGCGCCGAAGGTGGCGGGCAACTGAGCCGCGAATGCCTTGTTGCTGTCGAAGGCTGCTTTGACGGCGTGCGCGTCAAAGCGCTCGCCATTGCTGAACGTGACGTCCTGACGCAGGTGGAAGGTGTAGCTCAGGGCGTCGGCACTGACTTCCCAGCTTTTGGCCAGCCAAGGGATGATCTGCCCGCTGTCGGGGTCTTGATCCGTGAGCGACTCAGCCACGTTGCGCAGCAGCACACGGTGCTCCAACCAGTAGACCTGGAAGGGATCGAGGCTGACCAGGGTGGTGTTGTCGCCCCAGAAGGCGATGTTGAGTGTTTTGCCAGCACTGGCTTCATTGCCAGGGGAGCAGGCAGTGAGGGCCAGGGTCAGGGCGCCGAAGGCAAACAGGTGGTGCAGTGGGGGCATTGCGTGGTCCTTCAAGGAGATGAGTGCGTCGGTGTCCGGCCACGCGCAAGGCGAGCCGGTCGCCACTGACAACGTGTCGATCGTCGGAACATGGAGGCGCCTGAGCGGGCGAGCTTGCCCCTAGCGCAGGCACATCCAGCCTGGAGCGATCAGTTCTGGTAGTCGCGGCTCTCGCGATCCAGTTGCCGGATCAACGCGTCCCAATGCCGCTGGATGCCTTCCCCCTTGCCATCGGAAAAGCGCTTGGATTGCTCATGCACCTTGGCAATGGCCGCCTGCGATGCATGCAGCAATTGATCGTTGCCCCCGGCCTGGGCGGCCACCTGAATATTGCAGGCACGCTCTAGCCCATGCAGTTCGCGAAATGCATGTTCCACGCTGATGCCCCCGGTCAGCAGCCCATGGTTGCGCAGGATGAGGATATTGCTGTCACCGAGGTTGGCCACCAGTCGCTGCTGCTCGTCCAGGTCCAGGGCCACGCCCTCGTAATCGTGGTAAACCACCCGGCTGTAGTACGCCAGGGCATGCTGGGAAATGGGCAGCAGGCCGGCGCGCTGGGCTGACACCGCTGCGCCGTCACGGGTGTGGGTGTGCAGCACAGCCTTGAGGTCGGGCCGGGCGCGGTGAATGGCGCTGTGAATTACATAGCCGGCCTGGTTGATGCCCAGGCCCAGCGGGTCGTCGATGATGGTGCCGTCGACGTCCACCTTGACCAGGTTCGAGGCGCTGATTTCGTCGAACAGCAAGCCAAAGGCATTGATCAGGAAATGTTCCTCCGGCCCTGGTACACGGGCGGAAAAGTGCGTGTAGATATGGTCAGTCCAGCGGAACAGGGCCGCCAGGCGGTAGGCGGCGGCCAGCTTGACACGCACCTCCCATTCTTCGGTGCTGACCCGGTCGCGCACGTTGTTGGCGGTGGGCTTGACGGCAGACAGTGAACTCATTGAGGTGTTCTCCGGTGATCAGTAACCACGGGCGGTGTCGACCAGATTGGTCAGGGGTGCTCGCTCGCGGTAGCGGTGGAAATTGGCGATGAAGGCTTCGAGAAACGCCGGGTAACCTTCATCGGAAATGGCCGAGGTGTGGGGCGACAGGAACACGCGTGGGTGGTGATAAAGCGGGTGGTCAGCGGGCAGCGGCTCGGGATCGGTCACATCCAGGCTGGCGCGGGCGATTACACCGCTGTCCAGCGCCTCCAGCAGCGCCTGCTGATCGATCAGCCCGCCACGGGCGACATTGATCAGGTGCAAGCCTGGTCGGGCCTCGTTCAGTACGTGCCGATCGATCAGCCCACGGGTGTCACGGGTGAGTGGGGCGGCCAGCACGAGGTGGTCGCTCTGTGCGAACAACTGTCGTAGATCGTTGGCGCGCTCCACGCCGCGCACCTGGGTGATAGGCTGCCCTGGCCGGCTCAGGGCCGTTACCCGCATGCCGAGCGCCACGGCCTTATGAGCAAGGCTCTGGCCAATACTGCCGAAGCCCAGAATGCCCAAGGTGCGCCCGCGCAAAGGCGCCAGTGCGGTGAGGCGCCAGTCGGCGTTCTTGACCCAGAGGCTTGGCAATTGCTTTGCCGCGGCGAACATCAGTGCCAACGCGAACTCGGCCACTTGCTCGGCATTGGCGCCCTTGCCGCTGGTGACAGGGGGCCCGCCAAAGATCCATTCGGGGTAAAGATCGATGCCCGAAGACACCAGTTGCACCCACTTCAACCCCCAGGGCCACTGTACCGGCGGGCTGTCGATCCGCTGACCCCGCACATTGATCGGGCGCAGGATGAACACGTCGGTGGCCACTTCAAGGCTCAGCTGACCGGGAGGAACATCGATGACTCGATGACCCGGTAACTGCTTGCGCAGGTAGTGATTGGCCTGGGCGTCGAGGTGGCTGGCAATCGTTGAATGGCTCATGCCTGCACCTGTGCCAGTGCGGCTCGGCCGGCCTGGCTGAAGACGACGTCGTCCTGGGGGGTGTGGATGCGGCTGCAGAGCACGTCGCGGTAGTGCCGTTCCAGGGCATTGTGCCGCGAAAGCCCAGGGTTGCCCGCCGCTTCGACCGCCAGCGTCACGGCCTCGATGGCATTGGCGCTGACCAGCTGCTTCAGTTGCCCGGCATGGTGGGCTGCGGTGTGCCCGGCGACAGCGCCATCGAGCAGGCTCTGGTTGGCAAAGAGCAGGGTATCGATGCGCCCGATCGTCTGCTGAAAACGCGGCAGACTCGCCAGAGGTGCACCCAGGTTCGACGGTGTGCGCTGCGTGAGAAATGCCACCAACCAATCGCGCGCCGCCTGTGCCACCGCGTCGTAGACCGCTGGCAGCAGTACGCTCATCCACAGCAGGCTGTCTTCATCGAGTTCGGCTTTCGGGGCGTTGGTCGGGCTGACGCTGACGGCATGATCAAGCGGGATCAGCACGTCCTCGAAATGCACCTGATGGCTGCAGGTGGCACGCATGCCCAAGTGGTCCCAGTCCTCGACGATGCTGATGCCGGGTGTGTCGCGGTGTACCAGAAAGCCGCCTACCAAAGGGACAGCGTCGTCGCTGCGGCCCCAGACCAGGAACCAGGTCAGACCATGGCTGCCCGTGGAGTAGATCTTGCGCCCGCTCAGGCGCCAGCCCTGCGCCGTGCGGCGCGCCACGGTGGCGGGCAAGCCGCCGCGGGTCGGGGTGCCAAGTTCGGGCTCGACGCGCAGCGCATTGATCAGTGCACCGTGTTCCACGGCGTCGCGGGCGATGCGGTGACGCAGGCGTTCCGGCCAGTCTGCTGCCCGATGCGCACGGACATGCTGCAAGTACTGCATCACCAGGATAAGCCCGGTGGCCGGGTCGCCCTTGGAAACTGCGCTGATCACGCGGCGCGCGCTCGCCAGGTCCGCACCGCCACCGCCAAGGTGGCGCGGCACTGTGTAGGCGAGCAGCCCGTGGCG
Source organism: Pseudomonas parafulva (assembly GCF_002021815.1). Classification (NCBI taxonomy): domain Bacteria; kingdom Pseudomonadati; phylum Pseudomonadota; class Gammaproteobacteria; order Pseudomonadales; family Pseudomonadaceae; genus Pseudomonas; species Pseudomonas parafulva. Next base: position 1,644,487 of record NZ_CP019952.1, read on the forward strand.
GTGCAGCAGGTCGAAATTGTCCTGAGGGAACCGAGCGCTGCGGTCATAGCGCTCGGCATTGGCCGCAAGGGCCTGCGTCAGCTCGGCGAGCGCGCTGCCTGAGGGGTGACTCATGGGTTTCATCCCTGAATGACGGTGTGTTCCTTAAGACCGTATTCGTATGGATGAACGCTGTAAAAGTCTTTTTGGTTCTATGCTAATTATCAGTAAATAGAATTTAATCCAAATTTAGTTATGCGATTTACGTATATCGTGCGTTGAGTTTCATCACCCTGATGATTCAGGTTTAGATCAGCCAGGGTGATAGCAGCCCTGCAAACGTTGCCCGGCCACGTTGCCGAACAACTCTACCGGCTCCTGAAGATTACCCAGGTAGCGAGGATGAAAAAGCCACAGGTCTACCTGTGGCTTGAAATCACTGACGGTGAGTACATCGAGCGAATCGCGGTGCCGGCTGGCTTGCAGCAAGGGCTCCGGAACCAGCCCCAGCCCCTGACCATTTGCGACCAACCCCAGCTGTAACTCAGTGCCGAATGTCTCCAGGTTGATCGAAAGGCTCAGCCCTTGCTCGCTCAGGGCGCGTTGCAGCCCCGCGCGAAAGCCGCAGCCATCGGGGTTCAGTACCCAGCCGCGGGTGTAACAATCCTTGAGTTTGTAACTGCGTTTGCCCGCGCTACCCTTGGCCGCAACCACCTTCAGCGGCATACGTGCGATGGATTGGCTGGCGATCCCGTCGGGAAAGATCTTGCCAGGGGGAAACAACGCGGCGGCAGCGTCCAGTTCACCGTTGTCCATACGCCCGATCAGGCTGCTACCCCAGCCGCTGGTGACCTGGGTGCGCAGTTGTGGGTAGGCCTGGCGGATCTGCGCCAAGGCGTCGAGCAGCACCACGTCCCCCAGGGTCTGCGGAACGCCCAGGCGCAACGTCCCGGACGGGGCGCCGTCGTTGGCCACCAGTTCGCGCAACGAGTCGATCTCGCGCAGGATCGCTTTGCATTGTTCATAGACCCGCAGCCCCATGGGGGTAGGTTTGAGGGGCTTGGTGTTGCGGTCGAGCAGGGTCGCGCCAAGGTCTTGTTCGAAGTTCTGCACACGCCGGGTGATGGCCGGTTGGGTGACATGCAGCGCCTCGGCAGCCAGGTTGGTCGACTGGCAACGCATGACGGCGACGAACGCGTCCATGTCATCGATTTTCATGATTCGGCTCTTGCCTGAACGGTAAAAAAATAAGGCATTAGCATAATCCCGATCAGCAGAAATGCCATGACCGATACTCAATAATTCAAAAATGCATATTAGGTTATTCCTAAAATCAATTTAAGTTATTAAAAAATAGTCGCTAGAGTCGTCCGCTCGGGCTGCACGACGCCGCCCCACAGGACGAAGAGGCGTTCCATGTTCATTCGAATGAAAGTATTGACCCTGGCGGCAGCCATCCTGTTGATGGGCCAGGCCAGCGCCTTGGAGCGCCTGACCCTGCGCATCGGTGATCAAAAGGGCAACATGCGGGCCCAGCTGGAGGCGGCTGACGCGCTGCGCGATCTCCCCTACGACATCCAGTGGGCGGAATTTCCCGCAGCTGCGCCCCTCGCCGAAGCGCTCAATGCCGGTGCGATCGATGCCGGCATCATTGGTGATGCGCCGCTGTTGTTCGTGCTCGCCTCAGGGGCGCCGGTCAAGGCCGTGGCGGTCGACAAGTCTGATCCCTACGGTACCGCGCTGCTGGTCAGGCCCGATTCGCCGGTGCGCACAGCGGCTGAACTCAAGGGTAAGCGCATTGCAACCGGGCGAGGTTCCATCGGGCATCATCTGGCACTCAAGGCCTTGGCGCAGGTCGGGCTGAGCGAAAAGGATGTGCAGTTGCGGTTTCTCGGGCCGGTGGATGCCAAGATCGCTCTGGCCAATGGCTCGGTAGACGCCTGGGCCACCTGGGAGCCTTACACCGCGCTGGCTGAGCTCAGTGGGCAGGGAAGGGTGCTGGTCAATGGGCGGGGTCTTTCCAGTGGGAACAGCTTCCTCGCCGCTACCGACAAGGCGTTGAGCGAACCTGCACGGCAGGCTGCAGTGCAGGACTACCTCAACCGCCTGGCCCAGGCGCAGGTCTGGGCCAACCAGCACCTGGACAGTTACTCGAAAACCCTTGCCGCTATCATCGGCTTCCCCCAGGACGCGGCCCGTCTGCAATTTGAGCGTCGCCACTTGCGCTGGCAGGTGATCGACCCCCAAACCATCGCCACTCAGCAGGAGACGGCCGATTTCTACCATGCCCACGGGCTGATGACTGAACGCCTTGAAGTGGCACCCACTTTCGCCAGCGGCTTTACCGTTCCCAAAAGCACCAAGCTGGCTGCGCAACCTTGACCCGGAGATATCCTGATGAGCGTAAACACTCTGCGCAGACTTTGCCTGGCGCTATTGGCCAGCACGGTGCTGCCAAGCCTGGCTAACGCCGACCAAACGTTGCGCATCGGTTATCAGAAATCCTCGACCCTGCTGACGCTGCTCAAGGCTCGTGGCAGCCTGGAGCAGCGCCTGCGGGCCGAGGGCATTCGCGTCACGTGGCATGAATTTCCAAGCGGATTGCCGCTTTTGGAAGCGCTGAACCTGGGCAATGTCGATATTTCGGCGGATGTTGCCGACACTGTGCCTGTGTTCACCCAGGCAGCAGGTGCAAAGCTTACGTACTTCGCCCGAGAGACACCGTCGCCGACCGCTCAGGCTATCTTGGTGCCTGCGGATTCGACCCTCAAGACCTTGGCCGACCTCAAGGGCAAGCGCGTGGCCGTGACCAAGGCAGCAGGCAGCCATTACCTGCTGATCCAGGCGCTGGCCCAGGCCGGGCTCACGTTCAAGGACATCAGCCCCGCCTACCTGATACCGGCCGATGGCCGCGCCGCGTTCGAGAACCGCAAGGTCGATGCCTGGGTGACGTGGGACCCTTATGTGGCCAGCGCCCAACGTCAGCAGAATGCACGCATACTTGCCGATGGGAGCGAGTTGGCCAGCTATCAGCGCTACTACCTGGCGGGCAGCGACTATGCCAAGGCTCATCCTGAGGTGTTGCAGCAGGTCTACCTCGCCTTGCGTGAGGCCGGCACCTGGACCAAAGCCCACCCGGCCCAGGCCGCGCGCATTCTCGGTCCACTGTGGGGCAACCTGGACAGTGCCACGGTGCAACAGGCCAACGCCCGGCGCAGTTACGACGTACAGCCGGTCAGGCCAGAAAACCTGGGCGAGCAGCAGCGCATCGCCAATGCCTTCTATCGTGAAGGGCTGTTGCCGAAAAAGGTGGATGCGAGTGCCGTGAGCCTTTATGAGCCGGTTCAGAAGTAGTGCAAACAGGGCGGTAGCCCGATGGTAGGACCGCGACGTTGAAGTCCTGGGCCTGCTGCGCCGCCCAGCACGGCCGGGAATGCTCCCAGGCAAAACTCAAGCATCCAGATGCAGTGCAAGTGCTCCGAACGGCCAAAGCTGTCCTGAGCATTACGCGTTACCTGTAGGAGCGGTCTTGTGCCGCGATGGCCCGCGCAGCGGGCCCGGCGATATGAGCTCAAAGGTATAAATTTCGGGCTACCCCGCCGCATCGCGGCCCAGAGAGGCACCGGCAAAGCTGTCTCGCCCCAACATGGCTGGATCAGCCTTTTTCAGCCATGACCTTCTCAAGCTTCTCCTGATCGCGCGCAAACTGGCGGATGCCCTCGGCCAGCTTCTCGGTAGCCATGGCGTCTTCGTTCATGTCCCAGCGGAACTCGCTCTCACTCAGTTGACGCTTGGGCTCCCCGGCATTGCCTGGCTTCAGTACCTGCTGCAGGTCGCCTTGATCCTCGCTCAACTGCTGCAGCAGCTCTGGGCTGATGGTCAGGCGATCGCAACCGGCGAGCTGTTCGATCTGGTTGGTGTTGCGGAAGCTGGCGCCCATGACCACGGTGTCGTAGCCGTTGGCCTTGTAGTAGTTGTAGATCCGCGTGACGGACTGTACGCCTGGATCATCGGCACCGGTGTATTCATTGCCCGTGCTTTTCTTGTACCAATCGTAGATCCGGCCCACGAACGGCGAAATCAGGAACACACCGGCGTCGGCGCAGGCCTGGGCCTGGGCGAAGGAGAACAGCAAGGTCAGGTTGGTCTGGATGCCATCCTTCTCCAGCTTTTCGGCGGCGCGTATGCCTTCCCAGGTAGACGCCAGCTTGATCAGCACACGGTCACGGCCAACACCGGCCTTGTCGTACAGCTCGATCAGCGAGCGCGCCTTGGCCAGCAGGGCAGGTTCGTCGAACGACAGCCGCGCATCCACTTCGGTCGAGATACGCCCGGGGATGGCTTTCAAAATGCCCGAACCCACCGCCACCGCGAACATGTCGCAGGCCTGGTCCACATCACCGTTGGCCTCGCCCTTTACGCGCTTGAGCAACTCGGCATAGGCCGGGATGGCAGCAGCCTTCAGCAGCAGCGACGGGTTGGTGGTGGCATCTACCGGCTTCAGGCGTGTGATGGCGTCCAGGTCACCGGTGTCGGCGACCACGGTAGTGAACTGCTTGAGTTGTTCCAGCTTGGAGGTCATGGGCGTGCTCTGTCCTGTGCAATGGGCTCGACATTACCCCAGCCCCCACGGTCGCTCAAGGGCCCGGCTGTACGAGAGGTGAATGTTCGAGTACCCACCGTCTCCCAGGTTCCCTTCAGGCTGGGCCCTGCATCGTGTCGCGCAACCGGCAGGCGCTTGCGTGACACGCCAGCGCCCTCAACGCCCCTGCAACAACTCGACGGCCTGGTCGAACACGGCCAGCGGCTCGGCCGCCTTGTGGATGTCTGCCGAAAGCAGCTGGCGGAACCGGCGAGCGCCCTTGAAGCCCTGGGCCAGGCCGAGAATATGCCGGGTCACGTGATGCATCGCACCCCCTGCCTGCATATGCGCCACGATGTAAGGCCGTAACTGCGCCAGCACTTCGGTGCGGGTGACCACCGGTGCAACGCTGCCGAACAGCTGTTGATCCACCTCGGCCAGCAGGTACGGATTGTGATAGGCCTCGCGGCCCAGCATCACGCCATCGAAGGTCTGAAGGTGGGAATGGCAGTCGGCCAAGGTCTTGATACCGCCGTTGAGCACGATCTCAAGGTCCGGGAAATCAGCTTTCAGTTGCGCGGCGACGTCATAGCGCAGCGGCGGCACTTCGCGGTTTTCCTTGGGCGACAACCCTTCGAGAATGGCGATGCGTGCGTGCACGGTGAAACTGCGGCAACCCGCCTCGCGCACCTGCCCGACGAAGTCGCACAACTGTGCATAGCTGTCGCGGCCATTGATGCCGATGCGGTGCTTGACCGTCACCGGTGTCGAGACGGCGTCGCGCATGGCCTTCACGCAATCGGCCACCAGCGCCGGGTGCGCCATCAGGCAGGCACCGATCATATTGTTCTGCACCCGGTCGCTGGGGCAGCCGACATTGAGGTTGACCTCATCATAGCCATCTGCCTCAGCCAGGCGCGCACACGCCGCCAGGTCCACTGGCACGCTGCCGCCCAGTTGCAGGGCCAGCGGGTGCTCGGAGGCATCGTGGCGCAGGAAACGCTGGGCGTCGTTGTGCAGCAGGGCACCAGTGGTGACCATTTCGGTGTAGAGCAGGGTGTGCTTGGAGAGCAGGCGCAGGAAGAACCGGCAGTGGCGGTCGGTCCAGTCCATCATGGGGGCAACAGAAAACCGCCTCACTACCGTATCCATTGGGCGGGCCGCGTTTTCTGGCGTTTCGGGGGGCATTCGAAAATCTCTCGGTTACGGATGTTTAGCGCTTTCTGCTGACAGGTCACTGCCGTTACCGCCTCAGAGAGGAGGCCTAGTTAGCCAGGTCTAGTGCTCAGACCACGATCAAGCGCAAAAACGTGAATTCTATCAGGTCTGCTACTCCGTAAGTCCCTGTTGACTGCACCTCTCGGCCGGGAAACCTCTCGATCTGTTAAGCCAAATTACCTCTTGCCAAGTCACGACGAGCTTGACTGAACGCCATCCCCACAGGCAGCTCTGACTCTAAACACACCTCAAGCTCAACAAGGTCAAGCCATGACGATCACTCTCAACAGCTACACCACCGTCAAAAGACGCGAACGTGTCCCTCACGCGATCTTCGCCCACTACTGGCGCGACGTGCACGGCCCGTTGTGCTCACGGCTGCCAGGGCTGGGCTTGTACATCCAGCACCACTTCTCGCGCACCCAGGACGCACACCTCTGGCCATTGGCCGAGGGCGTGGGAGAGATCGCAGACTACGAACTCGATGGCGGTGTGGAGATCGGCTTCAAGTCCGCCGACCAGCAGGCGCGCTTCAAGCAAGCCAGCCCTATCCTGTTTTCTGACGAACAGAACATGTTCGACGAAACGCTGGCGTACGATCTCCCGCAAGGGTCAACGATGGTGGTCAATCGGCTGGCGGACGAGCGCCTCAATGGGCTCGATCATGCCGACCGGATTCATGTGCACATGAGCCCGCGACAAAGCCTTGAAGATCTGCAAGCGTATGTGCGCGACAAACTCGCGCCGACCCTAGCGCAGGATGCCTCGGTATTGAAAGTGCAAGTGCACCTGTGTGCCCCCTTCCAGAACGATGGGAATCATCCGCCGGCACCAGACGTTGCGCACACGGCCACGCAGGAGCGTGCCGAACTGGTAATCATGGAAGTCGCCTTCGGAAACCCTGTGGCCCGGCGCCGGTTTTTCGAGGGGCAGGCGTTCAAGCGGACGCTGGCGGATCAGGCCCGGCACATCGGAAGTTTGAAGGCTTTCGCGGTCAGTGGCGTGTACAGCTACGTGGTCGATGGGGAAATGACCACGGCGGGGCTGCGGGGCAGCCGGGCGGCGGAATTGATCGAGTACCTCGGCGCGATCAATCAACTGGAAAGTGAAGTAGAGGCAGTGTTCAAGAACGTGGAAGCAGCAGGTTAAGCTGCCCCGACATCCAATACGTGCGGGGCATGCCTGCGGGAAAAGCGCGGCTCGGTCCAATCGCTGAGAACGAAAGCAGGTCGTCGCTGTAATTCTCGAATGCAGCACGGTTGGCGCCCGAGGGGCGCCCCATGCTCAATGCAACACCTGACTCAAGAACAACCGCCCTCGCTCACTCTGAGGCCGTTCGAAAAACACCGCCGGCGCGGCCTGCTCGACCACCTCGCCCTGGTCCATGAACACCACCCGGTGCGCCACGGTCCTGGCGAAGCCCATTTCATGGGTCACGCACACCATGGTCATGCCGTCCTCGGCCAGGCTGACCATGGTGTCGAGCACCTCCTTGACCATTTCCGGGTCCAGTGCCGAGGTGGGTTCGTCAAACAGCATGATCTTGGGTTTCATGCACAGCGCCCGGGCAATCGCCACGCGCTGCTGCTGGCCGCCGGACAATTGGCCAGGGTACTTGTGCGCTTGTTCGGGAATACGCACCCGTTCCAGGTAATGCATCGCCAGGGCTTGCGCTTCGTGGCGCGGCATCTTGCGCGCCCACATGGGCGCCAGGGTGCAGTTCTGCAGGATGGTCAGGTGGGGAAACAGGTTGAAGTGCTGGAACACCATGCCGATTTCGCGGCGGATGGTCTCGACCTGCCTCGCGTCGTGGGTCAGCTCGACGCCCTCGACCACGATGCGGCCCTGCTGGTGTTCTTCGAGGCGGTTCAGGCAGCGAATGGTGGTCGACTTGCCTGAGCCGGACGGGCCGCACAGCACGATGCGCTCACCTGGCTGCACGCTGAGGTTGATGTTCTTGAGCACCTGAAAGTCGCCGTACCACTTGTTGACGTTCTCCATCTGGATCATGGGTTGGATGGCCGGTGTATCCAGGGATGGGGTCGCTTCGTTCATCTGAAATACTCCTGGCTGGCGCGCAGACACGCTTGGCCGGTGCAAGCGGGCGCTGGCTGCGGGAAGATAGGGTTGAACACGCTGTTCGTTCAGTGCAGAACGCTATGCAGAAACTGCCGGGTGCGAGCCTCTTTCGGCGCGCTGAAGAGCTGAGATGGCGGCCCGGTCTCGATGACCTTGCCGGCGTCGAAGAACACCACGCGGTCGGCCACTTCGCGGGCGAAGCCCATTTCGTGGGTGACGACGATCATGGTCATGCCCTCGGCCGCCAGGCCCTTCATGACATTGAGCACGTCGCCGACGGTTTCCGGGTCCAGCGCAGAGGTGGGCTCGTCGAACAGCATCAGCTTGGGTTTCATCGCCAAGGCGCGAACGATCGCCACCCGCTGCTGCTGGCCGCCGGACAGCTCGGCCGGGTAATGCCCGGCCTTGTGCCGCAGGCCGACGCGCTCGAGCAAGGCCAGGGCGTGGGCCTGGGCTTGCGCCTTGGTTGCGCGCCTGAGCTTGACCGGGGCGAGCATCATGTTGGCCAGCACCGTCATGTGCGGGAACAGCGTGTAGTCCTGGAACACCATGCCCACGTCCTCGCGTAGCCGGGCCAAGGCCTTGCGGTCTGCCGCACGCGTCTGATCGCCATCGCCAACCACCACGGTACCCTTGGAGGGCGGTTCCAGGCTGTTCAGGCAGCGGATGAAGGTGGACTTGCCCGAGCCGCTGGGGCCGATGATGACCACCACCTCGCCTTGGCGCACGTCCATGTCGACGCCCTTGACCACTTCATGGGTGCCAAAGCTTTTATGCAGGCCGCGAACTGTCAGGATTGTGCTCATAGGCCCGCCTGTGCCCGGGTCAGGGCTTGCAGGTTGAGGTCGGCGGCGCTCATGCGCTCGCGGCGCTGCTGGTTGGCCGCACGCTCTGCGTCCAGGCGCTTGCTGGCGCGCGCCAGGCTGGGCATCAAGGACCCAAGCGACGGGCCGCCGGCAGAGCTGCGGCCCTGCACGTTGCTGGCCGGGTCCAGGCAATCACGCACCTTCTGCTCGGGTAGGTGCAGGGCATGGCCCAACTGCTCCAGGGCGCAGGTGTCGATCATCCGGGTGGTGATCTGATTGGCCGGCAGGCCCTGGTCCATGGCCATGCGCACCACGCCCCCGACCACATGGTGGGCTTCGCGGAACGACAGGTCGACCTCGCGCACCATCAGGTCGGCCAAGCCGGTGGCGGTGGAAAAATCCTCACCGGCGCGGCGTGCCGCCAGGTCACTGTTGGGGGTGGCGGTGCGCAGCACCAGGTCCAGCAGTTTCAGGCAGCGCAGGCTTTCTTCGGCAGCTTCCCAGAAGCCCCGTGTCCCTTCGCGATTGCCGTCGCCGGTATGGGAAAAATTGGTGCCCTTGATGGTCACGCTCGCACCCATCAGCAGGCCGACGATATGGCCACTGCGGCCCTTGAGGTACTCCAGCACGGTGGGGTTCTTCTTTTGCGGCATGATGCTGGAAGTGGCAGCGACGCTGTCGGGGAAGTCGATGAGGTTGAACTCATGGGTACTCCACACGAAGTAGTCCTGCGCCACGCGGCTCCAGAACACCGCCAGGTTGCTCAGGTGCGACAGGCTTTCGAGCAGAAAATCCCGCGAGCCTATGGCATCCAGGGCATTGTCCAGGTAGCCGTCGAAGCCCAGCAGCTCGGCGGTGCGGGCGCGGTCGATGTCGAACGGCGTGCCGGCGAAGGCGGCTGCTCCAAGCGGGCACTGGTTCATCGATTCCAGGGTCTGGGTCAGGCGTTTGCTGTCGCGCTCCAGGGCCTGTTCCACCGCACTCAGGTAATAGCCGTAGGTGATCGGCTGCGCCGGCTGAAGGTGCGTGTAGCCAGGCATCACCACTTCGGCGTACCGCTTGGCGCAGTCAAGGGCCGTGGCGCGTACCGTTGCCAACTCGTCGATCAGGTCCATCAGCAGGTCGCGGCAGCGCAGGCGGTCGAGGGTGGCCAGGATGTCGTTGCGGCTGCGACCGGTGTGCAGGCGCCCGCCAATGTCAGCGCCAATCTGCTCGATCAGGTGCGCCTCGTAGTTGAAGTAGGCGTCCTCGCGCGAAGGATCCAGCTCGACCGCATCCGGGCCTGCCTGCTCCATGTCCAGCACACCCTTGGCCAGCACGCTGGCATGGTCGCCGCGGATCAGGCCTTGTTCGGCCAGCATCAGAATGTGCGCCTTGTTGACGTTACCCAGGTTCGCGAAGCCGCTGGCAAAGCCTTCCAGGCGCGGGCGGTAGATGTACTCGTTCACTTGCGGCGCGGTGCTTTCCTTCAGGCGCCGACTGACTTTGGATGCTTGCATGCTGGAACCTCTTCAGTGGAAGTACGTGCCGCCGGACGACCCAGACGACGTTCGAGATAACGGCTGAGCCAGGTCAGCGCCGAACAGATGACGAAGTACACCAACAGCACCACGCCGTAGACTGCGAAGGCGGGGCTCACGCCGGTCATGACGGTTTCCCGCTCGATGATGATCTGACCGACCTTGAGAAACTCCCCCACACCCACAAGGGCGCCCAGGGACGTGGCTTGCACCAGGATCGTCAGCAACCCGGTGTAGGCCGGCAGGATGGCTTGCATCGACTGCGGTACAACCACATGCAGGTAGATCTGCCAGGGGCGCAGGCCCAGGGCCCAGGCACTTTTCCACTGATGCCTGGACACCGACTCCAGCCCGCCACGCACGATCTCGATGCCGTTGGCGCTTCCCCACAAGGTCAGGCCCACGGTAACGGCGGCGAAAGGGCTCAGGTCCACACCGAACATCGGCGCACCGAAGAAGATGAAGAACACGTTGACGATCAGCGGAATGGAGCGAAACAGCTCCACGTAGCCATGGATCGTCCACCCCAACAGGCGGTTCTTGACCGTGGCCAGCACGCCGAGCACGGCCGAGATCAGCGTGGTGAACAGCAGCACCACCAATGCCAGGTACAGGGTCATCAACAACCCTTTGCACACGAAGCTCCAGTTTTCGAGTAGGAAATTCATGGTCGCCTCACTGCCGGAAAGGGCGTTGCAGGTGGGCGGACAGCCGCGCAGTCATCAACGCGAGCACTCCCACCAGCACCAGGTACATGACGCAGATGGCCGTGAACATCTCGATGGCGCGAAAGTCCGTGGCGATGCGGTCCACTGCGACGAAGGTCAATTCCGCAAGGCCGATGGCCTGTAGGTAGGAAGAGTTCTTCAGCAGTGAGATCGCGGTGTTGAGCATCGCCGGCAGGCTGGTGCGAAACGCGATGGGCATGGCGATCAGGGCAAAGTACTGCACGGGCTTGAGGCTCAGTGCCAGGCTCGCCTCGCGCATGCCACGCTCCACCGTGGCCAGCCCGCCGCGGATGTTCTCGATCTGGTACGCACCGGCCCACAGCGACAGGCACACCACACCCGACCAGAACAGCGATAACCCAAGCCCAATGGCCGGCAGGCCGTAGAAGATGAAGAACAACTGCACCAGGATCGGCGTATTGCGGATCAGCTCCACGTACAGCGCCACGGCCTGGGACAGCACCGGGATCTTCATGACGCGCACCGCCCCGCCCAGCACCCCGATCAACAGCGAGCAGAGGATGGCCAGGGCTGTGATGCGCAGTGTCATCAGCACACCGTCGAGCAGGGCAGGCCATTGCTCGATCAGATAATGGACGTCGAACTCCATGATGGCGGCCGATCAAAGCGCTTCGGCAGGCTTGGCCTGCTCGAAGACGCTGATGTAGTAGCTTTGGATGTTTTCGGGTACGAACTGCTGCACCCAGCCTCGGAACAGGTGTTCTTCACGCATGCGCAACACCGCCGCGCTCAGGAAGTCGCGCCACTGCGCTTCACTCTTGCGCACGCCGATGGCCGCGTCGGAGATCTGGAACGGTTGACCTATCAGGCGGGCATTCTGGTCGTTGTCGGCGACCACCACGAGGGTGGCGGCATCGTGGGTGTAGGCGTCGGCGCGGCCCTGGCGAAAGGCTTGCAAGGCATCGGCGGCGCTGTTCATGCGCAGGGTCTTGACGTCGGGCATGTGGTCTTCGAACCATTTGGCCTGCACCGACCCTTTGAGCGTGGCGAGGGTCTTGCCCTTAAGGTCGGCGATCGCGCGGGCCGGGCTGTCCTTCTTTACCACCACGTCACTGGCGCCCCACCGGTAGGGCGTGGTGAAGTCGATCACCCGTTGGCGTTCCGGGGTGACGCCCAGGGTGGCGATCAGCAAGTCCACCTTGCGCCCCAGCAACTGCGGCACACGGTTTTCGGCGGTCACGCAGGTGAAGCTGACCTTGTCCTTCGAGCCCAGGGCCCATAGCGAAATCTGCTTGGCCATCTCGACCTCGACGCCGGCGAATTCACCCTTTTTGTCCTGGTAGCCATACGGTGGCTGGTCGCAGCGCACGCCAGCGCGCAGGTGGTCCGCCTCCTTGATGGCTGGGGGGACGGCGGGCAGGTCGGCGGCCTGAACGGTGGGTACCGCCGCCCACGACACGCACGTCAGGGCCAGTGCAGCGCTTAGTTTCTTATACGAGAACGACATGATGCCTCCTGATTACCGGGCTGCACCGCGCCACTGTGCGGGGGCGATGCGTGAGTACAAGGGCAGAGCTGAAGTGACGCTGGAGCACCGGTGTTATGTGTGTTGTTGCCGGTATGCGCTCGGGGGTATCGCGCTGCATCGGAGCAGACGTCGATGTGGTTGTAGTTATAAAATCTGCGCGTCATGCAATCAAATGACAATACATCAACCCGTCATGCAGAAATGATATGGCCATCAATTTCAAGCAGATCGAAACCTTCCGCGCGGTCATGCTCAGCGGCTCCATGACAGCAGCGGCGCAGGCGCTGCATACCTCCCAGCCCAATGTCAGCCGGCTGATTGCGCAACTGGAACGGGCCAATGGGTTCAAGTTGTTCGAACGGGTAGGGGGGCGTTTGCTGCCAACCGATGAGGGCGCGCAGTTTTTCGCCGACGTAGAGCGCGCCTTCATCGGGCTGCACAGCCTGGAAACCTCCGCCGAGCACCTCAAGCGCGGCGGTACCGGGCAGTTGCGGATCGGTGCGGTGCCGTCCCTGACCCATGGTCTGCTGCCCAAGATCATCCAGCGCTTTCGCCAGCAGAACCCGCACGTTCATATTTCCATCCACACCAACGACTCGCCGAACGTGGCGCACTGGGCCGCGACCCGGTTCTGCGATGTGTGCCTGGTGTCCTATGTGGCCGAGGACATGGCGGGCGTGCAGTCCCAGATCATCTGCGATGTCCCTGGCGTGTGCATCTTCCCCAAGGGCCACCGGCTCGGTGCCTTGCAAGCCGTGACGCCTGCTGACCTCAAGGGCGAAGAATTCATTTCGCTTTCGCATACCGACGGCTCCCGCACGCGGCTCGACCGGCTGTTCGCCGAGGATGACCCGCGGGTGCTCAACCTGGACGCCACCCATGCCGCCACCGTGTGCTCACTGGTCGGGCTAGGGCTGGGGGTGAGCGTGGTCAGTCCGCTAGTGGCGGCAGAATACTTGCACACCGGCATCGACATACGGCCGTTTACGCCGCAGTTGCGGTTCTACACGTATCTGCTCCTCTCATCCGACCGGCCTGAGAACGTGCTGACTCGACGGTTTCGGGTGTTGGCGGGGGAGATGTTGGGGGAGGCGGCGCAGGCATGTATCGTAGGCCTTGGGACGTAGGCTCGGTACCGCGGCTTATTCCCTCGGTAGGAGCAGCGCAGCCTCAAGCCCACCTGGCGCCCGGTTTTTCAGGACCACCCGGCCACCCAGGTGCTCCATGATGGCTGCCACGATCGACAGCCCAAGGCCAGCGCCGTTGGGGCTGTTGCGGCTGTAGAAACGTTCGAACACCCGCGAGAGGCTCGCCTCGTCGATACCTGGCCCTTCGTCCTGCACCACCAATTCGACACGCTCATCGTTGCCCCGCAGCGAGACGGTGATGCGCCCCCCAAGGGGCGAGTGCTCGACTGCATTGGACATCAGGTTCTGCAGCGCAATGCCCAACGCGCTGGCATCGACGGCTACACGGTGCTCGCCGCCCTCTATTTCCAGGGAGGGTTCCAGGCCTTTGTCCAGTATCCAGGGGGTAAGCTCGGCCAGGATGTCAGTGACCACCTCGGCAAGGTCGACGTGCTCATGGGGGCGCTGGCCGATTCGAGGCTCCACCCGGGCCAGTGTCAGCAGTTGGTTGACCACCCGCGTCAATCGATCAACGCCGCCCATCAGGAACGTCAAGGCCTTGGTGCGTTCGGCTTCGTTGCTGGCAGCCAGTGCGTTCTGCGCATGCAGGCGCAGCACCGCCAAGGGTGTTCGCATTTCGTGAGCAGCGTCGGCAATGAAGCGATGTTCACGGCGCAGCAGGTCCTTGATCTGGGCCAGCAAGCGATTGAGGGCAGCCTGCATGGGTTCGAGCTCCGAGGGCAGCGGCACCAGTTGCAGCGGTTCGAGTGATTCGGCATGCCGCGCGCGAATGACGTCGGCCATGTTCTTCAACGGCTTGAGCCCCCAGCCGATGGCGGCCCATACCAGCACGGCAAGCGCCAGGCCGCCCACCAGAAATGGCATCAGGGTGTGACGAACGATTCGGTCGATCAAGTCATAGCGCACGTCATCGCGCTCACCCACCCAGATCACCCAGCCTTTGTCGGGCACCGGTAGCACGAAACCGCGCCATTGCTCGTCGTTGCTGGTGAAATCGTAAAACCCAGGCCGCCTGGGCCGCGGATCCAGACGAGGTGCGCTGGGCGTTTGCACCATCAGTGCGGCGTTTTCGTCCCAGACCTGGAAGGCCAGCTTGCTCTCGTAGGGATGCCCTACCCGGTGGCGGCCCGCCTGGGCCAGCGCGGTGTTGAAGGCACGGTACAGCTCGTCACGTGCGCCGCCTTGAACCGGCATGCTCATTACTCCCTGCAGCAGGCGAGCATTCTGGGCAAGGTGCGCGTCGTACACTTCGTTAATTTCATGGCGGCTGTCATGGTAGTTGTACAACGCCAGCAAGCCGGTGCCGATCAGCAGCAAGAGCATGACGCGCCACAGCGTGCGCTGGCGTAGCGACCTCATACCTTGGCCTCGACCAGGTAGCCGATGCCGCGCACAGTGCGTATCAGGCCATTGAACAGTTTCTTGCGCAGTTGGTAGATGTTCACTTCCAGGGTGTTGCTTTCCGGCTCCTCGTCCCAGCCATAGAGCAACTGCGTCAGGCGTTCGCGGGTGAAGACCTTGCCTGGCTGGGCGAGTAGCTCATGCAGCAGTCGGTACTCCTTGGGCGTCAGCACCACTTCGGCACCCTTGAAATGCACCTGCTGGGTTGCCGGGTCCAAGCTGACACCACCGTGCTCGATCAGCACCGTGGCCCGGCCAGCGCTGCGGCGCAGCAGGGCACGCAGGCGTGCCTTGAGTTCGTTGAGGTCGAAGGGTTTGACCAGATAGTCATCCGCCCCGGCATCAAGCCCCGCGATGCGGTCCTCCAGGGCATCGCGTGCGGTGAGAATCAGCACCGGCAGGCTGTTGCCTCCTGCTCGAAGCCGGCGCAGCAATTCGATACCGTCCAGGCGTGGGAGGCCCAGGTCCAGTATCAGCACGTCGAATGCCTCATGCTGCAGGGCGTGCAAGCCACTGACGCCGTCCTGCAACCAGTCAAGGGTGTAGCCCTCCTGGCGCAAACCATCGCAGATGCCTTCACCCAACGCGCTATCGTCCTCAACCAGCAGCAGGCGCATGTCTAGTCCTGTTTGTCCTTGATGGTGTCGAGTAAAGCATTGATATCGGCACGTCGGCCCTCATCGGCCAATTCTCGGCCGGGTCTGGGCGGCGCCTGCAAGGCCTTGCGCAGCGCAACTCTGGCCTCACTGTAGCGTTTCTGACGCACCAGATGATCGCCCCAGAAGTAGTTGCTGTCGATGCCTGCGGGATTGATTTTCAAGGCCTGCCTGAGCAGCGTGTCGGCTTTGTCGTCATCCCCGAAGCCAACGGGCCAGCCTGGAACCTGGTCATACAAAGTGCCCAGGCTGGTGTAGGCCGAGCCTTGCAGGGCTTGAGGGTCGAGGGTGATGGCCTTTTCCAGGCTGGCCTTGGCGGCCTTGACCTTGCCAAGCGCACTCAGCCCACCGGTCGCGCCAGCCCAACTGCTATTGATGATGCCGTCCCAGATCAGAGGCTCCGGGGCATTGGGGTTCTGGCGGACGAAAACGGCCGCCTCGTTCGCCAGCTTCTCGAACGCGCCTGCGCGTTGATCCTTGGGCAATTGATATTGGATATGCGCCCATTGCTGCTGCAAGTCGTGCAGGTGTTGGGCCCCTGTCTGATCAAGCGCCCAGCCAAGCGGGGTAAATGCCAGCAAGCTGGCCAATACGATAGGCTTCATTTGCTCGGTTCCTTCAGGGGGCTGCCGATATGGCGCCGAATCAATGGCAGTTGTTTACGCAAGGCTCGATCCACCAGCCCTGGCAGGATGCCGTTCAGGCGCACGAACATTTTCTCCGGCCAGCCCAGGTAGAGCTCGCTGCGCTCGGACTGGACCACCTGGAGTACAGCCCGTGCAACGTAGACCGGGTCGTCCATGCCTACTTTCAGCGCCTGGTTGAGGGCGGTAGCGGCGCTGCTGTTCATGCTGGTGCGGGTTGCGCGCGGCGCGACGTACAGCACGTTGACCGGGGTGTCGGCCAATTCACGGCGCAGTGCTTCACAGAACCCGCGCAGCGCGAACTTGCTGGCGCAGTAGCTGGCATAGCCGGGGTAGCCGATCGAGCCATACGTCGAGCCGACGTTGACGATTAGCGCCTTGGACTGCTCGCGCAGAAGTGGCAAGCAAGCCCGGGTCAGTTGCAAAGGTGCCTTCAGGTTGATGTCCAGCAGCTCATCGAGGGCCTGTTCGTCCAGCTGTTCGAGCAAGGCGAAGCGATTGACCCCGGCAGCGTTGATCAGCACATTGAAGCCGCCCAGTTCGCGCGCGCGCGACACGACCTGTGCTCGGCCTTCCTGTGTACGCAAGTCCGCCGACTGCCAGCGCAGGCTGCCTGGGTAGCGGTTCATCAGGCTTGCCAGTTTGCCCATGTGCCGACTGACGGCCAGGACCTGCGCGCCGGCATGGCACAGCTGCTCGGCCAGCTCAAGGCCAATCCCGCCGCTGGCGCCGGTGAGCACCACGACCGACTCATGCAACCGCATGGCGCACCTCTGGCTGGTCCGCGCGGGGCAGCCCCTGGAACATCTCGGTGTACAGGCGGTAGACCATCTTGGCTGCCTGGATGACCGCCTGCTGGTCTTCGGCGTTGTCCAGGCGGTCCATCAACTGCCTGTAGGTCACCATATGGTCCTGGTCGAGCGCGCCGTGGGACTTGAGGTAGCTCATGGCCCGGTCTGGCAGCGACAGGCTCTGTGCTATGGCGCCGGCGGCCTGTGTGGCCAAGGCAATGCTGGTGCCTTCCAGGACGTTGACCATACCGAATAGCCCTACCGGATTGCCCCGTGCGATCAAGTCGTAAAGATAGGCGACCATGAGCTCGATCGACGGTGCGGGCCGGCCGTCGCGTACCGCTTCCCAGTCGCCCCCACAGGCCTCGATGTCGTTGAGGATCCACTGCTCATGGCCGTACTCTTCCTCGATGTACTCGCACACTGCACCGCGCAGCCATTCGAGCCGGGCAGGTAGGCGCGCCCCGCATGCCATCATCAGCGGGACAGTGTGGCGCACGTGGTAATAGGCCTGGGTGAGAAATGCGATGTAGCTATCGAGACTGACCTGTCCAGCCATGGCCTCGCGGATCACCGGCACGCCGAACAACGCCTGGCGCTCGTGGGTGGTTTGCAGTTGCAACGTTTCAAAGAAGGACATGGTCAGCTTACTCCTGGGGTATGCAGATCAGGGATTGATAGCGTTCAAGAATTGCCTCGCGCCGAGGGCGGCCGTTGGCTGTCAGGGTTTGATCGGTGAGGCTCAGCGGCGCCGTCAGGCGTCGCCAGTGGTGGGCACGTGCGTAGTCGGGCAGCCGTGCATTGCACTGGCTCACCACTTGATCGATCTGGTCGTCGCTCAGGCTTGGGTCCATCGGCCAGATCAACGCCACATTGCTGGGCAGGCTCTCGCCATGTACGAATGCTTGGGCGATGATGCCGCTCTGGGTAAGTTCGGCCTCTACCCACTCAGGGCTGACGTTTCGACCGAAACTGGTGATGAATTGGTGCTTCTTGCGCCCATCGAGGTACAGGAAACCATCGTCATCCAAATGGCCCAGGTCCCCGGTTGCCCACCATGGACCGTGGAAAAGCGCGGTATCGAGGTAGCCCAGCAGCGTGCAACCGGCCACCAGCACCTCGCCATCTTCCGCGATGCGCACCTGCACATGGGGTAGCGGCTTGCCCACACTGCCCCGGCGTACGCTGCCCGGACGGTTGAGGGCGACCACCGAGGCGCATTCAGACAGCCCATAGCCCTCGTACACCGCAAGCCCGACAGCCTCGGCGCGAGCCAGCAAGCTGGGCGACACCCGAGCGCCGCCTACGGCGACGAACCTCAACTGCTCAGCTGACATCGCCCCTTGTTCAACAGCAGTGACCAGCCCTAGCAGCAACTGCGGCACAAGGATCAGGCTCTGGGCCTGACTCTGGACGATTGCACCCACCAGTCGCTTGAAGTCCACCTGGGTGGCGCCACTGATCCCCAGTTGCTGTTGACTGAGCAGGTGCACGCAGGCTCCGGCGATCAGCGCGGCATACACGCCCAGGTTTTCCAGCAGAACGCCCAGTGGCAGCACCGCCAGGTGATGCTCGGGTGCGCTGGCTCGGCTAGCTGCCTCAAGCTCACGGGCCACGCCAAGCAATGCCTCGGCACTCAGGCAGACACCTTTCGGGGATCCCGTACTGCCGGAGGTGTAGGTGATTTTTGCCGTTTCCGGCGCAATGGCCACCCCTGCGAGCGACTTGCAGAGCCAGAACCCCGGCCGAGCCTGTGGCACGTAGCCCAGCTCGACAAGACGTGAGTCCCACCCGGTTTCGCTCAGCACCAGGGTGACGCCGCTTTGGCTGAGACAGTGGGACATTTGAGCGCAGGTGAAAAACGGGGGAATGATCACGCATGGGCGTTCGGCGAACAGCGCTGCAAGGTCCCACAGCAACAGTTGCGGGCCATTGTCCAAGGCCAGTGCGAATGCACCCTGAGGTTGGCTCCCAAGCCAGGCGGCACGTACCTCGACCGCCTCGAACAAGGCGCGATAGGTCAGGTGCTGGTCGGCACCTTGCACGGCGATGGCGTCAGGCTGACGTAGGGCGTGTTCCTTCAGCAAGGCCTTGAAGCGGTTCAGTTCATGCCGCATGACCGGATTCCTCTCTCAGGACCGGCAAGCCAAGGCGCTGAAAGACACCTGTGCGCGTCAAGGCATCGAAGCCGTAACGGATATTTCCGGCAAACACCTGAGGGCAATGGCTGTAGTAGGTGCCCCATTTTTCAGCCTGGTCCTCAAGGCGAGCAGGATCGGCTGGCGCCAGGACGACGGGCATCAGCCCCAGTCGCTGGAAGCTGTTGATCAGCTTCGCCGCGCCGGTGAACGCGACCCAGTGCAGGCCGCGTGAGGCCAGCAACCACGTGACCGCAGCGATCATCAGGCGCGCGCTGCCGGCGCTGAGCGAGGCCAGGTTGCCCACCTCGACCATGCAACTGCGCGGCAGGGTTGTCCCGACCACACGGGACACGGCGTCTTCCAGAGGCATGTCGAGGTAGCGCTCCAGAAACAGGGACCCGTCATCGGCTGGGCGAATGCCCGCGGCGGCTGTCAACCGGCCTTGGCTGTCGTGAAACGCCAGTAACTGCGGCAGGAAATGCTGAATATCGGCCTGATGGCTCAACGCAAAGCACTGATGGATGAACCGCTCGAGTGGCATTCGTCCAGGGTCGTCTTGCAGGTGTAGCGACAATGTTGCCTGACGATCGGCCTGGTTACCGATGGCCAATGGAAGCAGATGGCTCCAGTCACGGTGGGTCATGAAACGTCTCCCAACAGGTTCGATGGGGGACAGTGTCGGGGGCTTATCTGAAGGGAATCTGAAGTCAGGTGTTACAGTTTCATTTCAAGGAGTGCCAGTAGGATCTTCTTTCGTGCTGTTGGGCGAGGGACGTGCCCGTACCCTTCCATAACTGATATCGTAATGATGTCATTGTCGCGCAACCTTTGTCGTTGTGCCGCTGTCGTAGTTCGCACTACCGGTCAGGCAGCAAGGGTCGCATCCTGCGATGGCCATGCGTGAGCCGGTAACGAAGCCAGGGATTGGTCTTTTTTGTCTTCCTCCGAGTACCGACCCATGCTTCATCTTTTTCGTAACCGCGGCGAGCGCCAGGCGCTCACGCAGCTGGCTGCCTCCCTCCCGCAAACACACACCGACGGTGGCCGCACTGCCGCCAGTTGGACAGACGTGCAACGTGAATGGACCTCGCGTGAGTTGCATGCCATTGAGCGTGAAGGCCGTATTGCCGAGCTTGAGCGCGAGCTGGAAAACGCCCGGTTGATGCTGGCCGAGGCCGACGCCAATGCGCGCGCCTCGGAAACCCGATTCGACCTGGTCAATCGTGCATCTAGCGAAGGCTTGTGGGACATGGAAGTGGTGGCTGGTGACCCGGTCAACCCGCGCAACCGCTTCTGGTGGTCGCAGCAATTTCGCGAAATGCTGGGGTTTCGCGACGAGCGCGATTTTCCCAATGTCCTGGCCAGCTGGGCTGACCGCCTACACCCGGAAGACAAGGCCGCCACCCTGGACGCCTTCGCTCGCCACCTGAACGACAAATCAGGCATGACCCCCTACCGGGTGCGCAACCGTCTGGCCATGAAAGACGGCAGCTACCGCTGGTTCTTCGCCCAGGGTGAAACCCTGCGCGATGCACGGGGCGTGCCTTTGCGCGTTGCCGGCGCCTTGCGCGACATCCACGACGAGTTGCAGCGCGAACATGAGCACGACGTGATCATCACCCGTTTCGAACTGGCGCGGGAAATGCTCTCGGACGGGCTGTGGGACATGGAAGTGATCGCCGGTGACCCCGTCAATCCCAAGAACCCCTTCTGGTGGTCGCCGCAGTTCCGCCGTTTGCTGGGCTTCGAAACCGTCGAAGAATTCCCGGACGTGTTGGACAGCTGGGCCTCACGCCTGCACCCGGAGGACAAGGCCTACAGCCTGGAAGCCTTCCAGGCGCACCTGAACGACCGTACGGGCAAGACGCCGTTCGACATCGAGTACCGATTGAAAATGAAAAGCGGGGAGTACCGCTGGTTCCGCGCCCGTGGCCAGACCAAACGCGATTCCTACGGCGCGCCGTTACGTGTGGTCGGGGCATTGGTGGACGTTGATCTGGAGCACCAGCAGTCTGCCATGCGTGAGACCGAAGCAGCCCACCAGCGCACCCTGGAATCCAACATCACCAAGCTTACCCAGATCGTCGGCACCATTCAGAGCATTGCCAGCCAGACCAACCTGCTGGCGCTCAATGCCGCTATCGAGGCAGCACGTGCCGGGGAGGCGGGCAGGGGGTTTGCGGTGGTGGCCGATGAAGTACGCAAGTTGGCCACGCGCACGACGGAGGCTACCGAGCAGGCGGCCGACATGATGCGCGGCTGACAGCTCGTTTTTCTCTCACTTCGTTCCAGGGTTTAACTCATGAATTGGTTCTACGATGCCAGGTTGTCGGTCAAGCTGTACCTCGCTTTCGCGCTGTGCGCGCTGATCACCTTGAGTGTAGGAGTTGTCGGTAGCCAAGGAATCGGCTCGCTTTCGTCTAGTTTGCAAAGTGTATTTGCCAACAATCTCGTGTCGGTGGCCCAGGTTGCAGAGGCGCGTTCCAGTGCCATTGCCCAGAGCCAGGACCTTTACCGGCTTGTAGCGGCTACCGCAATCAATGCGCCCGAAGCTGAACGCGCTGCCATTCTTGCGTCCATGAAAGAAAACCGGCAGAGCAGCGAGCAGGCATTCGCGATCTATCGAGCAACGCCGTTGTCCGACGATGAACGCCTTGCCGGCGATCGCATGGAAAAAGACTGGCCAGCCTACCAGGCCATCATGGATCGGACGGTAGCCACCATCGCACGAGGTGACTTGGCCGAAGCCAGGCAATTGATGGCCGGCGAATTGCACCAGGCATTTCGTACCGTGCTCGACGACTTGACCACCATGGTCGAGTCCAATAACCGGCAGATCGATGAAGGTGCGCGAGCTGCAAAACACAACGAGGCGGCGGCCAAGTTCAACCTGTACTTGGGTATCGGTGCGGCGTTCGTAGCCGCCATTTTGCTGGGTATGTTCATCAGCCGGGTCATCAGCAAACCGATCGCGCTGGCGGTCAATACGGCCGAGCGCATCGCAGGCGGCGACCTGAGCAAACCCGTGGCGACAGGTCACGCCGACGAGACGGGCCAACTGCTAAACGCCCTGGGGGTCATGCAGCAAGGCCTCAAGCGCACCCTGGAGCAAATCGCCAACGCAGCGGATCAGCTCGCCTCCGCGGCCGAAGAGCTCAACGCCGTCACCGATGAGAGCACCCGCGGGCTCACGCGCCAGAATGATGAAATTCAGCTGGCCGCCACGGCCGTCACGCAAATGAGTGCGGCGGTCGAGGAA